>NZ_CBTJ020000041.1 GCF_001051235.1 Candidatus Competibacter denitrificans Run_A_D11 | reverse complement strand
CAAACTTAAACGACTCTATCCTGCCGTGGAGTCCACCCAAAACTTGGCCACGTCAGCCGAAGCTGAACCTATCAAAACTTTTGCGGCTGCCCACTAGATGCCTAACTAATGATTATATGGCTCTGTATAACTCTGATTTTAAAGAAGTTATACACAAAATTACTCTGATCATAATAGGCATCCAATCGCCTAAAACCTGCTTCAGAGAATATGCGGTTCACGCTCCTCCCGCTTTGCCCTTTCCCACAAGGCATCCATTTCTTCCAGCGTTGATTCCACCGGAGTTCGGCCCTGTTCCGCCAGCCAGTGTTCAATCTGCCGGAAGCGCCGCTCGAATTTGGCATTGGTGCCGCGCAAGGCCGCTTCCGGGTCAAGCTGAAGATGGCGGGCGAGGTTGGCGACTGCAAATAGCACATCGCCCAATTCATCGGCCAGCCGTTCTTTCGGCGCTTGGGTGATGATTTCATGGCGAATTTCGCCAATTTCTTCTTCAATCTTGGCCAAAATCGGTTCCAGCGCACCCCAGTCAAAACCCACTTTCGAGGCTTTCTTTTGTAGCTTGACTGCGCGAGTCAGCGCCGGTAAGGCCAGCGGGATGCCTGCCAATGTACCGGCGGGCGGTTCGGCTTTTTCAGCTGCTTTTAATCGCTCCCAGGCGGCGGTTTGTTCGGCGGCGTTGGCGTAATGAGCATCGGCGAATACATGCGGATGACGGCGGGTCATCTTCTCAGCAATCCCGCGCGCCACGTCATTGAAATCGAAACGGCCTTCCTCGCGGGCGATCTGGGCGTAAAACACTACCTGAAACAGCAAATCACCCAATTCATCGCGCAATTCCGGCCAGTCCTCACGAGCGATGGCGTCGGCGACCTCGTAGGCTTCTTCGATGGTATAGGGGACGATACTGGCGTAGCTCTGCTCCCGATCCCACGGACAGCCGGTTTGCGGGTCGCGCAACCGTGCCATCACCGCCAATAAGCTATCCAAAGGCGACTGATCACTCATGAGCGGACGATTTCGATGGGGTGGGAGCGATAGGGGCAGCAGGCGGCATCCCGAACACTAGACTGTTGCCGGATGATTGCCCCAATGATTGCACCAGCCGCAAGGGCAACAACTGCGGATTGGCTTCGATCAACTTGGCAGCATTGGCGAGATGGCGCAGCGCCGCCGTTTCCCCTCTGGCTTTTTCCAGAATCGCCAAGCCTTCCTTGCGGGCGGTCACCACCTGCGCGAACACCTCTTTCAGCTTGCCGGGAAAGGTGATGTCCTTGATCTGCGCTGAAATCAGTTTCAAGCCGAGCGCCTGCGCCTTGGCGTCGGTCAATTCCAGCAGCTTCCTGGAAAACTCGCCTCGGCTTTGCAATACGGTGTCGATATCGGCGGCGCTGACGATTTCCCGCAGCGCCAGTTGCAGTTCCAAATACAGCGCCTGCTCGAAACTCTGCGACTGGTGAGTGGCAGCGAGCAGATCGGCGATTTCATAACGGGCGGCGAGGCTGATCTTTAGCGTAACGCCGTCGGAACTCAGAATTTCCTGGCCGGTGATTGAGATAAAACGCGGTCGAATATCGACTTTATGAATCACCGTCGAAAGCGGGCTGTGCCAGTACAAGCCTGGTTCCAGCAGTTGGTTGAATCGGCCGTTGGTGTAGCGCAAGCCGCGTTCATAGTCGAGAATCGTGGTGCGGCGAATGCCATATTTGACCAGAGCATAGAGCAGCCCCAGCACGACGACGATGGAAATCAGCGTTTTCATGAGTAAGCCTTTGATAAAACGCCGCCTCGGCAAACCTTCAACCCATGGCGGGGATTTTGCGTCCGCAAAGCCACGGATTGACTGCGTGATGGCTGGCTCGCCGAGACGGCGCGGGTGCAAGGTGTTGTGCCTTATGGAAGGCGCACACGCCAGAGGAAGGGTAACGCGGAACTGGGATGAGCACGCTCTCCGGGCCGATGCCGTCTTCCTCTTAGCGCTATTTTAGAGCCTAACCCTTCCAGATGTGCTACTTTAGAAAACGAAACTGACCGCCATCCTCCTGTCATGTTGAGTTCCACAACCTGGTTTTATTGGGCTTTCTTGTCTGCGGTGTTCGCCGCCTTGACCGCGATTTTTGCCAAGATCGGCATTCAAGGGGTCGATTCCGACCTGGCGACATTGATCCGCACCGCCATCATCCTGCTCGTACTGATCGCCTTTGTTGGGTACGCGGATAAATGGCGCAATCCGTTCGAACTGTCGGCTAGGACTTGGTTATTTCTTAGCCTTTCCGCGCTGGCGACCGGTGCCTCGTGGGTCTGCTATTTCCGCGCATTGCAGATCGGTGAAGCGTCCAAGGTCGCCCCGGTAGATAAATTCAGCGTGGTGCTGGTGGCGATCTTTGCTTTTACCTTTCTGGGCGAGCGCCCGACGTTTCAAGAATGGGCCGGGATCAGCATGATCGCTGGCGGTGTCTTGCTCCTGGCCTTCAGGGCGTAATTCAGCACCACACCGGTTAAGATCAGCGTCGTGTCAGCGAGCCTCGGCCCCAGCAGGCAGATGTGAAGCGAAGGCTCGCTTGCCACTGTTATCAGAGAGTCGAGCATTAGGCCATGCCCACCATTCTGGTTGTCGATGACGACCCCCACATCCGCGATGTTATTTGCTTTGCCCTCAAAAAAGACGGGTTCAGTGCTATTGAGGCGGAAAACGGCGAGCACGCCTTACGATTGTTTCGCCAGGCCCCGCCCGATTTAGTGATTTTGGATATCGTCATGCCGGAGTTGGACGGTACTGAAGTCTGCAAGGTGCTGCGACGAAGCAGCATCGTGCCGATCATTTTCCTATCGTCGCGTGATGACGAAGTGGATCGCATCCTCGGTTTGGAACTAGGCGGCGACGATTACGTCACCAAACCGTTCAGCCCGCGTGAACTGGTGGCACGGGTACGAGCGATCCTGCGGCGCGGCAAGGAGGAGCGGCGCGAGACGCCCGGAGCGGATGGCCACTGGCTCGAACACGGGCGCTTGCGATTGGATTTGGATCGCTACGCCGCCTTCTGGCAGGGTCAGGAAGTGGTGTTGACCCTGACCGAATTCGGCATTTTGCGCACCCTGTTGAATTACCCCGGCAAGGTATGCAATCGCGATCAGTTGATGGACGGCGGCTATCAGGATTATCGGGTGGTCAGCGACCGCACCATCGACAGCCATGTGCGCCGGTTGCGCGCCAAATTCAAAGCTGTCGGTGCCGATCCCATCGAAACCCTGCACGGCATCGGTTATCGGCTGGGGCCGTGCTGAATGTCGCCAGTGGCCCGACCCCGGCTCAAGCTGCATTACCTGTTGCTGGCGGTCAATTTGACGGTGCTGTGGCTGCCGCTGCTGGGGTTGGAAGCCCTGCGGCTGTACGACAGCGCGCTGGTGCGCCAGACCGAATCGGAACTGCTCGCCCAAGCCGCATTCGTCACGGCGAGCTACCGGGCGACCCTGACCCGGCTGGCGCCGCAAACAGCGACCGATCCGGCTTACGGCTTACCGCTCCCGCCGGCTTGGCGGAAAAAATACCTGCGCGAAGACCGCTGGCGGCCGCGCCCGGCCCATTTGGATTTGGCTGAAGAGGTCATCCAGCCGCCACCGCCTGATACCATCGCGCCGGTCGTACCGCCCGATCCTTATGCACAGGCGGTCGGCCAGGAACTGCAAGCCTTGCTGGTCGATGCCCAGGTGATGACGCTGGCAGGAATCGCCATTGCCGATATGCAAGGAACGGTTATTGCCACTACCGGCCCCAGTCTGGGCCGTTCCCTCATGCCGTTTGCGGAGGTGCGCCGTGCGCTGGCTGGTGAGCCGGTCAGCCTCTTACGCCGCCGCATTCCCGACGCGCCACCGCCTGCTATCGATTCCATCAGTCGCGGTACTCTGTTGCGTGTCTTCGTCGCCGCGCCGATTCTCCAGGGGGAGCGCATTGTTGCTGTGGCGCTGCTATGGCGCACACCAGCCTCACTGTCCCAGGTATTGCACGGCAAACGTTATCATCTGTTAGCGGCGGTGGGCTTATTATTGGTGACGGTTATCGCGATGTCGGTGTTGACCTCATTCACGGTCGTGCAACCGCTGCGCAAATTGGTGCAACAGGCACAACGCGCCACCGCTGGCGAGAAGGGCGCAGTAACGCCGCTGGCGCGTCCCATCACGCGGGAAATCGCCGATTTATCCCACGCGGTGACGACGATGGCCGGTCATCTGGAGCAGCGCGCCGATTATATTCGGACCTTCGCCGCCCACGTTTCGCACGAGTTCAAGACGCCGCTGGCGGCAATCCGGGGGGCGGTGGAGCTGCTGCGCGATCATCTGGAGACCATGACCGCTGCCGAGCGGGAACGCTTTCTCGGTAATCTTGATGACGACGCCGCCCGCTTGGAACGCATGGTACGGCGGTTGCTTGATCTGGCGCGCGCCGATGTGCTCCAGGCTGCATCCAGCGACCGTGCCAGGGTCGATGAGGTGATTCGCCGCCTCGCTGCCCGTTACCGAGAACTCGGTTTGCCGGTGAGCGTCGTCGAGCCGCTGGTCGCTGGTATAGCTGCAATCAATGAAGATGTGCTGGAATCCATTTTGAGCAATCTGCTCGATAATGCCCGCCAGCACGGAGGGGCTGAGGTCACAGTGACCGTGGCGTGCGCCGATTTCGGCATCGGCGCCAAGGCGATGCTACGGATCAGCGTCAGCGACGATGGCCCTGGCGTTTCCGCTGCAAATGCCACTCGCGTCTTTGAACCGTTTTTCACCACCGCTCGCGCCCAGGGTGGTACCGGATTGGGTTTGGCGGTCGTCAAATCGCTGCTGGCCGCACATGGCGGCGCTATCGAATTGGTCGCTGGTGTAGGCGGGGCGCAATGGTTAGTCACCGTGCCGCTGAAGCCGCTAGAACCCTGACGAAAGGAGTGTCCGCGCTATGTCGGCTTTTGCCGCACCGATTCCGTTGAGCCTGTACATCCATATTCCGTGGTGTGTGCGCAAATGCCCCTATTGTGATTTCAATTCCCACGAAGCACGCGGAGCGGTGCCGGAACGGGCTTATGTTGATGCACTGCTGGCCGATCTGGAGCAGGATTTGCCACGGGTGTGGGGACGCCGGATCGACAGCGTTTTCTTTGGTGGGGGTACGCCCAGCCTGTTTTCAGCCGAGGCACTGGATCGCTTGCTGTCCGGGTTGCGGGCGCGGTTGCCCTTGCGCCCGGATGCAGAAATGACCTTGGAAGCGAATCCCGGCACGGTTGAGCGGGGCCACTTTGCCGAGTTTCGTGCAATCGGTATCAACCGCCTGTCGATTGGTGTCCAGAGTTTCCACGACGAACACCTGGCGCGGTTGGGCCGAATTCACGGTCGGCGCGATGCCTACGCCGCCGCCGAAGCGGCCCATGCGGCCGGGTTGGCTAATTTCAATCTGGATTTGATGTTCGGCTTGCCGCAGCAGACCGTCGAGCAAGGCTTAGCCGACATCGCCGATGCCATCGCGCTGCAACCGGCGCATCTATCGTATTACCAACTGACCATCGAGCCGAACACGGCATTTCACCATTCGCCACCCACTTTGCCGGCGGAGGAGACGACCGATAGCCTCCAGCAGCGCGCTCATTTGGAACTAACCCGACACGGCTACGCCCGCTATGAAGTGTCGGCTTATGCGCGCGAGGGGCGGCATTGCCGACATAATCTAAATTACTGGGAATTTGGCGATTATCTCGGTATCGGTGCAGGTGCGCACGGCAAGTTGACCGATCCCGCGAGTGGACAGATTCATCGGCTTTGGAAACTCAAGCATCCGCGTGATTATCTGGCGCACGCCGGCACACCGGCCGGTGTTGGCGGGGATGGAATGATCGAGAGACAAGATTTGCCGGTAGAATTTTTGCTGAACGCCTTACGCCTGGTCGATGGAGTACCGGCAGCGCTGTTTTACGAGCGTACCGGCTTACCGCTGGCTGCGCTGGAACCGGCGCTGACCCAAGCCCGTGAGCGGGAATGGCTGGAGGCCGACCCATCGCGCTTGCAGCCGACCGCTTTAGGGCTGCGTTTCTTGAACGATGTGCTGCAAGTCTTCATGCCGGGCTAGCTTCCCTCTCCCAGAGAGAGAGGGGTATTTTCGTATAGGCTCTCAGTCGAACAAGCCACCAACCGACAAGTAGCGCTCTCCGGTATCGTAGCAAAAGGTCAGGATGCGGCTATTGTCGGGAATTTCCGGCAATTTCTGGGCGATGGCGGCCAGCGAAGCTCCTGACGAAATCCCAATGAAGATGCCTTCTTCCTTGACGCAGCGCACGGCGAACTTGAATGCTGCTTCATGCGGGACTTGGACGATACCATCCAGAATCTTCACGTTCAGCACGCCCGGCACGAAACCGGCGCCGATCCCTTGAATCGGGTGTGGGCCGCGCTGGCCACCGCTCAATACCGGTGAGGCGGTGGGTTCGACCGCGAAGACTTTTAATTTTGGGAATTTTTCCTTCAACACTTCAGCACAACCGGTGATGTGGCCGCCAGTGCCGACGCCGGTGATCATGTAATCCAGGCCATCGGGGAAATCCGTAAGAATTTCCTGGGCCGTGGTGCGACGATGGATTTCGGTATTAGCAGGATTTTCAAACTGTTGTGGAATCCACGCATTCGGCGTCACCGCAGCCAATTCCTGCGCTTTTTCAATGGCACCCGGCATTCCCTTTTCCTTGGGCGTGAGTACCAGTTCCGCGCCCAGTGCCGCCAAATAGCGGCGCCGTTCCAGCGACATCGATTCCGGCATGGTCAGGATCAGGCGATAGCCTTTGGCGGCTGCCACCAACGCCAACGCGATACCGGTGTTGCCGGAGGTCGGTTCGATAATCACGGTGTCCGACTTGATGACGCCACGGCGCTCGGCGTCTTCGACCATCGCCAGTCCGATGCGGTCTTTGATGCTGCCGCCGGGATTGGTTCGTTCCTGTTTCATCCAAACTTCAACCCGGCGGTCTGCGAACAACCGGTTGATGCGTACATGCGGAGTATTACCGATGGTTTCGAGAATATTGTTCGCCTTCATGTCTGTTCGCTCGCTCGCTGTTGCAGGAGAAGATCCAAAATTTCGGACCTGTTGGTTATTAACAGTAGCAAAAAAACTTATGCGACAAGCATAATAAATCGGAGCTTGCAAATAACATTTTCTTATAAAACAAGTCTCATGCTGAGCGAATCCGCGAAGTTGTCTAGCCGCTAATGCGGGATGACCACCGCTTGTGCTATAGGCCCCGTCTGCTGGACAATCGGTCCGGCCACTACCGTTGTCACCGTGCCGCAGGAGAGCCAACCCCCATGTCAGAATCACGTTTTCGCGGGACCGAGCAGTACATCGCCACCGACGATCTGATGATGGCGGTGAATGCCGCCGTCACCTTGGGTCGGCCCTTGCTGGTGAAAGGCGAGCCGGGCACCGGTAAGACGCAACTGGCTGAGGAGGTCGCTCGATCTTTGAACCGGCCGTTCCTGCAATGGCATATCAAATCCACCACCAAGGCTCAGCAGGGGTTATACGAGTATGACGCGGTGTCTCGGCTGCGCGATTCGCAGTTGGGCGATGCGCGAGTACACGACATCGGCAATTACATCGTCAAGGGTAAGCTGTGGGAAGCGTTCACCATCGATGTCCAGCCGGTGTTGCTGATTGATGAGATCGACAAGGCCGACATCGAATTTCCCAACGACTTGCTGCACGAACTCGACCGCATGGAGTTCTTCGTTTACGAGACGCGGGAAGTGATCAAGGCCCATCATCGGCCGATCATCATCATCACCAGCAATAACGAGAAGGAATTGCCGGATGCGTTCCTGCGCCGCTGCTTTTTCCACTACATCCGTTTCCCCGATAAGGAAACCATGGAGCGGATTGTCAATGTCCATTACCCGAATTTGAAGAAGCGTCTGCTCAGCGAATCCCTGGAAGCGTTCTTCGAGATTCGCGACGTACCGGGCTTAAAGAAGCGGCCATCCACGTCCGAATTGCTCGACTGGATCAAGTTACTGGTTGCGGAGGATATCCCTCCAGAGGCGTTGCGTGGCGATCAGCACAAGATCGTCCCACCGCTCTATGGTGCGCTGCTCAAGAACGAACAGGATGTGCATCTGTTCGAGAGGCTTCTTTTTATGTCACGACGCAAAAAGGACTAAGCGCGGCGTTTTCGATCCTGTTGCACAGAACGGTTTGCAGGGGAGAGCCACCGATGATGACCGATTTCTTTCTAAAACTCCGTCAGGCCGGTATCCCGGTCACCCTGACCGAGTTTCTGACCTTGTTGGAGGCGTTGAGCCAGCGCGTAACCGCTCACAATGTCGAGGAATTTTACTATCTGGCACGGGCGGCGCTCGTAAAGGATGAGCGGCATTATGATCGCTTCGATCAAGTGTTCGGTAGTCATTTCAAAGGGTTGGAAACCTTGTTTGATCAGGTGATCGGTGCCAAGGTGCCGCTGGAGTGGTTGCATAAACTGGCGGAACTCACTCTAACCGATGAGGATAAGGCACTGATCGAATCGCTGGGTGGTTGGGAAAAGCTGATGGAAACCTTCGCCAAGCGGATGGCGGAGCAGGAAGGCCGCCATGAGGGTGGTAATAAATGGATCGGTACCGCCGGTCGCTCGCCCTTTGGCACTTACGGCTATAACCCGGAAGGCATCCGCATCGGTCAGCATGAGTCCCGCGAGCGGCGCGCGGTCAAGGTGTGGGATCGACGCGAATTTCGCAATCTGGATGATACGGTCGAACTCGGCACCCGCAATATCAAGGTGGCGCTGCGCCGTTTGCGTCGCTTTGCCCGTGAGGGAGCGGCTGAGGAGTTGGATTTGGACGATACCATCCGCTCCACGGCGCGTAATGCTGGTTATCTGGAGCTGAAAATGGTGCCGGAGCGCCATAATGCGGTGAAGGTATTGCTGTTTTTGGATATCGGCGGCTCGATGGATGATCATATCCGCGCGTGCGAGGAGTTATTTTCGGCGGCTCGGAGCGAATTTAAGCACCTGGAATATTTTTACTTCCATAACATGGTATATGAAGGCTTATGGAAGGATAACCGGCGGCGCTATACCGAAAAGACTGAGACCTTGACCGTGCTGAATACCTTCGGTCACGACTACAAGCTGATCCTGGTGGGTGATGCCACCATGAGTCCCTACGAGATCACCTACCCCGGCGGTAGTGTTGAGCACTTCAACCCGGAAGCGGGCGAGGTCTGGCTGGATCGGCTGTTGCGGACCTGGCCACGGGCCATTTGGTTGAACCCACAATCACAAAAGCGCTGGAGCTACGTGCCGTCCATCCAGATGGTGCGGGAGCTGATGGGTGAGCGGATGTATCCGCTGACCCTGGAGGGGTTGGGGCAGGGCATCCGGGCTTTGCAGCGAATCCGTTGAAAGCCTGTGATCCGTATCTACCGCCCTGTGAGGGAAAGGTCACTCACTTATCTTTCCTGAACAAACTCAACAACATAAGTCCAGTCCAGCGCCTTGATGTCGTTATAGACGATCCACACTTTCTGGCCATCCTGGTCAATTTCGCGGTAGCTGGATTTCCCTGCTTGCAGATCAGCAACGATGTCAGAATACGGATAAAGCACCGGTTTTTCGATGCTGCGCGCTTCGATTAAGTTAGGATCGTCATGCCGGTCGCTGGAGCGAACCACGATACGGCCTTCCCGATCCAGCAGAAAGCTTTCTCGCACCCGCTGGCCTGGGATGCTCATGAATTGCTCAATGACATAGTCGAGGGAGACGTCGATGCCCGCCACGCCCAGCAGTTGCCCCGCCCCATCCAGTAAAGGCATGCTGCAAGAAAGTAATACACCCTGCCCCAGCCGATCCCGATAGGGCCTGCCCCAGAATTTGCCGCTCTTCCCGGCCACATCCTGATACCAGGGATGCTGGAGGGGATCGTAATCGGCGGGCAGATCAGGACTGGCCTGACCGGGATACATCACTAGCAGGCCCTCGCGCAATGCAAAATAAGCCCATACGAGCGGCCCGCGCTGTTCACCGATGATCTGGTGAAGATCAGTCGTTGGTGATTGGGTAGCCAGCAGCGGGTTATGAAACCTGCGACTGAGCAGAAACATCCGCTGAAAATAGCGACGCACAGGGGCAAGGCGCTGCATGGTGTCCCGTAACCCCGGACTGGCCGCAGATACACCGGGGGCCATGATGAAAACGGGGTATTCCGTGCTGATCGGCCTACCGCCATAGCGACTGGCGGCGGCCAGATCAGACGGGGGCAGGCCCCGTGCCCGATAATCCTTGAGCAGATGGACCGATTCTTTGGAGGCCGCACCATTCAATCGCGCCTGCATCACGGCGCTGGACAGCCCCTCCAGAAGTTCCTCAAAAAACAGAAAATGGCGATCAATGGTGTGGCTGCTTTTGGCTACACTGGTCAGATAAACACTCAGCCGCTCCTTGTGTGCCTGGATTTCAGCAAGCGAGCGGAAGCGTTGATAAAAATCCCAGCCAATCGCACTCAGGGCCACCAGGAGCACCGCCATCAGCAGTTGCAAGGTAGTCTGTCGGTGCCGCCCAATCCAGCGCAGTATTCGCTGGGACCAGGTATCCGGTAACGCCGTAACCGGCTCGTCTCGAAGAAAGCGACGCAGGTCATCAGCCAGTTCAGTGACGGCCTGATACCGCGCCTGACGCCGGGTTTCGGTGGCTTTGGCGATGATCGCACGCAGTTCGCGAGGTATTTTCAACGCGGCTGAGGGGTCTTTTAAAGGCTGTTTGTCGCCGCGTTGCGCCATTTTAAGCGCTGTTTCAAGTGATGGTGCGTGCAAGGCCCGTTGCAGGCTGATCAGCTCAAAAAGAATGAGGCCCAACGCATAAAGATCACTTCGAGCGTCAAGGTTTGCGTGATCACCGCTAGCTTGTTCTGGCGACATATAGCTGGGAGTGCCCATGATATCGCCAAGACGGGTCTGGGTAGCGGTCGGATCGTTGCTTCTCAACGATATTGATTCCCTCGAGTCAGGTTCTAGCATCAAATCCGGCGCATGAATAACCCGAGCTAGTCCCCAGTCCATGACGTAAACTTCGCGAAACTGGCCGATCATGATGTTGGAGGGCTTGAGGTCACGATGCAGCACACCCCTCGCATGGGCATAGGACATCGCGTCGCAGACCTTAAGGAAATGATCAAGCAAAGTTACACGGCTCAGATCCGTTGGCAGAATTCGCCGTTCCTGAATGCAACGGTGTGCTTCCCGGAGAAGACTGGCCAGAGTCTGCCCCCTCACCAGTTTCATAGCATAGGCAAAACGTCCTTCTGCGATCTGCTCCAAGGCATAAACCGGGACTACATTCGGATGATCGAGTTGCGCCATGACCTGGGCTTCCAACAAAAACCGCTGCACTAGGCCTGGTCTGGTTTCTAAACCTGTTAGTAGTTGTTTGTAGGCTACCTTGCGGCGCAGGTCACGGTCCTTTGCCAGATGGATTTGGCCCATGGCGCCAGCATTGAGTCGGCCTAAGAGGCTATACTGGGACGCTGCGCGATCAAGCGTAGCGGTAGCCAGACCAAGGCCCTGGATCTGCTGGCGAGAGTCGGAACTTGAGGGGGGGGCAGCAACCTGTACAGTGCTTCCGGCGCTTTGTTGCAGTACAACGGTTGTGTCTGAAGAAGATTTTTTATTCGGACGAGCAACAGTAAGTTCGATTGTTTCATCAGAGCGATAGCGGCGCGCTGCCGCATCATCCAACAGCCCCTGAGCGCGCAGGCGTGCTAGAAACAGGTCAGGATCAACCATACCTTCAACCGTCGCAAGCACATCATAGAGACTACGAGCTGCGCTACGCCGATCAGGTGCGATCAGTTCCGAAAAGTCCTCAAAGTAAGCCACGGTTTAAGCCGCTGTTAGGTAGAGGTGTTTCACTTGTCTTCGACCGGTTTCTCTATTGGTAGGTTACCGTGATTTGCGGCACGATTTTAACGCCCGGTTGCTTGGCGAGAAAATCGTGCAGGAAGGCAGCTAAGCGCTTTTCGCAGAGCGCGACCACAGCCGGATCGGAGGCTAGCGCCTCGCCTTGCTGCTTGGCGGTTTGCGAGGCTTCTTCGTACAAACGCAGCACCGCACTTTGTTCGTCGGTGAACAAGCCGCCCGCAAGGATCTTGTAGCGCAGGTTGGTGACTGCGGGCGTTGCCACTAGGGCCGGTTTTTTGACGCGGATCTCGATTCCCGAATCGGTGGGCTGTACATCGTAGCTGTCGGGTTGCAGGTCAAAGCCGAACGAATATTCGACCGAATACCAGATGGCGACCGTGCCATTTGATGGCAGTCCCAGCAGCGATTTTTCGATAACCTGGGTGACGCTTTCCTCGCGCACCATGGTCGCGCTCAACAGCTTCATCTGTTCTGCGAGCGATTGCTTGCCGATGGTCAGATAGCTGGTGTACTTGGTGTATCCCAACAGCTCTGATTCTTTGCGCGAGACCTCTTTTTCCAGCGTCGAAACCATAGCGTAGGCATTGCTTAGGCGCCCGTTCATCAACGAATACGTCAGCCCGGTCGCAATGCCGCAGCCGAGCACAAAGAGGATCAGATAAAGGCGCATAGTGTGGCGTCTGCTCGGTCAGGATGGTGGTGCAGCGCTTAGAGTGGTAAACAGTGCGCCAAGTTGCCGAATCGATTAAATAACCCGGGAAAACCGTCGGTTGACCTGTTCTCGCAAGTATCGGTCGAACACCATGCAGATATTGCGGATCAGCAAGCGACCGGCTGGCAATACACGAATTCCGGTGCTATCGAGCGCCAACAAGCCATCGCTCGCCATATCGGCCAATTCCGCCAGCTCCACAACGAAATAATCGCTAAAGCCGATATCGTGCTTCGATTCAATAGTGGCGAAATTCAGGGCGAAGTGACAAATCAGCTCGGTGATGATGGCTCGCCGCAGTCGGTCATCGGCATCCAGCCGCACGCCGCGAAAGACCGCTAATCGATCCTGATCAATCCGCTCATAATACGCTTCCAGTCCTTTCAAATTTTGGCTATAGCTGTCCCCCACCATGCCGATAGAGGTCGTACCCAAGCCGATCAGGTCGCAGTCGGCGTGGGTGCTGTAGCCTTGAAAGTTGCGGTATAAGGTGCCGGCGCGCTGTGCCAGCGTCAGCTCATCATCGGGCTTGGCGAAATGATCCATGCCGATGTAGACATAACCGGCAGCGGTCAACCGCTCAATGGTCATCTTGAGAATATCCAATTTGACCGCTGGCGGGGGTAGGGCATCCGAATCAATCTGGCGCTGGGTTTTGAACAGGTCCGGCAGGTGTGCGTAATTGAAAACTGAAACCCGATCCGGGTTTTGCGCGATGATGTCGTCGGTGGTGCGGCCAAAACTGGCGACGCTTTGCAGCGGTAAGCCGTAGATTAAATCGACGCTGATCGATTTAAAGCCCTCGCGCCGCGCGGCGTCCATCACGTTGAGCGTAATCTCCCGCGACTGGAGCCGGTTAACGGCTTTTTGCACTATCGGCTCAAAATCCTGTACCCCCAAACTCAAACGATTAAAGCCCAATTCCCGCAGCAGCGCGATGGTGTGCTCGTCGGTTTCGCGTGGATCGACCTCAATGGAGTACTCGCCGCTGTCATCGTCAAGCAAATGAAAATGTTCGCCAGTAACCCGCATCAAGTCGCGCATTTCGCTGGGGCTGATGAACGTCGGTGTACCGCCACCCCAATGCAATTGCGTCACGGGCCGGGCTTGCGCAAACAGTGCGCCTTGCAGGGCAATTTCCCGGTGCAGATGATCAAGATAAGGACCGGCGTGGCGACGGTTCTTGGTGATGATCTTGTTACAGGCGCAATAGAAACACACCGTGTCGCAAAACGGGATATGCAGATACAGGGAGAGTGGTTTGCCAGTCGCGTTACCGGCCAGCGCCATGTCCCGATACTCGCTGTCAGTAAACCCCTCGTGGAATTGGACAGCGGTCGGATAAGAGGTATAGCGGGGACCGGCCTTGTCGTATTTGCCGATCAAAGCCGAATCGAAAACCAGGTCAGCATTCATACAGCGTTGCTCCATCTCAGCGGCCTACCAAAGGGTCTGGCGGGTTCGTCGCCCAGTAGTCGCGCAGTTGCGAGGCGTTTAGAAGAAAAACGCCCTGTCCCCCCCGTTCGAATTCCAGCCAGGTGAAAGGGATGTCAGGGAATGCTTCACACAGGGCGTATTGGGCATTGCCGACCTCCACGATCAGCAAGCCGTCGTCGCTAAGGTGGTTGGTGGCTTGATGGAGGATTGCCTCAACCACATCCAGCCCTTCCCGACCGGCCGCTAGCCCCAGTCGAGGTTCGTGTTGATACTCAGAAGGCAGGCTGTCAAGTTCCTCTGTCCCCACATACGGTGGATTGCTGATGATCAACTCATAGCTGCGACCTTGTAGCGCCGTGAACAGATCGGAGCGGATGGCGATGACTTGATCCTCCAAACCGTGCTCGCTGATATTGCGCCGCGCAACCTCCAGCGCCTCGGCGGAGATATCGACCAAATCCACTTCGGTATCGGGAAAGGCGTAAGCGCACGCGATGCCAATGCAACCGCTGCCAGTACCGAGATCCAGAATGCGTTCCACCTTGCGCGCATCATTGAGCCAGGGGGCAAAATGTCGCTCGATCAGTTCGGCTAAGGGCGAACGCGGCACCAGAACCCGTTCGTCCACATAGAAAGGCAGCCCCATGAACCAGGCTTGCTGGGTTAGGTAGGCGGCGGGTTTGCGCTCGGCAACCCGTCGCATCAGCAGATCAATCGCCGCCCGTTTTTCGGCTAGCGTCACGTTCGCTTGAAAATACTCGACATGCAAGTCCGGCGGCAGATGCAGCGTGTGTAAGACCAGAGCCGCCGCTTCGTCGAGGGCGTTGTCGGTGCCGTGACCGAAATGCAGACCGGCCTCGTTCATGCGGCTGGCACCCCAGCGGATCAAGTCGCGGAGGGTGTGCAGGTCGGATAGGGCGTCGTCGTGATCGGTCATCGAAGCCTCGGTTGGGAATGGCGATAGCTGAAGCGGTTAGACTGGGTTTAATGTCCGTTGATCCCGCCTGCTGCGGGGCTGAGGGTGTTTGAGTGGGATTCTACCGTTTCGTCGGCGGAGCGGGTATGCTCGCTAAACAATCCTGGCCGGTTGGCTTAAAAGGCCGGTCGTCTGTCATTGCGTTATTAAGGCGGAGGAATATGACCCAGCGGGCAACGATGATTGGTTTAGTCTTGGTCGGCGTTTTAGCGTTGGCTGGGGGCTGGGGGCTGGGGGTATGGCTGTTCGGCGAGCGCACCGCACCGGCACCGGAGATCAGCGGTATTTATCTACGGGATTTTCAGCCGCTTGATCAGTTCCGTTTGACCCATCACAGTGGTCAACCGTTTACCGGCGCTGATTTGCGCGGTCAATGGAGCTTTCTGTATTTTGGTTACAGCTTTTGTCCAGATGTCTGCCCGCTGACGCTGGCCGAGATGGATCGCTTGCAAAAGGTTCTGGCCGCGCAGGGCGCTGATCAAGAGACGGCTTACCTCTTTATCTCGGTGGACCCCCAACGCGATACTCCAGAGCGACTTAGCGAATACGTGCGCTTTTTTAATCCCAAGTTCCAGGGCGTGACCGGCCCGGATGGCGAACTGGAGCGCTTGGCCAAGCCTTTGCGGGTGTTTTATCAGCGCGGGTCAAATCCAGAAAAAACCAGCAACTATACGGTCGATCACACCTCGACGATCACCTTGATTGATCCGACCGGCCGTCCCCGCGCCATTTTCACCCCGCCGCAGAACCCAGAACAAATGGCGGCCGATTTCATCAAGATTCGCCAGGCTGCGCCTTAAAAGTCGGCCAAGCCTCAGCCGTATTTTCATCAAACTAAACTCTGGTTTGAAATCTCCCCCTTATGCTGTTGCGCCCGGTCACGGGCGTGGATTGAAACATGACCGGATTTCACTGTGATGCCTGATGTTACCGATCAACCTGCTGTTACCTTGGGCGACTATCTGCGCAATCTACCGCAATACCTATGGCCCCAGCGGTTACTAACGCGCTTAACGTATCGCTTGACTCGCGTCCGGCTGCCTTGGTTTAAGAATTGGCTGATCCGGGTTTTTATTCGGGGTTTTCAGGTCAATTTGGCCGAAGCACTCCAGCCTGATCCGCAGGCTTATGCGGATTTCAATGCATTTTTCACCCGCGCGCTTAAGCCGGGTGCGCGACCGATTGCAGCCGGTGCCGGGGTGGTGTGCTGTCCGGTGGATGGTGCAGTCAGCCAGATCGGCCTAGCCGCAAGCGAGGCCTTGTTGCAGGCCAAGGGGCAAACGTTTTCCCTGACGGCGCTGCTGGGCGGTGATGCCGAGCGGGCACGGCCATTTCGGGATGGGTCTTTCGTCACCCTCTATTTATCGCCGCGCGATTACCACCGCATCCACATGCCGCTGACCGGTCAATTGCGAACCATGATTCATGTGCCGGGCAAGCTGTTCAGCGTCTCGCCCCTGACTGCGCGCACCGTACCCAACCTGTTCGCCCGCAACGAACGAGTGGTGACCTTGTTCGAGACGCCAGCCGGCCCGATGGCGGTCGTGTTGGTGGGGGCGATCAATGTTGCGTCTATGGAAACGGTTTGGGCTGGCGCCATCACGCCGCCGCTGGGCACGACGATCCGAGCGTGGAGCTATCCATCGGATGGCCAGGACGCGGTGCGGCTGGAGCAGGGCGCTGAGCTGGGTCGCTTTAATATGGGTTCAACCGTGATCTTGCTGTTTGCTAAAGACGTGGTGCGCTGGGAATCAACGATGACTGCGGAGGCGACGGTGCGTATGGGGCAACAGATCGGGTCGTTGGCCGTACCGATTTGACCGCCCGCTTCAGGCGCGATCCAACGGAAAGGCCAGCACCGTAGCCAGTGAGTCGGTTCCTGCCGCCAGCATGACCAGGCGGTCGAAGCCAAGGGCTACACCGGCGCAATCCGGCAGGCCGGAGGCCAATGCCGCTAACAAGTTTTCGTCAAGCGGCATGACTGGCAGACCCAAAGCCTGGCGCTCAGCATTTTCCCGCTCGAATCGGCTGCGCTGTTCGGCAGCCTCACCCAGCTCGTGAAAACCGTTGGCCAGCTCAATTCCGTTCAGGTACAACTCGAAGCGCTCACCAACTGGCGGATCATCCGGTCGTAACCGCGCCAGCGCTGCCTGTGAGGCCGGGTAGTCGTACACGAACGTCAAGTGTCCTTGGCCGAGCTGTGGCTCGATGCAATGCGTCAGCAACAAATCCAACCAAGGATCAGGATCATCGACTGGCATCCCAGGGGGAATGGAAACCCCATGCGCAGTAGCACAAGCGGTCAGCTCGGCCACGCTAGCGCGATGCGGGTCGATCTGCAAATAGCGGTGGAATAGCGTGCGGTAGCTAGAGCACTCAACTTCCGTGGCCAAGGGCAAGCGGTCAGCCAGCAACTGAATGACCAGTTCCGCCACCTCCGCCATCAGTCGGTGGTGGTCGAATCCCAGCCGATACCATTCCAGCAGGGTAAATTCAGGATTATGGCGGCGCCCGGCCTCGCCGAGCCGAAAGACGGGGGCGATCTGATAAATGCAGCCGCTGCCAGCCGCCAGCAGCCGCTTCATCGAAAACTCCGGCGATGTGCGCAGATACAGCGTCTGGCCATCCAGAGGCCCCGGCCCGGAATAGCGCGTGCTGAAGCTGGCCAAATGAGGATCGGGGATCGCTGCCGCCGACAAGATGGGCGTCTCAACTTCCAAAACCCCGCGCGCCGCGAAAAAAGCCCGAATCTTCGCTAATAGTTCGGCCCGCAAGCGTAGGGTGCTTAATTCGGCCTGGGGTCGCCAGAGGTTTGCAGCCACGGATCGCGTTCGTGGCCCAGCGCGCTATTCTTTAACGCGGGAAACATACTCCCCGGTACGGGTGTCTACCTTGATGATTTCGCCACTTTGCACAAACAGCGGCACTCGAACGACGGCGCCGGTCTCCAGAGTGGCCGGTTTGCCACCGCCGCCCGACGTATCACCGCGCAGGCCCGGATCGGTTTCCACGATGGTCATGATGACGAAATTGGGAGCAGCGACACTCAACGGTATGCCGTTCCAGAGAGTCACCTGGCAGATCGCTTCTTCCTTGAGCCATTTGGCGGCATCGCCGACGGCGGCGGCATCGGCGGTGAGCTGTTCATAGCTTTGCTGATCCATGAAATGCCAATACTCGCCGTCGTTGTAAAGGTATTGCAGCTCGACATCCGCCACGTCGGCGCCTTCGGCGGTATCGCCCGACTTAAAGGTGCGCTCAATCGTCCGGCCGGTTTTCAGGTTGCGCACCTTGACGCGGTTGAACGCCTGGCCCTTGCCGGGCTTGACGAATTCGTTTTCGACGATGGTGTAGGGATCACCATCCAACATGATCTTCAGCCCGCTTTTGAATTCGTTGGTACTATACATCGCCATGCGGCAGTCCGCCTTAATGAAAGGGTTGAGTGAAAACAACGTATGATACCGGTAAACGCGCGTCGAAGGCAGGTGCCGTGCTGGCAACGAGAACTCGCCCAGGCGATCCGCGATCCGGCCGAATTGCTGCAAGAATTGGCGCTTGATTCGGCCCTGTTGCCGATAGTTTGGCCGACGCAGTTCCCTTTGCGAGTGCCGCGCGGCTTCGTGGCCAAGATGCGCAAGGGTGATCCTGATGATCCTCTGCTGCGGCAGGTCTGGCCGCTCGCAGCGGAATTGATCCCTGTACCGGGTTTTGTCACCGATCCGGTTGGCGATCAAGCCGCGCAAGCCGTGCCGGGGGTCCTGCACAAATACCAGGGTCGGGCGTTACTGATCGTCACGGGGGCTTGCGCAGTCCATTGCCGGTATTGTTTCCGCCGGGAATTTCCCTACGCCGAGGCACAGAGCGACCTAAGAGATTGGCGATCAGCGCTGGACTATCTGGCCGGCGACACCAGCATCCGAGAAGTGATTTTGAGCGGCGGTGATCCTTTGTCGCTGTCAAATCAGCGCTTGGGTACGCTGTTGGCAGGTTTGCAGCGAATTCCTCATCTGGTGCGTTTGCGCATTCACAGTCGCCTGCCGATTGTCTTACCGGAGCGGGTCGATGAGGGTTTGTTGGCGCTGCTGGCTTCGACGCGGTTGCAGCCCATCTTGGTGGTCCACGCCAACCACCCCCGAGAAATTGATGCTGCTGTCCGCACTGCTTTACAGCGATTTCGGGCAATTGGTGTTACACTATTGAATCAGTCGGTGCTGTTGCGAGGCGTCAACGATGAGGTCGAGCGGTTGGCTGAGCTGAGCGAAGCCCTATTCACCGCCGGCGTGCTGCCCTATTACTTGCATCTGCTCGACCGGGTGCGCGGTGCGGCCCATTATGAGGTGAACGAAACCGAGGCATCCGTTATCATGAAAGCATTGCGCGAACGGTTACCGGGCTATTTGCTGCCCCGCTTGGTGCGGGAACAACCGGGTCAACTGGCCAAGACACCGGTGTGGGAGTAGCACGAATCATGGCTTTCGGCCGGGATGCTGGCCATCAGTAGAGGTTGCAACGCGTGTCTGAACCTTCTGTCATTAATCTGCTGGTCGTGGATCGCGCCAAAGCGGATATCGAGCATATTGTCAAAACCCTGCGCGGGAATGACTACCAGGTCGAACTTACCGAAGCCGATGCGGGCGAAGCAGCCCGCAATGCCATTGATTATCAGCCGTTGGACCTGGTTCTGCTGCGGGTGGCCGAAGGGTTGCCAACGGTGGCCGAAATCCGGCTCATGGTGGCGGAATCGGGGCAGGCGATTCCACTGATTGCGCTGGTTGATGAGAGCGCGCAACAGCAACACAAACCCGCTCATCTTTTATTCGAAGGCGCCGATAATGTTGCGCCATTGGCTGACGCTGATCACTTGCTGGCGGTGATCCGCAAGGAACTGGAGCAGGCCCGGCTGCGGCGGATCGGCGAATCCTTTGAAACCCGTTTTAAGGAAAGCGAAAACCGCACCAAGGCGTTGCTGGAAAATACCCAAGAGGCCATCGCCTATATTCACGAAGGTCTGCACGCCTACGCCAACCCGGCTTATCTGCGGTTATTCGGCTATGAGGGTAAGGAAGATCTGGCCAATATCCAATTGCTGCACATGGTGCCGCCGACTTATCGGGATGCGCTAAAAAGTGTCCTGCGTCGCAGTATCCGCTCCGGCAAGGCGATTGAGCCGGTCGAACTACTTGGGGTGCGCAGCAATGGGACGATGTTTCCGATTTTTTTGGAGTGTGCGCCGACTCGGATGAACGATGAGCCTTGCACCCAGATCATCGTGCGAGATGCGACGCCGGACAAGCAAGCTCACAACCAGCAACTGGAAGATTTGCTCAAGTACGATGAGGTGACCGGACTCTACAGCCGTCGGTTTTTCCTAGAAACCCTGGAAATTGGCCACGATGGCAGCCTCCTGTATGTCTTGCTGGCTGATTATGCCACTGTCCGCTACAACATGGGATTTGAGGCGGTCGAGCAATTTGCGCGTGAAGCTGCCAACTTGATCAAAGGCTTACTGTCTTCTGAAGATATCGCTGCGCATTTCGCCAGCGGGGTGTTCACGATTTATATGCCCGCGAAATCTCCCGCCGATCCAAAAGATCTGGCTGAGCGCATCTGTGCAACCGTCGCCGCGCACACGTTCCAGATCCTCGGCAAAATGTTCAGCACCACCTGTTCCATCGGTATCTACAAGGCCAGATCTGGGGAGGAGACCACGATACAAATCCTCTCGCACGCGGATCGTGCTTGCGAGGCGGCTCGCCAGAAAGGTGGTAATCAGGTCGAGATTTACGTACCGCCCCCGTCCGATAAGAAAGGCTCAGTTAGCCCTCAGGATGAGGCCATCATCCGCATGATCCGGGAAGCGTTGACTAAGAAGGGCCATTTGAGCCTGCTTTATCAGCCGATTGTCAGCTTCGAAACTGCCGAAGAAGCGCGTTACAAAGCTTATTTGCAGATCACCGACGAAGAGGGCGGTAACCTGCAACCCATGGACAAGGTGGGTGCGGTCGCGGCGCGTTATGGCGCCATGGGTGCTCTGGATAAATGGACCATCATCCGAGGACTATCGGTACTGATGGAAACCCAGCAAGCCGGTACCAAGCCACCGATCCTATTCTTGAGGATTTCGTATAACTCTATACTAGATAAAGAATTTTTTGATTGGCTTAGTAAACGGGTCAAAGAAAGCCGATTGTCGGGACATCACTTGGTGCTGGAGATCAAGGAAGACAACGCCGAGGAGTATTTCGAGGAGGCGAAGGCGCTGCGCACCCGCTTACGAGAACTGGGGTGTGGGATTGCGTTGTCGCATTTCGGCGGTAAGCAGAATTCCGAGCGCCTGCTAAAGGAAATGCTGCCCGATTTCATCAAGCTCGATGGGAGCTTGATTGAGAAGCTGGCCAAAGCCAGAGATGAGCAAAGCCGCCGCTCTATGGCGACGTTGGCCGGACAAGCCCAGGAGTTGAATGTCCGGGTGGTCGCGGCCGGGGTGTCTACAGCACCACAGATGGCGAGCATCTGGCAATTCGGCGTGACCCTGGTGCAAGGCAATATGGTCGCAGAAGCCGGAGCAGAGCTGGATTTCGATTTCAAGCAATACGCAAGCTGACATCCTCGTCTCTTGCGGGGAACCGGGTGCCTTAGTGGGCCGGCTGCCGGTTCCCCTGGTGGCTATCAGGTTAACCTTGCCGACGCAGCGCCTCGATACGTTCTTCTAACGGTGGATGCGTCATCAACAACCTGCGCAATCCATCCCCCAGTCCACCGTTGATGCCGAATGCGGCCATCTGCGAAGGTAACTGTGACGGTTCGTGCAATTGCCGCAACCGCTCCAGCGCCGCGATCATCTTGCTACGCCCAGCCAATTTGGCCCCACCCGCGTCGGCGTGAAATTCCCGGTAGCGGCTAAACCACATCACGATCAGTGAAGCGATGAACCCAAACAGCAGTTCCAGCACCATGCTGGTCAGGTAATAGCCCATGCCGGAGCCTCGATGATCTTGGCCACGCGATAGCGCCTGATCTACCACAGAGCCAACTACCCGTGACAGGGCGATAACGAAGGTGTTGAGTATCCCTTGCAATAAAGCCAACGTCACCATGTCGCCGTTGGCAACATGGCTCACCTCATGGCCCAGCACCGCTTCCGCTTCCTCGGCCGACATCTGTTGCAACAGGCCAGTGCTCACGGCCACCAGTGCGGCATTGCGGTTGGCGCCGGTGGCGAACGCATTCGGTTCAGGTGAATCGTAAATGGCGACCTCCGGCATTCCGATGCCAGCAGCCTGCGCTTGGCGCTGGACGGTATCGACCAGCCAGCGCTCGGTTTGGCTGGTGGGTTGTGCAATCACCTGAGCGCCGACCGACATTTTGGCGATGGACTTGGACATCAGCAGGGAAATGAGCGAACCGCCCATGCCGAAAATCGTGGCAAAAACCAGCAAGCTGGTGAGATTAAGCCCCGATTCGTTTAGAAAGCGGTCCACGCCCAGCAGCCGGGCGATAATTCCCAAGAGTACGACAACCGCCAGGTTAGTGGCGACAAAGAGGAAAATGCGTTTCATAGCAAGCTCCAGCAGGGTAGTGCATGACAACCAACGATGCCGACAACTGTAGGGGCTAGCCAGCGGCAATTGCAACCGTGTCGGCGACGACTGGGTAATTGTGTCTTGGGGATTGGTTTAGTTGTGCGGCGCGCGAGTGATAAACATGGCATCACCGTAGCTAAAAAAACGATAACCTGCGGCCACCGCATGGCGGTAAGCCTCCAGGATCGCGGCCCGTCCGGCAAAAGCCGCCACCAGCATCAATAGCGTGGATTCGGGCAGATGAAAGTTGGTGATCAGCGCATCGACGCAGCGGAAGCGATAGCCGGGATAGATGAAAATGCGTGTTTCATCCGGCCCAGGTTGGGGGACACCTTGCTCGTCACTGGCTGTTTCTAACGCCCTGAGCGTGGTGGTGCCGACCGCAATCACCCGTCCGCCACGTTCCTGGGTAGCGCGGATCTGCTCGCACGTCTCCGGCGTAATTGCGAAGCGTTCGGCGTGCATGACGTGCTCGGTAATCTGTTCCATGCGGATCGGTTGGAAAGTGCCGGCGCCGACATGCAAGGTGATAAACGTGCTGGCGACGCCCATCTCACTGATCCGAGTGAGCAGGGCTTGGTCGAAATGCAGCCCGGCGGTGGGTGCTGCCACGGCGCCCGGTTGCCGGGCATAAACGGTTTGATAGCGTTCGGCGTCATGGGCGGTCGGTTCGCGGGTAATATAGGGCGGCAGGGGGAGCCGACCGTGTTGCTCCAGCCAGGTCGGTAGGGGCTGATCGATATCGACGCGGATTTCAAACAGATCCTGCTGCCGGTCAACGACGATAGCGGTGCCACCCGCATCAAATACCAACAGGCTACCTGGCTTGGGTGCTCGATTTGCCCGAATCTGTACTAAAGCCCGCTGCTCGTCCAAAACGCGCTCAACCAGCAGTTCAACCCGGCCACCGCTGGCTTTGCGGCCAGACAAGCGGGCCGGGATAACGCGAGTGTCATTAAAGACCAGCAAATCATCTGGCCGTAACAATTCCAGCAGATCGCTGAAGCGCTGGTCAGCGACCTGGCCGGTCGCACCATCCAGGGCCAATAACCGGCTATCACCGCGCTGTGCGGGGGGCTGTTGGGCAATCAATTCAGACGGTAGGTCGAAATAAAAATCTTGGCGCTGTAGCATGGGGGTCAATTTTGCCGGATGGGTCTAATCCAGTTTTGTAAATTTCAGCCGATCCTTCTGGAACCCAGACGGGTGTCGGCCCTCTCAATTCATTATTGTCGCTATCTATAAGGTATTGAAAGATGCGTAAGACCTTGCTGTTCGTCGCTGTTCTCTATGCTGTCGGTGCCTTGGCCGCCGATCCGACACCGCAAACGCCGCCCGCCGATCCCGCACCGGCGGCGACCGCCAAGCGACCCGATACCACCCATTTACAAACTGTTCTAAAGGGTGAGAAGCCTGACAGTATCACGCCGAGCGCCATTCCGGGACTCTATGAAGTCGTGCTGGGCGGGCAAGTGATTTATCTCAGTGAGGATGGCCAGTTCGCAGTCCAAGGCGAAATCGTCAATCTAACCTCGCTCGATAATCTCACGGAGAACCGGCGTGGCCAGTTACGCGGCAAGGCGATTGATGCCCTGGGTGAGCAAAATATGGTGATTTTTAGCCCCGAAGGCCCGGTTAAGCATACCGTGACGGTGTTTACCGACATCGATTGCGGTTACTGCCGCAAGCTACACACCCAGATGGAGGCTTACAACAAAGAGGGGATCAAGGTGCGTTACCTCTGGTTCCCCCGCGAGGGCATCGATTCGGAGTCATACAAGAAGGCGGTGGCGGTCTGGTGCGCCGATGATCGGCGCGCGGCAATGACCAAAGCCAAGCGTGGCGAGAATATCGAACTTAAAAGCTGTGATAATCCAGTGAAGCGAGAGTATGAGCTTGGGCAGAAATTGGGGGTACGGGGGACGCCGAGCATTATTTTAGAATCCGGCGATATGATCCCCGGCTATGTTTCGCCGACTCAACTGGCGGAGATGCTGGCGGAGGTCAAGAGCAAGACCGCCAAACCCCTTGGCCAGCCTTAGATAAAAATTGCGCTTTCTCGCAAAGCGTTTCGGGTTGCTAAGCTCAGGGCCACGCTATGTTTTTTGGCCAGAAAATTCATCCCCTCAATTTTGATCGTGCCGAGCGATTCCACCTTGATGGCGAGGCCGTAAAGCTAAGCGGCCCCGGCATGGCGTTGCGGGTCGGTTGCGAAACCGTCATGGATGGCTGTTGCCGCCTGCGCTTTGAAAATGGGCAGGTGGCCGATTCGACCCAGTATTCAGACGCAGTACGGCCCGCTTATCGGCGCGGTGCGGTTGCGACGCCCAGGCTAGAGGCCGACACGGCGCGGTTTGTAACCGCTATCGGCCAGATCGAACTTCAGCCCACCCGGCTGCGGGTAGCAATGACCGAGGTCATGCTGGAAACCGTCGCCGATGGGATCGGCTGTTGCGGTGAGGCGCTGTTGCTGAATTTTGCCCTGACCGGCGTCAACGGTTGTTACGGCCTGGGGGAACGGGCCGGGCCGCTCAACAAACTCGGCCAGACGGCTGATTTTTTGAACGTGGATGTAGTGGCGGTGTTTCGGCACACCTACGCCCGCGACGATTATGATCCCACCTATGTCGCCATTCCATTGGCGATTCTCAAAGTCGGCGAGCGCTTTTTAGGCGTGTTCTTCGATAATCCCCACCGCGTGGTGATGGATGTGGGCAAGACCCGGCCGGGGGAGTTTTGGTATCAAGCCTTCGGCGGCGTGACTGACCTCTATCTGTTGGCCGGGCCGACCTTGCGCGAGGTGACGCGCCGCTATGCCGCGCTAACTGGCCGTGCGCCCCTGCCGCCACTGTGGGCGCTGGGTTATCACCAGTGCCGCTGGGGCTATCGGCATGAGCGGGAATTTCGGGCGCTGGCCGAACAGTTCGCCGCCGCCGATGTGCCAGTCAGCGCCTTGTGGTACGACATCGACTACATGGACGAGTACCGGCTGTTTAGCTGGGATCGGCTGGATTTCCCCGACCCAGCGGGGTTGAACCGCGAACTGAAAGACGCTGGCATCCACGCCGTTACCATTGTCGATCCTGGCGTCAAACGCGAACCGGGCTATCCCGTCTACGACAGTGGCCGTGAGAAGGCGGTGTTCTGTCAGACCGCCAGCGGCCGTGAATATGTCGGCAAGGTATGGCCGGGTGATACGGTATTTCCCGATTTTAGCCTACCGGCCGCCCGCGCTTGGTGGGCAGCTTATCTGGCGGATTTTTTACGGGACAGCGCGGTGGATGGGGTCTGGCTGGATATGAACGATCCAGCCACTGGCTACAGCCGCACCGAGGAAATGTGCTTTCAACATGGTCAAGCGCCGCATGAGCGCTATCACAATCAGTACGCGCATTTTATGGCGTTGGCCAGCCGCGCGGCCTGTGAACAGCGCGATCCCGACGGTCGGCCGTTTCTGTTGACCCGCAGTGCGTGCGCTGGAACTCAGCGTTATACGGCGGTGTGGACCGGCGACAACGCCAGCAATTGGGATCATCTGCGGATGGCGCTGCCGTGCTCGCTGAACCTGAGCCTGTCCGGCATCGCCTTCAACGGCCCCGATGTCGGCGGGTTTATGGACGACACCAACGCCGAATTGCTGGTGCGCTGGCATCAAGCCTGCTGCCTGTTTCCGTTTTTCCGCAATCATTCCTCGCGGGATTCCCGCTTTCAGGAACCGTGGCAATTCGGCCCTGCCACCTTGGCGGCCATTCGGGGTGCGATTCGGCTGCGCTATCGCTTGCTGCCCTATCTTTACCAGTGCTTTTTTGCCCATTGGCGCGATGGCGACCCGGTGATCCGACCGCTGCTCTATCACTACGACCATCCCGAATATGCCCATTTGGGCGATCAGTATTTGGTTGGCGATGCGCTGCTGGTTGCGCCGATTCTGCACGGCGAGGGCCAGGGGCCGGAATCGATCCAGCGTGGTGTGAAATACCAGGAACGAAGGATCGCGTTGCCAGCGGGCTGGTGGTTCGACTTGAATCATGGCGTCTGGGTACAGGGCGGACGGGTGCTGCATTACGCGGCCGCCGCCGATGAATTGCCGCTGTTTGCCCGCGACGGCGCGGTGCTGCCGTATTACGCCGGGCCGTTGCGTAACAGTTTCATGCATTTAAGCGCCATCGAGCTGCATCTGTTCTGTCATGACCAGCCCGCACAGTTTGAGTACACGCTGGATGATCGGGAAACGCGCCGCTATGAGCAGGGCACTTGGGGCCTGGCCCAGGTGACGGCGGAAGTGCGGGAGGAGCGCACGACGGTCAAGATTGAGGAGAGCGGCGATTATCCGCGCGAAACCGTGCGCTTTACGCCGGTGGTTTATGGCCACCCGGAGGTACGGAAGCTGGAATTGACTGTCAACGGCCGGGCTGAAGAGCGGAAACTGCGAACCGAGCAACGCGAATGGCTGTGTCGGAATTTGATGGTGCAAGCTTGAAGTTTTCTAATCCGTTTATCGAATATTTTGAGTGAGTTATGAACAATAAGAATGTTGCAAAAATCTTTGTGGCGGCTATCGGGGCTGTTTTCGTAGTCGCAAGTACGATGACTTATGGGCAGGATTCCACCCGCACCAGCGTGGATTGGCACGGCTATTACACGGGGACGGTGCCTTGCGGCAGTTGCTCAGGGATCGACACCTGGCTGTATCTGAATGAATTTGATGGTAAAACGAAATATAACCTGGTCGAAACCTATCAGCAGGATAAACCGGAGACGTTCCGCGCTTCCGGCAGGGCCAAATGGCAAAAAGATGGTCCGACCCTGGCACTCAAGGGCAAGGATGAAAACCGGGTCCTGTTCGTCAGCGAGGGTTATGTCGAGTTTCTGGGCGAAGGCAGCAAGCCCTCCGGCGGTAAATCCGATTACACTTTATGGAAGCAGGATGCCTATGCGGGTCAGGGTCAACAGTTGCTAGTCAATCCGCGCAAGGTCAAAACCGAGGGTCAAAGCCAAGCCCAGCGCGTGAGCTTTACGGGCCTGATGAATTTTGAACACGTCACTGAGGGCGGGCATAAGTCGCTGCGCGCTCGTTATGTCATCGACTGCGGAAAAAAGACCTACGAAATGCCGGAAATCGCTTACTTTGCCAAGGATTTCGCCACCGGCAAGAAAATTCATGCGATGAAAAACAATGACAATCCACCGCAGCCATTCAGCGGCAAAGAGGATGTCATGGCTCAAGCAGCAGCAGCCTATTGCGGCCGGTGACGCCGGTTACGCCCTTGTTTTGTGGGTGATCGCTTTGCCGTGCGGTAACGTTGGATGATGCGCCTTTCGTTTCGTCAATCCCTAACCGTGCCCTATGTGGTGCTGGTGCTAGGGGTAGCCGCCTTGATCGGCTGGCTATCCTACCGCGCGGGCAGCCAAGCGGTGGATACGGTGGCCGATCATTTGCTGCGCGAAACCGTCGAGCGGATCAGCCAAGCGGTAGATCGTCATATCGTCGGTTCAAAGGCCGTGCTTGAGGCCGCCTTTCCCCCAGGGATGGTTGCGCCGGAGGCTATTGAAACTCATTTTGACGAGTTGCGCGCTCGATTCTGGATTGCTACGTCCTTGTATCTGGACCCGAACAATTACGTTTACTACGGTTCGCGGGAAGGCCAATTTTTTGGCTTGTGGCGACACTCGCTACAGGAAGGGGAGTTGCGCGTTAAAATCGATTCTGCCGCGCCACGTTCCTTCTATCGCTTCACCGGCATCCAGGGTCCTCTGTCTGCGCCGGTCGTGGAATCCAAGGTGCTCGATCCGCGTGAACGGCCCTGGTACAAGGTCGGTGAAACCCATCCTGGCTATGCCTGGACCCCGATTTATATCGATTTTAGTAGCAACGAACTGGTGGCGACCTCAGTTCGGCCGGTGCTCGACGTACAAGGCAGTTTGGCGGGCGTTGTCGCCTCGGATATTTCCCTGCGTCAGCTCAACGATTTTGTGCGCACGCTGAAAATCAGCGAACACTCGCTGGCGTTCATTATGGAAGTCGATGGCAAACTGATCGCTTCGTCCCGCACCAGCAATATCAAAAGATTGGCCGATGGCACCAGTCAGCGCCTCAGTGTTAGAGAGAGCGAAGATGCCTTTCAACTTGCGGCTTTCGAGCGCGTGCGGCGTGACCTCAATGGCTCAATGATCACGCCGTCACAAACTCTGCACTTTGATGCCGGTGGAGAAACAGTCGAACTGGCTTATAGCCGACTCAGCGACGCGGTGGGATTGGATTGGGTTATCGTGGTGGCGATGCCACGCGCTGATTTCATGCAGGGCGTCACCGAGAATGTGCGAAGAACGGCGATCATCGGCGGGGTGGCAGCGCTGTTGGTGGTGGGGATTGGCTTGAGTATCCTGAGCTGGGTCAGCCGAGATTTGAACAAATTAGCCGCCGCCGCCCGCGAAGTGGGACAAGGCCGACTCGATAGTCCGTTACCTGATCACCGGAACGATGAGATCGGCGATTTGGCCAACAGTTTTCGGCAGATGCAGCAGCGATTGCGAACCGATTCGCTGACCGAACTGGTCAATCGGGAAGGCATTCTGCGCAGTATTAACGACCGTATCCACCAACATCGGCGCCAAACGGACGATAGGCCGTTTGCGGTGTTCTTTATGGATTTGAATAACTTCAAACTCGTCAACGACCGCCTGGGACATGACGCGGGCGATCAAGTGCTGATCGAAATCAGCAAGCGCTTGCGTGGCTCGATTCGTTCCGGCGATTTGGTGGCACGTTACGCCGGAGATGAATTTGTTTTGCTGGCCAACGATATTCCCAATGCGGCTATTGCAGAGCAAATGCGTTCTTCTCTGGAGCGGCTGTTACGCGAGCCGATGAGCAGCATCACGACCGCCCAGCATTTAGTTAGCAGTGTGTTGGGCGGGTCGGTTGGTGTGGCCTGCTATCCAGGCGATGCAGAAACGGCCGACGAGCTAATCAAGCGGGCAGATGCCGATATGTATGCGCGTAAAGAGCGCAGTAAGGCGAATTTCTAAGCTGGAGTCAGCATCACGACCGCCCACCACCCAGCCGACACAGCGCCGTGCGCCACGACCCACCGCTTTGACGAGTGTTTCCCCTGCTGGATGAGTTAGCAAAAAACTTCATTCATGTCTGCGATTAAGCCGTACCAGTGGGTCGGCTTCGTGCGGAGGCCCGTTGGAATTTGTGCGATTTTATAAATAATTAGCATAAATTTATGGTGAAAAAATACTTTGTTTGCATATAGGCCGATGGTAAGGTCTCGTTTTGGCCGAACCCCAGCCCGCTTTGCCCGCAGCCCGATCACCGAATTTCCAGGCGAGGATTTACCCCGATGTATCAGTATGACCAATACGATCAAACCCTGGTGGATGAGCGCGTGGCGCAATATCGCGGTCAGGTCCGGCGCTATTTAGCCGGCGAACTGAGTGATGACGAATTTCGGCCCCTGCGGCTGATGAATGGGCTTTATCTCCAGCGCCACGCGCCCATGTTACGGGTGGCGATTCCCTATGGCTTGCTGTCATCACGACAACTCCGCGCTCTGGCTGATATTGCCCGCCGTTATGATAAAGGCTTTGGCCATTTCACCACGCGCCAGAATATCCAATACAACTGGCCTAAGCTGGAAGAAACACCGGATATTCTGGCTCAACTGGCCAGCGTACAGATGCACGCCATTCAAACCAGCGGCAACTGCATTCGCAATGTCACCGCCGACCATTTGGCTGGTGTGGCCAAAGATGAAATCGAAGACCCGCGCATTTATTGCGAGATCATCCGCCAGTGGTCCACCTTTCACCCGGAATTTTCCTACCTGCCGCGCAAGTTCAAAATTGCGGTGACCGGGGCTGCTCACGACCGGGCGGCTGCCCAGGTTCACGATATCGGTTTAAATTTATTGCGAGACGACCAGGGCAAAATCGGCTTTCGGGTGCTGGTGGGTGGCGGTTTAGGCCGGACCCCGCTGATTGGCCATGTCATCCGCGAATGGCTGTCGCAGCGCGATTTGCTGTCTTATCTGGAAGCCATCTTACGGGTCTACAACCAACACGGTCGGCGCGACAATCTGTTTAAAGCGCGCATCAAGATTCTGGTCAAAGCGCTCGGTCCGGAAAAATTCCGCCAGGATGTCGAGGCCGAATGGAGCCAGATCCGAGATACCGGTTTGGTGTTGGACCCGGCCGAAGTTGAGCGGGTCCGGCGCTTTTTTGCGCCGCCATCGTATGATCTTGAGGCTGCCCGCGATCTTAGTTTTGAACGATGGCTGAAAGAGGACAAAGATTTCGCTACCTGGGTGCGCCACAATGTCGCTGAGCACAAAGTGCCGGGCTATCGTAACGTCTATCTGGCACTCAAGCAGCCAGGAACCCCACCGGGCGATATCACTGCCGAGCAGATGGATGCAGTGGCGGATCTGGCCGACCGCTACAGTTTCGGCCAAATCCGCTCCACTCATCACCAAAATCTGTTGTTTGCCGATGTGTGCCAAGCCGATCTGCATCCGCTTTGGCAGGCCCTGGTCAGGCAACATCTGGCCGCGCCGGTCATCGGTACGCTGGCCGATATGATCTGCTGCCCTGGCTTGGATTATTGCAGCTTGGCAAACGCTAGCTCGATCTCAATAGCCCAGCAGATCAACGAAAAATTCGACCGCCTCGATTATCTGTACGATCTGGGTCGCCTCCAGCTCAATATGTCCGGGTGCATGAACGCTTGTGGTCATCACCATGTCGGCCATATCGGCATTCTGGGCGTCGATAAAAAGGGCGAGGAGTGGTATCAGATTTCGCTAGGCGGTTGTTCGGAGAACGATGTCTCATTAGGCGATATCCTGGGGCCGTCGGTGCCCAAGACGGAGGTCGCCAATACCCTGGAACGGATTCTTTGGGTGTATCTGGAACGGCGGGAAGATGGCGAGCGGTTTATCGATACCTTCCGCCGGATCGGCTTGGAGCCGTTCCGGCTGCGGGCCTATACGCCCGGTAGCAACGAAGCCAAACAGGAGCAGCAGCGCTATGCCGTCGGTTATTAAAAACCGGGAAATTATCGAAGATCATTGGCATCCTGCGGCCGATGAGGGCGATCTACCTGCCGGGCCGGTCATCGTCTCGCTGATCCGTTGGCAGCGGGAGCGGGATACGCTGTTAAAGCGCCAGGAACCGGTCGGTGTCCGGTTACCGAATACGGCGAATGTGGCCGATCTGGTGCAGGATTTGCCCAGCTTGGCCATAGTGGCGCTGGAGTTTCCCAAGTTTTCCGATGGTCGGGCTTATTCGCAGGCTCGGCTGCTGCGAGAGCGCTACGGCTACCGGGGTGAAATCCGCGCGGTGGGGGACGTGCTGCGCGATCAGCTCTTTTTCATGGCGCGTAGCGGATTCGACGCCTTCGCGCTGCGGTCAGATCGCGACCTGGAAGATGCCTTGCAAGCGTTCCAGGAGTTTACCGAAACCTATCAGCCAGCCGCCGATCAGCCACAACCCCTGTATCGGCGGGCGCGCTGACGCTGGCCTGAGCGATGCACGCGCTCATTGCAAGTACCAATCTGTCGGAATCGGATCGCTTGGGGTTTTAGCGTCCAGGGTGACCGCATCTGGATTTGCAGCGGCGATGTTGACGACGACGGTGGTCACGTTATCGTTGGCATCGCGCATCAGCGCAAGATGGATAAAGGCTTTGACCGCTTCCTGACAATTGTGGTTGCTTTGGGTTAGCAGGTGCGTGATCTCGTCGTCGCTGACCGTTTTATTCAGCCCATCGCTGCACAGCAAAAACATATCCCCCGTTTGTAACGGATAAACGGCCTCATCGACTAGCAATTCATCCGCCGAACCGACCGCGCGGGTAATGACATTGGCCAGCGGGTGGCGATGCGCCTCTTCCGGCGGGATCAAGCCTTGATCGACCAACTCTTGCACATGGCTGTGATCACGGGTCAACTGTTGTAACTGACCCTCGCGCAGCCGATAGATGCGGCTGTCGCCGACCCACAAGCAAGCACAGTGCGCTTCCCGCGCCAACAACACCACGACGGTGCTGCCAATGGTACGATTCTGGTAGCGCTGGGCCGATTCCTCGCGTAATCGCCGGTTGACCTTGCGCAACCCTTCCTGTACCGAACCTAGAAAAGCCTCCCAGTCATCCGGCGGTTCGATCTGCTGTAAGGTTTCGATGATCATTTGGCTGGCGATATCGCCGGCTTCGTGGCCACCCATGCCATCGGCGACCGCCCAAAGACCCAATTGAGGCAGCGACAGGCAGGCATCCTCGTTGATGACGCGGACCATGCCGACATGGCTGCGGCCGGCTGACGACCACAGGAAAGCTGGTTGTTGGCTCATGATGCACTCTCCTCGGCAGTGCCGGATTCTCCTACGTCAGGAGCGATAGTGATGCCGGCTAATTGTTTTTCTATCCAACCCCATTGTTGCCATCCGCCAGCCAGCAGTGCTACAAAACCGGCAACCGGTGGCAGGCCCTCGCAAACCAGCAGGCAGCGAGGGATGCGCTCGGAGCCTTCGGTCCACCACAGGCTTGACCGAGCTAAACTGCGATTTAACAGATCGCTCGCCAGCGTCGGCTCAATTGATGCCAGTCCCAGGCTTTCCGGCCAGACATAGTACCAAATGTTACCGACGGCACTGCCGATCTCGGTTTCTAGAGAGGTGTCTGGTGTGCCCAGGGCGGCGACTTGTCGGCTAAAATCGTCCAGATCCAGACTGTCGAGGTCGAGGCCCATGAGTGCCAACTGTTCGGCTTGAAGGAACCAAGGTTCAGCGGTTAACGGTAATGCGAACAAGGGTGATGCCGGCTCCAGGGGAATAGTGATGGCGAGGGGGTAGTAACGACCGACTCGGTCCACGCTTGGCATCAGGATGCCTGTATAACCCATCGGCCCACATGATCCGGGGCCGAGCGCGAAGCGCCAAATCGGGCTGGTGCAATAGTATTCACGCCACATCTCCGCCAACTGAGTTCGGCTTTGGGCGATGGCGGCTTGCAGCCAGGTATCCCAGGGATCGAGAAAGGATTTTGGCAAGTGGCGGCCAATAAAATCCCCCCGAGCTGGCAGCTTACCGAAAAAACCCGCCACGCGCTGGGCTATTGGTTCCGACATGGGGTATTTCCGGGCATTGAAAGCGGCTGTTTTTGGTGCGATCAAAATAACGGATCAGAAATTCATTATAGCTGTTCCGGGCAACGGAAATTTTCCAATTCCCGCAAACGAAACGGGTTATTAGCCCCCGCTGTGCGCAGGTCATAAACCGCTTGTCGGCCACCCAACTGAAAGGTAACCCGGAATTGACCGGTACTGAGCGGTTCCATCCGCGCCTTGTCGAGCAGCTTGAACCAAGCCCAAGGACCGGTTTCAGTGTATTGGGCCGGATTAGTGCCGGCCGATTGCATTTCCAGCTTGGCTTGACCAGCCGCACCGGTCCACTGGACGTTAACCGTTCGGGGTGCTTGGCCGGCCGTATAAGCGAGTGTCTGACCATCCGGGGCGATCACCACTTGCCCGGCATCGCCACCCATCTCCACCGGCGTGAGTTGAAAGCGGATAGTCGGCGTCTGCCCACCGCCGGCGAAAAGCGAGTCACGCACGGCGGCGGCCCGTTGGAAAATTTGCAAGATTTCCGGTGGCACACTCTGCTCGGGACCCGTCGGACCACGCCAGCGCCAAGCACCTTGGGAGGTATCGACGTAGGGCTGAAGATGCTGCTTGAAAAAGCCATCCAGCAAACCGTTGGGGCCAAAGAAGCGGCCAAATGCGGCCAGGGTAGCATCCGGCGGACCTTGCACCGTGGGTGGGCTGATCGTGGTGACGGTAGAGTCCATCGTCCACTTGATACTGTTGGGTGGCACGGCCGAACCGGTGCCGCCGCTGGGTCCACCGCCAGCCCAGCTAATTGAGCTACGCACCAAGGGATAACGGTTATTCAGGTTATCCTGAAAAAAAGCGGCAATCTGTGCCGCTTTCCATCCTGCGTTCAAACGGTCGCGCAAGCTGCGCACAATATCCGCGCTATCTTGGGCTAATTTGTTAAGCAGCAGATTAAACGGCGGTGGTTTGCGGGCGGCATCCGCCTGTAGCTGGCTGACCACAGTCCCAAACTGCGTTTTAAGGTTGTCTGGCACCTTGCCGTCGGGGCTGGATTCCCGCGCCCGGCCGATAGCGTTCATATGACCGTAGAGGTCGTTAACGGCGGATAGCGTTTTATCGAGCGCCGGGATCGTGCCTTCGGGGCCGGTGATTTCGCGGCCATACTGGGTGTTGAGGCCCACCAGGCGCGGCTCGATTCCACAGTTGAGCGGCTTGTTTTGCGCTGCCGGGTCTGGATTGTCGCCGAGAATGCCGGCGATCTTATCCGTCAGCGACCGGTCGGCGGGCGGTTTGCTGGCGTCCGGTGGGGCGGGCGCCGGTGGCCGATCCAAAGCGGTTTCACGGGCGATGGTTTGAAATAAGGTGCGCAAGGGCGAGGTCGGGCTTGAGAGGACTTGCAGGATGTCGAGCGCCGCTTCGGGGCTATCGAATTCCTTGATCTTGATATCGCTGAGCAAGTCTTGCCACAGCCGCACGTAATCGGCCCAGTAAAGCCGGCAAACGCCGTCGGCGATTTGCTGGCGGTCGGCCGGCGTGTTGGCTATCCGTGCTGCCGGTCCCAAGATCCAGCTTTCATCGGCCAGCCGTTCCACCAGCTTGGGGGTTTCGGTCAGAAAGAATTGATAGTAACCGTTGTAGGTGTAAAGGCCGGAAACGCCACCGTTAAGCGGCTGACCGCTTTTACGGTCGAAGACTCGTGGCGTATCCGGGCCGGCGGCGCTGGTGAGGCCGATTTCGGGCAAATTACCCGCAGTGCGTTGATTGTGTTTGACGCGCTCGTAAACCCGTTGGGCGAGCGGAACCTGGTTGAGCAGGGCGCGGACGCTTTGAATGAGGGTATTGTCCAGGGCGATGGGTGATTTCAGCGGCGCCTGTTCCAGCAGTGCGGCGAGGTGAGCGTTCAAATGGTCACGCTGTTCCCGGTCAACGGTCCTGGGCAAATTCGTTTGCCATTCCTGTTCTAGCCACGCTTTCACAGCGTTGGCATCGAAATGCTCGGTGTCATCCATCATCAGGTAGATCTTGAGCGTGTCGTACAAGTAGCCGGGATTATTGGTGTTTTGGCGCAAACGCTCTTCTAGGCGCAGGATGATGCGCGGCAAGAAAGCCTGACTCAGCAGGCGTTGATAAATCGCCAGTGCCTCCCCGCCCAGCTTATCGCCCTGATAGAGGCCAAATCCCATCAGCCACGGCTTGCCGGTGTCGCGTTCGCCGTAACCGCCGGGGATGGCGCGGGCGACATCCAACAGCGGCAAAGCGGCAGCCGGGTCGGTCTGGTCGGCAGACAGCGCCTGAATCTGCTTATTCACTTCCACCCGTTGTTTTTCGACTGCCCGCACATACATCTCGTTGCGCGCGTAACTGGTCAACCACAGCAGGGCGGCCGCTATGGTGATCAGTAAAGCACCGGCATAAGCGCCGCGCTGAATCCAGGCCCGCCAGCGCTCCACTCGCAGATTGGCACCGGCGATTTCGGCTTCAGGAAAGATCACATCGCGCAACAGGCGGGTGATGAAATAGCTGCGGCCTTTACCGGAGAATGTGCTGAGGGCTTGTCGCCGTAAGCCGAACGTCGTGGCCAAGGCGCTCATCAGCCGATCAATCGGCGTACCCTCCTGGGTGCCGCTGGTCAAATACACGCCCCGCAGGAGCACGCGCTCTTCAAAGCGGCTGGGCCGGAACACGGCCTGCAAAAACTGTTCAGCGACCTGTTTCAGTGAGCCGAATTGCTGGGGAAAGGTATAAATCAGATCGCGTCGTGGCGGATCACGCTCGTTCTGCAAGCGCTCCACCAGCCGGTCGTTGAGGCGCTGTTCCAGCAAGTCGAATTCGCCCCGGAAATACTGAATCACCCCATCAGTGTCGGCGGGGTCATCCATCGGGAAGGTCATACCCCAGACTTGATCGCGTTCTTCTTTGCCCAGATCGTTGAAAAATTCGATAAAGCCGGCGATCAAATCCGCCTTGGTGAACAGCACATAAATGGGGAAGCGGATGCCGAAATGCTCGTGCAATTCCTGGATACGCTGCTTGATGGCCAGCGCATCGGCCGCCCGCTCGTCTTCGCGCTTTTGCATCAGATCGGCAAGGCTGATCGCGACAAAGGCACCGTTGATCGGCCGGCGGCGGCGGTGCTTCTTGAGTAAATCGAGAAAACCGCGCCACGCGGCCCGGTCAACTTCCTCATGGCTGTCTTGCGTGGTGTAGCGGCCGGCGGTATCCAGCAAGACCGCCTCGTCAGTGAACCACCAATCGCAGTTGCGGGTGCCGCCCACGCCGCGCACCTTGCCGGCACCGAGCGGAAAGCGCAGGCCGGAATTGATCAGTGCGGTGGTTTTGCCAGAGCCGGGCGGGCCGATGATGATGTACCACGGTAGCTGGTAAAGATATTGCCCGCGTCCGGTTTTACCGCCCAGCCGGGTCTTTTTCAGCACGCCCAGGGCTTCATCGAGTCCTTGCTTGAGCGTGGAGATTTCTTCGGCCGAGGCGGCTTCTTGCTCTTTCTTTTTTTGCTGTTGTTCGCGGGCGGCGCTGTCGTCGGCCGATCCCGCACCGCCGCCACCTGATTGGCCAGCCTGACCGGCCTGACCGGCCAGATCCGCCAGCATGTCGCGGTTGCTGCGTAACGTTTGGACGTAGTAGACGACCTTGTAGATCGCCATCGAGCCGCCAAAGGCCAGGATGGTGGCGACACGGCCCAGATCGGTAGCCAGCGGCGAGCTGCCGGCTACTGAGATCAGCGGGCCTAGATACCAGATCAGCGCGCCGACGGCGAGAAAGCCGGTGATGCCGATCAGCCAAGGATTTTTGAGAAAATTCAGGATCTTCTTCATGGCCCTTGACCTAATTGACGCGCGCGAGCAGGACGATATCAACCCGCCGGTTGAGCGCTCGATTCTGCGGATTATCGTTGGCAACCACGGGTTGCGTGTCGGCACGACCTTCGCTGATGAAGCGGTTGGGGTTATTGCCGGCAGACGCCAGGATTTGCACCACGCTGTCGGCGCGGGCTTTTGATAGATGCCAGTTGGAGGGGAATTGCAGGGTGCGGATCGGCACATTATCGCTGTGACCCGTCACCAGAACCCGGCCTTGCACCTTGGCGAACTCAGCACCGATTTGTTGTAGCAACCCTTGTAAGGTGGCCTTGACCTCGGCTTTGCCGGATTCGAACAGCCCATCGCCACGGATGCGGATGGTGGTTTGCTGGGGTTCTTCGATCACTTTCACCAGCCCTTGCTGCACTTGAGGCTCTAGAAAAGCGCGTATTCGTTGGCTGGCCGCTGCAAAACCTGGATCGATTTTGACAGCAGCGGCGGTGGCAGTAACCCCGCCGCGCCGCACAGTGGCCATGGTTTGGCCACGGATGTCAGCGAGCGCGGCAAGCACCGGATCGGAGGCTTTGTTGAGCGACCAGTTAAACAGCGCGTAAGCCAACAGCAGCAAAGCGGCGGCGACGCCCGCCACCACCCAGAGTGGGACGTAGCGGATCAGCGGATTGCGTTGGTCGAGCACCCCGCGCCAGTGTGGCGATAAGTCGCGCTCGAACTCGCCGCGCGCGCTGCGGATGGCGTTATACGTGCGCTCCCGCTGCTCTTCCAGCCGGCCGCGACCGTTTTCTAGCAGCTTGTAGCGCCCCTGGATGCCGAAGGCTAGGCACAAATACATCAATTCCAGCAGATAGAGATTCTTGCGCGGGTCCTGGACGACGGAATCCAGCAACTCGAAAAACTTTTCACCGCCCCAGGCTTCATTATGGAAGGTGATCAGCAGGCTGTTTTCGCTCCACTGGCTGGCTCGGCCCCAGGGCGTGTTCAGAACCACTTCATCGAGCGTGGTGCAGAGCACATAGCGGGCGCGAAAGGTGGTTTTTTCATCAATACCCGCATTGCGGGCCTGGGCGGTAAAGGTTTTCAGTTCCTCAATCATCCGCTGGCGCAACTGCTCAGGATCGGGATGTGTGGAAGTGTTTTTCAGGCGTGTGATCAAGCTCAGGAGCGGCGCGGCGGCGGCTTCCAGTGGGTTCAAGCCAACGCCACCGGCGACGGTCACGTCTTCTGGCGCACTGACCGACGGTGGGCGCGGTGGCGGTGTACTGCGGCCAGGTCGGCGGCCACCCGGTGCTGGCCGGATGATCGTGCGGCTGGTATCTTCGTCAGACGTCGCAAACGGATCGTCGATGGTCACAGTCGGCTACTCTTTGATGGCCCAGAAAACCATTTCCAACCCAGGGAATTCACCGCCGACGAAAAAGGCGAAACCGCCCGAATTGAGCAGTTGTTTCCAAAATTCACTGTTGCGATCAAGCCGGAAATAGATGAAGTCCGCTCGATAAGGGATCTCGCGCGGCGCCACCGGCAGCGCGCTGACGCCGATACCGGGTAAATGATGGTTGATGAGTTTGGCAATCAGTTCGACCGGGCCAATCTTGAGTTGAGGGGGGAAACGAGAGCGCACCACCTCGGCGGCTAGGTCGGCCCGAACCGCCAGAATAAAGTTGGCCTTGGTGAGCAACGGTTTTTCCCGGTCGGTAATGATGCCGACACGGATACCAAACTGGCGTTCTTCCAGAGGGATCTGGATGGCGGCATCCACTTCCTCCAGGCTCAGTGAGCGTCGTAGCTCCTGCATGATCGGCGCAAAGGTTTTCTGCAAATCATCATGATCATAAGCCGGAAAGGGCGGCGGCCGACGTTTCACTTTATCTGTGAAAGTGGCCATCTCCCCAGCCATTTGCAGGGCGATTTGGTAAAACATTTCGGGGTGTAAACCCTGCATGATGGTTAGATGGGCGAAGAGCGGTTCGAAACGGTTAACGGCTTGCAGACGCATAAACTGGGCCAAGTCCAATGCCGCTGCGCGGGCGGTGCCGCCGCCGACCACTCGGTCAGCCAATGCGTCACCGCGTTGGTGCAGCAGGCCGAGCAACTCGGCGACGAAACCTTGCAAAACCGGCACGCCACGGCAGTCCAGGCAGGGCGGCAGGTAGTGCTCGTCAAGGACGATCTTCTGATCAGGCCGCTTTTCGACCACACGCGCGATACCGATACCGGTATATTCGCTCAAGTCCTTGCTATCGGGAAATAACCGCAAGCGGGGGTCGCCGGTTTCGACAAAGGCGCTGTTGTTGGCCGTGTCGATGTTGTTATCGCGCACTTCATGGGCGGTGGCGCGATAACGGGCCGCCGTATCGGCCTGCTCGCCACGCTCCACATCGGCCATGCCGGTGCGGCGCAAGGGTAGAGCCAATATGACCCGGACATCGCGGGCGGTCGCGTCGATGTCAAGCGGTACGGGTGGCGGGTCGTGGTCGGGAATGCTGAATGGGGTACCGTCCGGTAACAGGCCCTTGGCTGAGGTGATGGCGACTTTACCGAGGGCCAGCGTTTCCCGATCCAGCGCCAACTCAGTCACACCCCAACCGTAAGGGCGCAACGGGCTACAGGATTGCCGGACGAAGGCTTCCAGATAACGGTCCTGCTGCTGGAAATGCTGAGGTCGCAGGAACATGCCTTCCGACCATACCACTTTGCTGTACCAACTCATGGGCATCTTGCTCGTTTCAGCGCTGGGTTGACTGGGGAGTGACGGACATCGTTTAAGCCTAGCATTGAAATCGCCGGCCAAAAGCCGATGCCACACCCGGAGCGGCCACTAAAGGCGCAACTGGTTTTCGTAGGCACGAGCGAATTCATCGCCAAACAGCTTCTTGAAATCATCCTCGGCTTCGTGAGCGATGGCCTCATATTCGGTAGTGAATAAATCCCAATATTTCGCTTTCCGATTAGCGGGCCAGAGATTGTCGAGTACGCTTTGTTCAAGACGGGTTTCCAGGTTGTCCGGGTCAAAGCGTTGCAATAAACGGGTCAAAGCGGCCTGGATGCCGGCCACGACCGCCAGTTGGTGGGCTTTGATATCGTCGAAGCCTTCACGAACCGCTTGCACCGGTAACATGTAAGCATCTTTTTGGCCAACCAGCAGCAGCACCATCACTTCTTCCGGGCTTAATGGGGGGCGACCGGGCGGAGTTTTTAACGGGTTGTTATCGATAGGCCCCATGCTGGTGCGGTCCAACTGGAATTCACCCTTGATGTCGCTGCGGGCAAGCAGGATTTCCATCAAGCCTCGCACGGTTTCCCGCAGCATCCCGCCCAGGTTGACCATTATGCGGTGCATCTGCTCTTCGGTCAGCTTCAAGTGTGGCAAACCCGCTCCTTCGCAAAAGGCGCGCAACAAAATGTCCGCACGGGGTGTACTGGGTGCGACGGCAGCGGCCGAAGCCGGCAGGCTGGGCGGGGCTTGCTGCGGGGCTGCAACGGGAAGGGCCGGCGAGGGCTGGCTGGCTGGAGCGATCCTCGGTGGCGGTGATTGCGCTGGAATCGCGGACGGGGCGAGGGGCGGAATCGGTGTCGGGCTGAGCGGCGCAGCGGGCGGCTGACTCCACCAATCTTCGGGAATAAGGGGTTCGGATGTCGGTCTGGCCAGATCGGCCGGCGATTCGTGCGCTATGCCTTGCGCTATGTCTTGCACGCTTTCCGGTGGTATTAAGGGGGAAATGGCCGGTGGCTGGGCGCTGTTTGCGGCAGGCTCAGGCAGACTCAGGCTATCCGATGGCTTTTCAAACACCGAGGCGGGCACCGGGTCTGTCGGTGCGGCTTCGGGCAGCAAAGGGGGTCTGGGATGCTCTTTGCCGAGCTGCGGGCGAGAAATCAGCGAGGGCAGCTCGAAATTGACCCGCTCCGGCGCTGATAAATCCGGTGGCCGTGCAGTCGCGGCAGTACCGGGAACGGCTCTGGCCGAGTACTGAAATCCGCCGCCAACATGTTCTCCAGACAGAAGATCATTAAAAGGCACCGGATCGATAGGCGACGCACGCTCAACCCGGACCGGGGTTGGTTCATCGACTGGCGGAGTCGGCAGGCCGAACAAGTCAGAACCGGGTGGCAGGAGATCGGTGGACGGCCCTTCGGAACCGGTTTCTGAAAAACTGTCAGCCTCGTTTTGGAACGTAGCCGCGATTTCGTACTCGCCCAAGGTGAAACGGTCGCCATCGTTGATGCGGATGGCCTGATTCTTCGGCATCCGCTCGGCGTCGTCGTTGTGAAAAATACCGTTCTGGCTCCGGTCGGTGAGGAAATAGGCTCCCTCTTTATATTCCACGATGCCGTGCAGTTTGGACAGAATGCGTTCCGGGTCTTGCAGCACCCAATCGCTTTGAGCCGCGCGGCCGATGGTAAGCGACCCGCAATCCAGGGTTTTGCTGGCTTCCTGGTCGGGAGAGAGCCGCTGATAGCTAGTGATGGTTAATTTCAGAGGCATGGCCCACGTTCCGTTGGCAGATGAATTGCAACAACTATACCGGGCGGAGTCCGTCGGATTGGTTGCGACCGATTGTAACCGAGTCTGTGGCCAGCCGGGTAATAGCGCTCAGCGCCGCTATACTTGAAATCTTCAGGGTTTGCGAGGAAGGAGGCGACGATGAGTGTGCTGGATGTCGAGGCGCTGTTGAGCGAGATCGCGCCCGATGCGCTATGTGGTGATGATCTTGAATACGATCCTGAGTTCGTGGCGATGGAAAAGCTGGCGCAGGAGACCCCGGAGCGCCAATACGGCGATACCGTCATTCCCGCTGAGCCACCGGACTGGCGGAGTGTTCGGAAAAGTGCCTTGAGTCTACTGGAGCGCACCCGAGATTTGCGGGTGGCGGTCTATTTGGCTAGGGCATCCCTCCACACGGACGGTTTGCCGGGTTTCGCCGACGGCCTCAGCCTGGTACAGGGGTTACTGGAACGCTTTTGGGAGGGCGTTCACCCACGGCTTGATCCCGATGACGGCAACGATCCCATGCTGCGGGTCAATACCATTGTGGCGCTCTGCGATCCGGAAACCACCTTGCGCGGTTTGCGGGAGACGCCGCTGGTCAGCACCCGTGCCTTCGGACGGCTCAATCTGCGGGATATCCAGGTGGCCAGCGGCGCGCTGATCCCCGTGGGGTCTAACGATCAGGAAGGTGAACCGACCCGAGCTGCGGTCGATGGGGCGTTTCAGGAGGCCGATCTTGAAGCGCTGCAAGCCACCGCTGGCACTGTGACAGCGGCCATCGAGCGGACTCAGCGGATCGAAGTCGTTTTAACTGAGCAAGTCGGTGTCAGCCAGGCGCCCGATATGAGCGCTTTGACCGATGTCCTAAAGGAGATGCGGCAGGTATTGGCCGAACATTTGCAACGGCGGGGAGCTGGCCTGGTCAGTGACACTTCTGCCGCTGATGCGACTGAGGAAGGATCGCTGCTGTCCGGTTCAGCAACGTCTGGCGCCCAGCGTTTGGTCGTCGGCGAAATCGGCAGTCGAGAAGATGCAGTACGCATGCTGGATCGAATCGCCGATTATTTTGAGCGGCACGAACCGTCCAGTCCGGTACCGTTTTTGTTGAAACGGGCGAAGAGGTTAGTGGCCAAAGACTTTATGTCGATTCTAAACGACCTTGCGCCTGGCGGCGCCGAGCAGGCCATCCTGATTTTGGGTCTTCAGGATCAGGACAGTAGTAATTAACCGTGGGTCAGCTAGGCTTTCAGAGCCATGGCCAATCATTTTTCCAGCGATTGATGAGGTGATATTCCGATGGCGATGAGCAGTCAGAAATTTATTGCCCGCAACCGGGCACCGCGTGTACAGATCGAGTACGACGTGGAAGTGTACGGTTCCGAGAAAAAGGTCCAGTTACCGTTCGTGATGGGTGTGATGGCGGATTTGTCCGGTAAGCCGGTCGATCCCCTGGCGCCAGTGGCGGATCGGAAGTTTCTGGAAATTGATGTGGACAACTTCGATAGCCGCATGAAAGCGATGAAACCGCGTGCGGCATTTCGGGTTCCTAACACCTTGACCGGTGAAGGGGAACTAAGCGTGGATCTTACCTTTGAGAGCATGGATGATTTTTCCCCGGCGGCGGTCGCGCGCAAGGTCGATGCCTTGAACAAGCTGCTGCAAGCGCGCCAGCAACTGTCTAATCTGATGACCTACATGGACGGTAAGACGGGCGCCGAGGAATTGATGGCTAAGGTTCTCAACGATCCGACCTTGCTGCAATCGCTGGCGGCGGCCCCCAAGCCCCAGAGCAGCGAAAAACCCGCCGAGGAGTAATGAGCCATGGCCGAAACCAGTTCCAGTGATCAGGTTCAGTCCGCAGCGGCGGTCCAAACGCTTGAAACCGGCGACTTTGCCTCGCTTTTACAGCGCGAGTTCAAACCCAAGTCGGACCAGGCCAAGGAAGCGGTCGAGAATGCTGTCCGTACCCTGGCCGAACAAGCCTTGCAAGATACGACACTCATCTCGAAGGACGTGATCAAGTCCATCGAGTCAATGATTGCCGCTCTCGACCGCAAGTTGAGCGAGCAGCTCAACTTGATCATGCATAATCCGGATTTTCAACAGGTTGAGAGCGCTTGGCGTGGGTTGCACCATCTGGTCAACAACACCGAAACCGACGAGATGCTCAAGATTCGGGTGATGAACATCTCCAAAAAGGAATTGCACAAAACCTTGCGGAAGTACAAGGGTACGGCGTGGGATCAAAGCCCGATCTTCAAGAAAATCTACGAAGAAGAATATGGGCAATTCGGTGGCGAACCGTTCGGTTGTCTGGTCGGGGATTACTACTTCGATCATGGGCCAGCCGATGTCGAGCTGCTACAAGGCATGGCCCAGATTGGCGCTGCCGCGCATTGCCCGTTTCTGGCGGCCGCCTCGCCGACGACCATGCAGATGGATTCTTGGCAGGAGCTGAGCAATCCGCGCGATCTAACCAAGATCTTCCAGACACCGGAGTATGCCGCCTGGCGGTCTTTGCGTGAATCCGAGGACTCCCGTTATCTCGGACTGGCGATGCCCCGGTTCCTGGCGCGACGCCCTTATGGAGCGAAATCCGACCCGGTTGAAGAGTTCGATTTCGAAGAGGACGTGGAAGGAGCGGATCACAGCAAGTACACCTGGGCCAATTCGGCCTATGCCATGGCGACCAATATCAATATGGCCTTCAAGATGTATGGTTGGTGTACGCGGATTCGCGGCGTGGAATCCGGCGGGGCGGTGGAAAATCTCCCGACCCATACCTTCCCAACCGATGATGGCGGGGTGGATATGAAGTGTCCGACGGAGATCGCCATTAGCGACCGCCGCGAGGCGGAGCTGGCCAAAAATGGCTTCATGCCGTTGATCCATAAGAAAAACACCGACTTTGCCGCCTTTATCGGCGCCCAGTCGTTGCAAAAGCCGACGGAGTACAATGACCCCGACGCCACCGCCAACGCCAACCTGTCAGCCCGTTTGCCTTATCTGTTTGCGGTGTGTCGCTTTGCCCACTATTTGAAGTGCATGGTGCGGGACAAGATCGGCTCCTTCAAGGAACGTGATGAAATGCAGTCCTGGCTGAACTCGTGGATCAGGAACTATGTGGTCAGCAATCCGGAAGCGGTGGGTGAGGAGACCAAAGCGAAATATCCGCTGTCGGCGGCGGAGGTGGTGGTTTCGGAAGTGGAGGGCAATCCGGGCTATTACACCTCGAAATTCTTCCTACGGCCCCACTACCAGTTGGAAGGCTTGACCGTATCGCTACGGTTGGTTTCCAAGCTGCCTTCCGCCAAGGGCGGCGGTTAACCGATACCGGTTCGCTCGTTCGCGCCAAGACGAGTGAGCCGGTTCAGAGTGGTTTGCATCGGTTCATTTTGGCGTGAAGTGGGTGCTGAAGTGAGGTTAATCGTTGCAAATAAGTCTGGAAAAGGTGATTTCAATAGTGGCACGGATAGTGCAAATGAATACCTCGGAAGATGGTCACATTCAGCGGAAAACCCAAAGCGTGTTGATCCTTCAGCGAATGTGAGATGTTGACCGAATGTTAAGTTGTGACCGAGGGGACATCCGCCGGATGTTCATTAAACAGTGATCTGATTGAGGAGTAGAGCAAAATGGCCGTTGACATTTTCTTAGAGATCAAAGGTATCAAAGGTGAGTCGCGGGACGGTGAGCACAAGGGCAAAATCGATGTTCTGGCCTGGAGTTGGGGTTTGAGCCAGGCGGGTTCTGGCCATGTTGGTGGCGGTTCGGGGTCGGGCAAGGTGAACGTGCAGGATATGTCGCTCACCAAATATGTCGATAAAGCCTCACCGGACATCATGGGCCGCTGCTCAACCGGCAAGCACTATGAGGAAGCCACGCTGATTCTGCGCAAGGCGGGCGATAAGCCCATGACCTATATGACCATTAAGATGACCCAGGTGCTGATCACCTCGTATTCGACCGGTGGTTCGGGTGGCGAGGATCGGCTTACGGAAAACGTCAGCCTGAACTTTGCTAAGGTGGAAGTGAATTACACCGAGCAAAAGCCAGACGGTGGCGAGGGCGAAAAGCCGAAGTTCACCTTCGACATTGCAGAAAACGTCAAGAAGTAAGTTGGTTCAGGGGGATGGGAAAGGCTTTACCGCCTTCCTATCCCTCGCTGGCTTTCTTGGGTTGTAGCCCGCTGTTGGTCCGATGGAGAAACTTTAGCCATGCACGATGCTGCCCAGGCGCGTGAATTGCTGCGTCAAGGTCGCCCGCACGAGGCGTTGCAGTCCCTGCAAGCCGAGATCCGTAAGGCGCCCGCCGATGCCAAACTGCGGGTTTTTTTATTTCAACTACTGGCCGTGCTGGGCCAGTGGGAGCGCGCCCTCAATCAGTTGGGGGTATTGGCGGAGATGGACGCGACCACCCTGCCGATGGTGCGCACCTATCGCGAAGCCATTCAGTGCGAGCGGTTGCGGGCGGAGGTCTTCGCCGGTCGGCGCTCGCCGTTGATTTTCGGCGACCCTGAGCCGTGGGTCGCCTTATTGATTGAAGGACTGAGCTTAGACGCCGCCGGTCATCAGGCCGAGGCGCAAGCGGTGCGCGAACGCGCCTTCGCAGCGGCCATGGAGACCGCCGGGGTGGTTGATGAGCGCCCGTTTGGCTGGATCGCCGACGCCGATCCTCGGCTGGGACCGATGCTGGAAGCTATTGTTAACGGCCGTTATTATTGGATTCCTTTCCAGCGTATTCATATCGTTACGCTCGAACGGCCTGCTGACTTGCGTGATTACGTTTGGGCGCCGGTCCACTTTACTTGGGCCAATGGCGGCGAGACGGTTGGCTTGATCCCGGCGCGTTACCCTGCTTCTGAAAACAGTGCTGATCCGCTGGTGCAACTGGGCCGCAAGACCGAATGGCTAGCTGGTGAAGGTCATGCCCTTGGCCTCGGACAGCGTATGTTGGCGACCGACGTGGATGATTATCCGCTGCTGGATGTGCGCCGCATTGAATTGGTCGTCGATCAAGATCCCACCGACCAAATCGCTCCAGAGGTAGCCAGCGGCGATGGCTGAGCTGACCCCCAAGGAGCGTTTGCAGCCTTCGCTGCTGGATCGGCTGACCGATGATGAGCCTGAGCATCAGCAGGAATCCCGTGATAAGCGGGTACTGTCCACCAATCGGCTGCGAGAGTGTGTCTTGCGCGATCTCGGTTGGCTGTTGAACTCCAGTTGTATGCCCATGAGCGAGGAGATCGAACGCTATCCTTTCGCGGCCCGCTCCGTTGTGAATTTCGGCTTACCCGCTTTGGCGGGAATGATGGTTCACGGTTTGGATGTCGTTATGCTGGAGAAAACTTTGCGCCAGGTGCTGATTGATTTTGAGCCGCGCATCCTGCGCCAGTCCCTGCGCGTCCGTGCGTCTCTCGGGGAAACCATGGGCCGCAATGCGCTCAGCTTCGAGATCGAAGGTGATCTGTGGGCGCAGCCCTTGCCGTTGCAGTTGTATTTGCGCACCGAGATCGACCTGGAAAATGGCCAGGCCAAAATCGAGGAAGCCGGCCAAGCACGGCCGCATTAGCTCGTAAACTCTAGCCACTTCGACCATGAATCCGCGTCTGCTTGACTATTACAACCGCGAACTTCAGCACCTGCGCGAAATGGGCGGTGAGTTCGCTCGTGAATTTCCCAAAATCGCTGGTCGGCTCGGTTTAGAAGGGTTCGAGTGCGCGGACCCCTATGTTGAACGCTTGCTCGAAGGCTTCAGTTTCCTGGCAGCGCGCGTGCAACTTAAAATGGATGATGAGTTTCCGCGCTTTACCCAGCATTTGTTGGAGATTATCTACCCGCACTTTCTAGCGCCAACGCCTTCAATGCTGGTTGCGCAATTCCGCCCAGAGCCGACCGAAGGTTCGCTGGCACAAGGCTTCGTGGTGCCCAGGGGTAACGAGTTGCTTGGCTTGCTGGGTAAGGACGAGCAGACCCCATGTGAGTACCGGACAGCCCACGAGGTGACTCTGTGGCCGCTGGAAGTCACCGAAGCCCAGTATTTCGCCGGCAAGGAGCCGATTGCGCACCTGGATCTGCCGGATTTACCCAAGGTTCGTGCCGGTCTCCGGCTGCGGTTACGCACCACATTGCCGGGCCTGACATTCGACAAGCTGGGTCTGGAGCGTTTGCCAATTTTTCTGCACGGTAGCGACACGGTACCGGCCCGCCTCTACGAGCAACTGCTGGGTAACGCAGTCATGCTGGTAGCGAGACCAGGCCAGCGACCTGCCCCCTGGCACGAACTGATCGGAAAAGAACACCTGCGGCGTTTTGGTTTCGAGGACGAGCAGGCGTTGCTGCCCTGCACGGCGCCCTCGTTTCAGGGCTATCGGTTGTTGCACGAGTATTTTGCCTTTCCGCAGCGCTATCTGTTCGTCGAACTGAACGGCTTGACGCGGGCGACGCGCCGCTGTAGCGAGAACGAATTAGAATTGCTGATCCTGCTGAATCGAGCCGACCCCGCCTTAGAAAATGTGGTGGCGGCGGAGAATTTCGCCCTCTTTTGCACACCGGCCGTCAATCTATTTCCCAAGCGGGCTGATCGCATCCATCTGAGCGATCAGGTGGCGGAGCACCATGTCTTGCCGGATCGCACTCGACCGATGGATTTTGAGGTTTACCAGGTTACCAGCGTGACCGGGATCGGTGCAGAAGGGGAAGAACAGGAGTTTCTGCCGTTCTATGCCAGCTACGACCAAATCAGCCAACGACAGCAGCGAGCCTATTACACGGTTCACCGGTTACCGCGTTTACTATCCGGCCATCAACGGCGGGTTGGGCCGCGCTCTAGCTATGTCGGTAGTGAAATTTATCTGGCTCTGGTGGATGCCGATGAGGCTCCCTATCAAGCCAACTTGCGGCAATTGGCAGTATCGGCGATCTGCACCAATCGTGATTTGCCGCTGCACATGCCCATTGGCCGCGGCGCTACCGATTTTACCCTGGTCTCAGGGGCGCCGATCCGCGCTGTTCGCTGCCTGGCCGGGCCGACCCGGCCGCGCCCGTCTCACGCACACGGCGATACTGCCTGGCGCTTGATCAGCCATTTGGCGCTGAATTATCTCTCGATCACCGACACCGATTCGCAGCAAGGCGCTGTCGCACTGCGGCAACTGTTGGGACTTTATGGAGACATTGCGGAACTGGCCGTGCGCCGACAAATCGATGGGGTGACCTCGGTGCGGGCGACGCCGATTACCCGCCGCGCGCCGATTCCTGGGCCGATTGCGTTCGCCCGTGGTTTGGAGGTCAGCGTGACGCTGGATGAGGCCGCGTTCGAAGGGGTAGGTATCTTTCTGATGGGAGCGGTGTTGGAGCGGTTTTTTACCAAGTATGCCTCCATCAATTCATTGACTGAGACCGTGGTCAGATCGACCGAACGGGGTGAGATCATCCGATGGCCGGCTCAGAGCGGACGCAGGCATACGCTGTAGCCTTATTTGAAGCGCTGCGGCGCAAGCCGTATGCCTTTCATTTATTTCAGGCGCTGCGGCGCTTGGAATGCCTCTATCGTGAGCAACCCCGGTTGGGGAAGGCAACGCGCCTGACTGATGACCCGGTACGCCTGGCCCAGGAACCCTCCATGGCGTTTGCGCCGGCGACGTTGGCGGCGTTTGATCCAGGGGGCGATGGCCGACCCCCGCGCTTGTTCGAGTATTTTCTGGGGCTGTTTGGCCCGAACGGGCCGCTGCCGCTGCATTTGACTGAATACGCCCGCGAGCGGTCCCGCCATCACGGCGACCGCACCTTCGCTTGGTTTGCCGATCTTTTCCATCACCGAATGGTCGGTTTGTTTTATCGGGCCTGGGCCGATGCTCAGCCGACGGTGAGCTATGATCGACCGGAAACCGACCGGTTCAACGCCTATGTCGGGGCGCCGTTCGGCTTGGGGATGCCGGCGCTGTGGGAGCGTGATGAGGCGCCGGACCTGGCCAAGTTCCATTATGCGGGTCGGCTGGTGTGTCAGACCCGTAATCCCGAAGGGTTGGCGGCGATCCTGGGTGATTTTTTCAAGTTGCCGGTCCAGGTTGAAAGTTTTGTCGGCCACTGGCTGACCCTGGATGAATCCAGCCGCTGTCGCCTCGGTGAAACGCCTGCCACGGGGCTGCTCGGCCTGACGGCGGTCATCGGCGAGCGGGTTTGGGATTGCCAGTACAAGTTTCGCATTGTGGTTGGCCCGATGGGGCTTGCCGAGTTTCAGCGGTTTTTGCCCGGCAGTACTAGCTTGCGTCGGTTGGTTGCCTGGGTTCGCAACTACATCGGTGATGAGTTGCTGTGGGATGTGAATTTAATCCTCAAAAAGGAAGAGGTGCCGCCGCTGAGGCTGGGTGCTGGCTCGCAGTTGGGTTGGACCACTTGGCTCACCGGTCAACCCCTGGCCTGTGACGCCGACGATCTAAAATTAGATGCCATCACGTATTGCATCTGACTCTCTTCATTAACGAACGCCTCGCCACCGGAGTCTGTACCCATGGCCGAAATCAGCCGCGTCGCTCTATTTGGAAAATTAAACAGCGTCGGTTACAAAGCGATTGAAAGCGCCACCGTATTTTGCAAGTTGCGGGGCAATCCTTACGTCGAATTGGTGCATTGGTTCCATCAAATCCTGCAACTTCAAGATTCCGATTTGCACCGAATTATCCAGCATTTCGACCTGAATCCGAGCCGGGTCGCTAAGGATTTCACTGAAGCGCTGGACCGTTTGCCGCGTGGTGCAACGTCGATTTCCGATTTGTCTTCGCACGTCGATGCCGCCGTTAAAGAGGCATGGGTCTACGCCACCTTGTTATTTAACGATTCGCAAGTGCGTACCGGCCATCTGATGATCGGCTTGCTGAAAACGCCTGATCTGCGTAACGCGCTGCTCGCGATCTCCCGCGAGTTCGACAAGGTCAAGCTCGATACCCTCACCGAGCAGTTTGCTGCCATCGTAGCGGCGTCCCCGGAAGCTGGTTTGCGGGCGACCGACGGTTCGCAAGTCGGTGGCGGGGCGGCCCCTGGCGAAGCCAGCGACGCAATAGCACCGGCCCAGATGGGCAAACAAGAGGCGCTCCAGCGCTTTTCGGTGGATTTGACCGAACGGGCGCGCAAGGGTGAACTTGATCCCATCGTCGGCCGCGATGAGGAAATTCGCCAGATTGTCGATATTTTGATGCGCCGCCGCCAGAACAACCCGATCCTGACCGGTGAGGCCGGGGTCGGCAAGACGGCGGTGGTGGAAGGTTTCGCCCAGCGCATCGCCTCTGGCGATGTGCCGCCGCCTCTACAGGATGTGACGCTGCGGGTGTTGGATGTCGGCTTGTTGCAAGCCGGCGCCAGTATGAAAGGCGAATTCGAAAATCGGCTGCGGCAGGTGATCGATGAAGTGCAATCTTCCCCCAAGCCCATCATCTTATTTATCGACGAAGCCCATACGCTGGTCGGTGCCGGTGGTGCGGCCGGGACGGGCGATGCGGCCAACTTGCTCAAGCCAGCTTTAGCACGCGGCAAGCTGCGCACTATCGCCGCCACCACCTGGGCCGAATACAAGAAACATATCGAAAAAGATCCCGCCTTGACCCGTCGGTTTCAGGTCGTTCAGGTCGGTGAGCCGAGCGAAGAGAAAACCTTGCTGATGATGCGCGGCATGGCCTCGACCATGGAACAGCACCATCGGGTGCAGGTGCTTGATGAAGCATTGGAGGCAGCGGTTCGGCTGTCGCATCGCTATATTCCAGCCCGCCAATTGCCGGATAAGGCGGTGAGCCTGCTCGATACCGCCAGCGCCCGCGTGGCGATCAGTCTGCACGCAGTACCGGCTGAAGTAGAAGATTGTCGGCGGCGGATCGACGGTTTCAAAACGGAACTGGAGATCATTGGTCGTGAAACAGCCGTGGGGATCGACACTGCTCAGCGCACCGCCGCCGCCACGGAAAAATTGCAGACTGAGGAAATGAGGCTGGTGGCATTGGAGGCACGCTGGCAGGAAGAGAAGGGGCTGGTCGATCAGATTTTGGAGTTGCGTGCCAAATTGCGCGGTGTTGGCGGTACGGTTGAGACTGCGACTGCGACCGAAGTAGATCCCCAGCGAGCGGTTTGGCTGGAGGAGTTAAAGGGCTTGCAGGTTAAGCTGAACGAGTTGCAGGGAGAGTCACCACTGATTCTGCCCAGTGTGGATGCGCAGGCGGTTGCCGCCGTGGTCGCCGATTGGACCGGCATCCCGGTTGGGCGGATGGTGAAGAACGAAATCGAAACGGTGTTGAATCTGGCCAACATCCTCAATCGCCGTATCATCGGCCAGCGCCACGCCTTGGAAATGATCGCCCGCCGCATTCAGACGTCGCGCGCCGCGCTGGACAATCCCAATAAACCCATTGGGGTGTTCATGTTGGCCGGGCCGTCCGGGGTGGGCAAGACTGAAACCGCGCTGACTTTGGCAGAGGCTCTGTATGGCGGTGAGCAGAACGTCATCACCATTAATATGAGTGAGTTTCAGGAAGCGCATACCGTCTCCACCTTGAAAGGCGCACCGCCGGGTTATGTCGGGTACGGCGAGGGTGGGGTGTTGACCGAAGCGGTGCGCCGTCGGCCTTATAGTGTGGTGTTGCTGGATGAGGTGGAGAAAGCCCATCACGATGTGCATGAAATCTTCTTCCAGGTCTTTGATAAAGGCTGGATGGAAGACGGGGAAGGGCGCTTTATCGATTTCAAGAATACCCTGATTCTGTTAACTACCAATGTCGGTACCGATCTGATTGCCGGGATGTGCAAAGACCCGGAATTGCTACCCGATCCTGAAGGTTTAAGCAAAGCACTGCGAGAACCGTTGCTCAAGGTGTTCCCGCCCGCTCTATTGGGACGTTTGGTGACGATTCCCTATTATCCGCTCAGCGATGAAATGATCGGCGATATCGTCCGGCTGCAATTGGGTCGAATCGAGAAACGCATCAAGCAAAATCACAAAATCCCGTTCAGCTATGACGATGAGGTGGTGAAGTTGATCGTCAGCCGCTGTACTGAATTGGAGAGCGGCGGACGAATGGTCGATGCCATTCTGACCAATACCATGTTGCCGGCGATCAGCCAGGAATTCCTGAGCCGGATGGTCGAGGGCAAGACCATTGAGCGGGTACATGTGGCGGTACGAGAAGGCGAGTTTGGATATGATTTTTAATGCCATCCGCGCCTTGACTCTTGATTGAATTGAGTCAATGAGTCAATGAGTCAATAGGCTTAGAGCTTTACAGGTGTAAGAGTGGTAGTGCTATGAAAAAAGTGGTTCTTTTCAGCCTGCTCATTCTGTTATCGCTCATATCCTTTTACGTGAAGGGAGAGACTCCCCCACAGACACAAAATCTTTTTTTTCAGTCACTAACCTTGTTACCAGGGAGCTTGCTGAAACTCGATCTACCAGTGCCCATTACAGATAGAGAAGGTCATATAGGGATATTGGTAACGGCTGATGGAAAAATCACTTCACGATTTATTCATCAGCCGACCAAGAGGAGTCCTTCTAATGATAGAGATAATACGATTTTAAAGGTCGTTCTCTATACAGACAAGGGGCGCACTTTGCCCATGAAGCCAAAAGTACCAGACCCCAATGATATTTCAGATAAGGCTGTTTTTTTGTCTGGGATGCGTTTAAAAAAAAATGAATCTATTAATAAAATAGGTCTGGTAGCTAATAAGCAGATCACGCTATTAAAAATAGAGTGGTTTGAACACTTTGCTAAGTGACTTTAACTATCGTGATGTGGAGAAGCTGCTATGTCGATTACCAAAGAACCTACAATCAAGGCACCCTGGCCTCCAGTACGTACCAATGATACCCTTTATCGATACCCTCAACCTTATCAAGTAGGTTCTGATAAGAGCGAAAACTTTTTCACCATTGCCAAGAAACATGGAATGGGCGCTTCGGATCTGGTTTATTATAATTTTCTAACTAAAGATCCTAAAGAAATCAACTGGTATCTGGCAAATTATGTAGCTTGTCCAGCACCTAAAGCTGGTGAAAAATACTATGGTTTTTATGGGGCGACTTACAATCCAGCAAAAAATACCGGGGTAATCTTTATTCCAAAATTTGGTGAGCCAAGACGGAGTTATTTGAATAGACTCGGAGAAAAAATAGTGGATAATTATAATTTATCCACTAAAAAAAGACCCGGTGGTCTCTGTTATGAGGCTTGTTATGCACGGGTCAAAGAGGCAGCGAAACAGGTCGGCAGCCCTGTACCCGCTTTCGATAATAAAAGTGAATTTAGTCGCTTATGGGGTTCGCTGATTGCTCCTCAGAAAAGTTGGTTGACTTTTCCAGAGGAGTATCGGGGTAAAGGGGCACCCGGTGCAATGGCATCGGTTGGTTTGGGTTATTTGGTGGATTCTCAAGGTATATGGTCAGGGCGCTTAATACCGGGTGCGGTTATCCAGACTTGGCACGCTTTTGGTGATTTTGATCGGGTCAAGGAGGGTAAGTCAGTCACAGATGGCAGCTATGGTCATTCCTTTGTTTTTCTGAATTATGTTTATTCTGGATCAGCGATCTCTGGAATCGATATTGCTGACCAAGGCTATCAGGGGACTGATGAGAAAAATCGACCGCTAACGCAGGGTGATTACGGCTATTGGGTTGGCGCTAATCTAGGATTTGATTTTGGCTTCTAATATTTATTGGCTACCTACCAAATGCCTAACCCTCACTTTATCTTAGCGACATGAAATCGATCTATTTTTGGCAAGGGCGCTACGCCGGCTTTATTGTGAACGAATGGCTATTCGCGGCAGACGGTCGCTATCTCGGCTGGGTGGACTCGCGGCAGCAGGTTTGGAAGGCAGATGGTTATTTTTTAGGGGAGATCGTCGAACAGCATTATGTCCTGCGCCGAAGCAATGGGGTGGCGCCGGTGCGGCAAACGCCGCGTGTGCCCCCCGTACCCGCAGAGCCACCCAGTCCGCCAGCGGCGCGTACCAACCGGTTGCCCCGCCCCGGGTGGATTGATCCGCTAGAGGACTTATTGCGGCTACCGAATCAGGAAGAACTGATCGGAATTTGGCAACAGGATCATCAGCAGGTCGAGCTAAACGCAGATGGGGAGTTTGTCTGGACGGTTTCGCCGACCCAGAACATCACTGGCCGCTGGGAATTACGCGGGCCATTGCTATTTCTGCGGCGCTGGCAAAGCGAGGGAGCGCTGGAAGCCGTACCCGGCTACCGTATCATCGAATTCAATGGTGACGAGGTGCTCTTGCGTTGGTTGGCACCCGATCAACGCACGCTGCCGTTTTGGCTGCGTCGCGTCGGGCGCAATTCTGATGCCTTTTGATACTGCATCGTTTGCCACAAATCAGGCAGGCCAGGCGCAGTTTTTTCTTGCGATCTGACCAGCCAGCGGCGTAGGCTGGCTTCACGAAGGGCAAGTATCGCCCAGCCGACACCGCCTATGCCCAGTCGTGCTCTTTCCAGGCACATGCTCTCAAATCAAATCTTAGCTAACTGACCTAATCGGCTGGATTCTTGTCGGCGGCAACGCTATCTTGACAACCTCTACGCGCCGAGCGGTTTGATGGCCGCGCCAAGCGCTTTCCTTGGGGCTTCCTATTCCAGGAGATGGTTTTCGATGGCCGAATTCGACGATATACGGCAACTGATCGGCGAGTTGTTGCATTTGGGCGACCAGGTGAAAAAATGGCATCCCGATACGGCGCTGGTGGGCAGTATTCCAGAATTCGACTCGATGGCGGTGGTCGCCCTCATCCAGGCGCTTGAGGAACGGTTCGGCATTCAAATTAGCGATGATGAAATCAGCGCTGAAACATTTGAAACCATCGGGCGGGTCTACGAGCTGGTGCTCAGTAAGACAGGTGGCCCGGAACATCAAAAGTCGCCTGTTGGCTTCGGTCAGTCTTCCCAGCAAGAGGGTCAGAGATTGACGACGGCGAGTCTAATCTGTCCGTACTGTGGGAGCGACCACCTGATTAAATACGGCGTGACCCCCAACGGCAAACAACGCTATCGGTGCGGGAGATGTGGGCGACAGCACCGCGAGCATCGCAACGCTGCTTTCTCTGCGGCGGTCGAACACGAAGCCATCAAGTCGCTTGACCTGCCTTGATGGCCTTGCATTAGGGAATGGGGCGCGGAATACTGCGCCCCACTATCAGTGAAAAGACGATTCCGGCCGCTGTTTTAGGCGGCTGCTGGTTTCGACTCTTCCTCGGCGATCACGGGATCTGGGGTGTCTTTAACCGCAACGGGGGTCGTCGCTGCTGGAACAACCTCCACAACAGCTACGGCTTCTTCAGGTGCAATCTCTTCTTCCGCGCTTGCTGCGACAGACTCAGGTTGTGGCAACAGTTCCGGCTTCAAGACGATCCCGCTCAGCGGTGGCACGGTGACGCAGATGGAATAAGGATTGTCCATCCAGGGCCGTTCCTCGGCAATCAATTCAACATCTCCGTTACCGACACCGCTGCCGCCGTAATAGTGTGAATCGGAATTGAGCACTTCGGTATAACGGCCTTCGCGTGGTACCCCGATCCGATAACCGTGGCGCGGTACCGGTGTGAAATTGACGATGACGACCAAAAAGTCATCATCTTGCTTGCGAATGTAGCTGATGATCGATTGTTCGGCGTCGTGGCAATCGATCCACTGAAATCCCTGCCATTCGAATTCGAAGTGATACAACGCCGGACTATTGCAATAGAGCCGATTCAGATCTTTGACCAGCAATTGCATCCCTTGGTGGAAGCTGTATTCCAGAACGTACCAGTCGAGAGAGGATGCTTCATTCCATTCAGTCCCTTGGCCAAATTCCGTTCCCATGAACAGGAGTTTTTTGCCCGGATGCGTGAACATGTAGGTGTACAGCAGCCGCAAATTGGCAAAACGCTGCCATTCGTCGCCCGGCATCTTGTACAGCATCGACCCCTTACCGTGTACCACCTCATCGTGTGAGAACGGCAGCATGAAATTTTCAGTAAAGCAATAAAGCATACTGAAGGTCAGCAGGTCATGATGGTATTTGCGATGGATCGGATTCTGGGCTATGTAGCGTAGTGTGTCGTTCATCCAGCCCATGTTCCATTTTAAGCTGAAGCCCAGACCGCCAAGATAGGTGGGCCGGGTTACCTGTGGCCAGGAGGTCGATTCCTCGGCGATGACCATGGCGCCGTGGTGTTCGCTGTGGACGACGGTGTTCAGCTCGCGCAGGAAGTCGATGGCTTCCAGATTCTCGCGTCCGCCATATTGGTTGGGCACCCATTCCTTGCGCGAGTAATCGAGATACAGCATTGAAGCGACGGCATCCACCCGCAGGCCGTCGATGTGAAATTCCTCAAGCCAATATAGGGCGCTCGACAGCAGGAAGTTTTTCACTTCATAGCGGCCGTAATTGAAGATTAAGGTGCCCCAGTCGAGGTGTTCGCCCTTGCGCGAATCGGCGTGCTCGTAGAGAGGCTCGCCGTCGAACCGGGCTAACCCGTGAGCGTCCTTGGGAAAGTGGGCCGGTACCCAGTCCAGGATTACACCGATGTCCTGTTGATGGCAGTAATCCATGAAATAACGGAAATCGTCCGGTGTGCCAAAGCGGCTGGTTGGGGCGTAATAGCCGATGGTCTGATAGCCCCAAGACCCGTCGAATGGATGCTCGGTGATGGGCAGCAGCTCAATATGCGTAAAACCCATGTCCTTCACATAGTCCACGAGCTGGTGGGCGAGTTCTCGGTAATTGATGAATTCGCCTTCCCAGCCGCGGCGCCAGGAGCCAAGATGCACTTCGTAAACCGAAAGCGGTTGATGGAGCCAGTCGAAATTCTTCCGTTTCTCCAGCCATTCGCTATCGCCCCAGACGTAAGTATCGGCTTTGGGGACGATGGTCGAGGTACTGGGCCGCATTTCAAAATGCTGGCCGTAGGGGTCCGCTTTTAAGAACACGACACCGCTGTTGCGGTTACGCAATTCGAACTTGTAAAGATCGCCGGCGCAAAGACTGGGGATGAACAGCTCCCAGATGCCGCTGGCACCGCGACCGCGCATCGGATGACAGCGCCCATCCCAGCGATTGAAGTTGCCGACCACACTGACCCGTTCGGCATTGGGCGCCCAGACTCCAAACAGGACGCCGGAGACGCCATCGGCTACATGTGGGTGCGCGCCTAGAAAGCGGTAAGCATGCCAATGTTTGCCTTCGCCAAATAAATACAAGTCGAAATCGGCGATTTGTGGTGGGAAGCAATAGGGATCGTGTGCCGTAGACTCGTTACCGTTGGAATCCCGCCAGCGCAGTTGGTAGCGTTCGGGCACTTGGCTGGGTTTGCCATGCCACTCGAACAGATCAGTGTTTGGGATGCGCTCCAGCGGTTGATTGGCCTCAACGAGAACAACCTCTTCGGCGTAGGGAAAATGTGCTCGAACAACAACTTTTTTGTCTTGGGGGTGGCGGCCCAGCAAGGCGAAGGGATCGTGGTGTCGGGCTTCGATCAGACGTTGTAGTTCGGGATTGAGTTGCGGGCTCGTCACGTTGTTCATCCTGGTTATGTTAACAGTGGAAGTCGTGCCCGACGGCAGCTACTGCCCCAGATCGCAAATAGCCCGTTTTCAAGCTGTCACCGGCTTTGAGCAGTGCTGTTGCCGGTCAGTGGCGAACGTCTGGAGCCAGACGTCAAGCGGCGTGCGTGCTGCTAACCATTATACGCGAATCACTCCAAGGATAGGTTCCTATCATAAGGATAGTTTTTTATAAGGGAATTGGGGGCGAACGCTTGGATTAAAAAGACGACGGCGTGAGTAGGGTGGGGCGGCGATCACCGACATCGGCCCGAATTCAAGGATGGTTAGCGGACCCCATCGCTTGGGGCCTGCGGGTTTGCCGATGATTTATCAGATGGTGGTTTGAGGAAAGTCGAGCGAGTTTCATCGCGCCCATCTCCCCGTAGGACTGGAGTCTGTTAAGATGATAGCCGTATTCTCCGTGGTGATTAAAAACAACTCGTCTACAATAGCTACAAGGGACGATTCATGAACTCTCGTAAACTGCTTACATCCGCGTTGATTTTAGGGTTAGGTGTGTTGGTAGGCTGTTCCGGAGAACAGCCGGACAAGCTGGTAAGCTTCCAGAAAGATGTGCTTCCTGTTCTGAAGGCGAGCTGCGCGGAGTGCCATACGCCACCCAATGGAGAAGGCTATCAAAAGACTGGTCTATCGGTAGCCACCTATGACGATGTAATGAAAGGGACCAAGCTGGGTAAGGTCATCATCCCCGGCCAAAGCCTCAACAGTAGCCTCAATCGGTTGATCGAAGGGCGTCCTGGTGTGGACCCATCGATTCAGATGCCGCACGGCAAGGTGAAGTTGCCGGAGGCGCAACTGATTGTTCTGCGCAAATGGGTTGACCAAGGCGCCAAGAACAACTAAGCCGGTTCTCTTTCGTTTCCCGCCTTTGCCCGCCTCTCCCTGAGCAAGAGGCGGGCGACCATCGGCTGATCCAAGCAGCCCATCATTCTGAGGGCGCCTTCGTACTCTGCCCATTTCTTTGCTGAACGCCCGGCTAAAGTCATGTTATCCCGATGCTGATGCTTGTTAGGGGACGCTAATGGTCAGTTCCAGACAGAGCGCGCTGGCGGGCGCTGATTTCAATACATGGCTGGATACGTTACAGATCCCATGGTCGGCCGCGCAAATCGAGCTGGTCAGAAATGCCTATGTCCTAAGCGGTGAACCGGATTTGGCGGTCGCTGATTTGTTGGCCGATTTGGGCATGGCTTACGAAGTGATCGCTGCTGCCCTATTGCACGCCCCAGTCGCCAGCGGGCAAATCAAGCTGGAGCGGATCAAAACGGATTTTGGCCTTTCAGTCGCGGTTTTGGTGGATGGGATCATCAAGCTTGATGCCGTTGGCGAATTACACCAGAGCCACCAGCACATCGGCGCCCAGTTGGAAAGACTGCGCAAGATGTTGCTAGCCATGGCACAGGATGTACGGGTTGTCCTGATCAAGCTGGCGATGCGGTTACATACCTTGCGTCAACTTGGGCAAGCATCTGAAGACAGACGGCGACGCCTTGCGCGGGAAACGCTGGATATTTTCACCCCCTTGGCTAACCGATTGGGTATCGGTCGGATCAAGTGGGAGATGGAAGATCTGGCGCTGCGCTATCTGGACCCGGTGGTTTATAAACAGATCGCCGTTGCACTTGACGAGCGTCGCGCTGACCGAGAACGCTACATCGCCCGAGTGATGGAAGACTTGCGGGAGCAATTGCAACGGGCTGGTATCGGCGCCGAAGTCAGTGGTCGAGTCAAGCACATCTATAGCATCTGGCGGAAGATGCAGCGCAAAAGGCTCTCGTTCGAGCAAATTTTTGACGTGCGCGCTGTGCGGGTGTTGGTAGAGACAGTGAACGATTGCTACGCCGCGCTGGGCGTGGTGCATACGCACTGGAGCCATATTCACCAAGAGTTCGACGATTATATCGCCCATCCCAAGCCAAACGGCTATCAGTCGCTCCATACGGCAGTCATCGGTCCTGAAGGACGACCGTTGGAAGTGCAGATCCGCACGCGCGCCATGCATCAGAACGCCGAATTGGGTGTCGCCGCCCATTGGCACTACAAGGAAGGGGGCCAAGAGCCTAGCCAAGCGGCTGAACAGCAGATCGCCTGGTTGCGGCAGATGTTGGAATATCGTGACGAAGACGGCGACGATGGTGACGGCGGTGATTTGTTGGAGCGGTTGAAGGCCGAGGCATTTCAGGATCGGGTCTATGCGATTACCCCCAAAGGCGCCATCGTCGATCTTCCGCAAGGCGCCACACCGCTTGATTTCGCCTACCACATTCATACCGATATCGGCCATCGCTGTCGAGGCGCCAAGATCGATGGACGGATTGTGCCGCTCAGTTATGAACTGAAAAACGGCCAGCAAGTTGAAGTGCTGACTGCGAAGAGTGGCGGTCCCAGCCGAGACTGGCTCAGCCCACATTTAGGCTATATCAAAACCGGCCGGGCCAGAGCGAAAATCCGGCAATGGTTTTTACAGCAGGATCAAGAAAAAAATATTGCCGCTGGTCGAACGATCCTGGATCGGGAGTTCCAGCGGCTCGGTATCAAACATCTCAAGTTTGAAGAAGTCGCTGAGTGCTTGGGCTTTCTCAGAGTAGACGATTTGTGCGCGGCCATCGGCCATGGCACCTTGACCGCCGCTCAGGTCGTGACCCGGATTCAAGATCTTTTGCCCGCGCCGCCTGCGGCGGCGGCGGAAGAGGTACTAGCGGAAGAGATCATATCGATTGTGCGCAAAGGCAATATGGCCGGGCCGGGCAAGGATGATGTGCGCATTCGTGGAGTTGGCCGGCTGCTGACCCAAGCCGCGCGCTGCTGCCGGCCAGCCCCGTTCGAGCTAATCGCTGGCTACATCACCCAAGGGCGCGGGGTGACTATCCACCGCCAGGATTGCACCAATTTTCTGGGATTGGCTAACCGCCATCACGAGCGAGTCATTCAAGTCGAGTGGGGTAGCACACCGGCGACGTATCCCGTCGATATCATGGTGGTGGCGCGGGATCGTGCGGGCTTATTGCGCGATATCGCCTCGATTTTGGCTAACGATCAAGTCAATGTCCTGGCAGCGGCAACCCAGACTCGAAAAGAAACCGCCATCGCCCACATGGGCCTGACGTTGGAAATTACCGATGTCGTCCAACTGAGCCGGGTACTGAATAAGATCGGCCAATTGGCCAATGTGGTGGCAGCGTACCGCAAGCGTTGAGGTGAGCTAAGGGATATTGGCCAACAACACGCGGGTTTCCCGCAGGAGTGGATTGCGCCGCAACAGCAAGGTCAGTCGCGTGCCACCGCTTTGCCGCCACAGGGTCGCTGCCCGAACACCGGCCAACAACAATGCGCGAATCCGGTTGGCGTTTTCGGGATTGTTCAAGTGAACCTGGACGCCATTGACCATGATGCGCGGTGATAGGGTGCTGATATTTTTCAAATAAATATCAGCAAAGCGGGCGATGGTGTTGCTGTGATTGATCGGAAAATGGGGTAGATTCTGTACGATCTCCTCCAGACTGATGCCAATCGCTTTTAAAAGATCGGTGCGCTGCGAGAGTTTTCGCTCAAGACCCAGCAGCGCGATGGCATATCGAGTTAACTCCATATCGCTGGGGTTGCCGAGTTGTTTTTCCAGTAACTGTAAGCCGGAGCGTAGCTGGCGGATATCGCCGTAAATCTCGATGCTGCTGGCGGCATCGATCTTGAGCAAACTGTTCAGGCAAGTATCGACCTCTTCCGGGTTGGCCTGGCCTCGGCGAGCGATGCTACGTACCAGGTCGGCAGCTTGTAAGGTTCCAGCAAGGGCAATGGCGCGGTCATGGTCAGTCTGAGGCATGGGATAGATGCGTTGCGGTTGGATCAATCGTAGGCAGCGTCGATGATGCCACCGCCCAGGCATTCATCTTTCAAATAAAAGACGATGGCCTGACCGGGGGCAATAGCACGTTGCGGCTCATCGAAGCGTACTGTGGCGCCTGCCCTATCCAATGTTTCCAGGATACAGGGCTGATCGGCTTGCCGGTAGCGGATCTTCGCTTGGCAGCGCAGTGGGAGATCGGGTGGAGAACCGGCGATCCAGTGCAATTTTGCAGCTTGCAGGCAGCGGTGCATGAGGGCCGGATGATCATGGCCTTGAGCGACGATCAGCGTATTGTTGGCCAGATCCTTGCCGGCAACATACCAGGGTTCGCCGCTGCCGGTACGCCGGCCGCCGATGCCAAGTCCCTGCCGCTGGCCGATGGTATGGAACATCAGACCGGTGTGTTCGCCGAGCAGTTCGCCGTCGGTTGAGCGAATCGGGCCGGGCCGGGCGGGCAGATAACGCTGCAAGAATTCCCCAAATCGGCGTTCGCCGATAAAGCAAATCCCCGTACTGTCTTTTTTAGCATGGGTGACTAAACCAGCGGCGGCGGCTCGCTCTCGGACTTGCTCTTTACAGAGATCACCAACTGGAAAGAGCGCACTGGCCAGTTGAGCCTGATCAAGCCCATACAGAAAATAGCTCTGGTCCTTACCGGTATCCCGTCCTTTGAGGAGGCGCCAATGTCCCCCTACCTGCACAGTTTGCGCGTAATGGCCCGTGGCGATCCGATCCGCACCCATGCGCCGCGCATGTTCCAAGAACACCTTAAATTTGATTTCAGTGTTGCATAGGGTATCTGGATTCGGTGTACGACCGGCGCGGTACTCGTCGAGGAAATAGCGAAATACCCGTTGTTGGTATTCGGCGGTGAAATTCACTTGATGCAAGGGGATAGCAAGGGTTTCACAGATTAATCGGGCATCTTCCAAGTCATCGGCGGCGGAGCAATAGCCAGCTTCATAACTGTCCTCCCAATTCTTCATGAACACCCCATGCACATCAAATCCCTGCTCAACCAACAGCAGCGCAGCGACTGAAGAATCGACGCCGCCGGACAAACCGACGATGATTCGTGTGAGAGGCATCAGAAAGAGAAGCTCGGTACGTCGATGGTATGAGATTCAGGCGTGCAGTTACCTATAATAGCAGACACTTTTTGGATCGGGTTTGCAGGCGTGGAGTTGCCAATTTAGTGACCCTTAATGCGCCAATAATCCATAGAGAAATGGGGTTCATCACAATAAACTCTGGTTTGAAAGCTGCCTCTTCCGAGGAATCATCTGGCATGGGAGAGGACTAACCTCTGCCGTGCGGTTTCGCCTGGTCACGGGTGCGGATTACCGCATGGCCCATAAACAATTAGGCCGCCCTAGAGCAGGCGGCCCCTGTGAGGACTAAACCGAATAACTTACTTTGGCAGGCTTTCCTGGACCAGTTTGTCAAATTCGGTCTTAAACCGCGCCATCAAATCGGCTAATGCTTTAGTGTCACCCAAGAATTTCTGGTGCAAATTGCCAATTGATTGGGCCTGATCTGTGAGAAACGCTTGTAAACTAATCGGATCATTGATATCGGCGGCCGCTTTCATGCGACTCATCGCCAAATCGATGTAGGACTGTAAGGAATTCATCTGGAAATTGACTAAAGCTTCCAGGTTGGCCGCCGATAACTTATTGGCTTTGAGGACCGGGTTCAGGAAGTTTTGATATTGCTCGGTAATTTTGCTAGAGGCATCGTTCGCCATGCTGAATCTCCACAAAAACTATGTCGGTTAATGAGTTGACGGTCTCTATCGACCTTACCCATTAAGCTTAACGAATTTTTTGCTGCATTGCAATATAAACCCTTTTCGTTGTCGTGATGCAAAATAGTTTTTGAGGTGAGCCGCTTGGCGATTCTATGGCGGGTAGTCGATAATGCCGGCCCTTTCGACTTCCAAATTGCTCTCACATGTGGTTTAAAAATCTAACGTTATTTCGCACTGTTGAGCCGTTCTCCTCCTTGGGGGAAGCTTTGGCGGCGCGACTGGCACAAGACGTTTTTCAGCCTTGTCCGAGTTTCCAGCCGAGCGTCATTGGCTGGGTTCCGCCTCTGGGTCGCAAAGCGGTCGATCTGGTTCATGCCGTGGCGGGAAGGTCTTTGGTGTGCTTGCAGGCAGAAGAGAAAGTGTTGCCGGCTGGTGTGGTCAATCAGATGGTGGCCGAGCGGATCGCGGCTATCGAAGACCGAGAGCGGCGGTCAGTGCGCCGCAGAGAGCGGCAGGAATTGCGTGACCAGCTTCTCCAGGCATTAATGCCGACTGCTTTGGTCGCCGCGCGCCGCAGCTATGCTTATCTAGATCCGGCGGCAGGGTGGTTAGTGGTCGATAGCGCCAGCCCCCATCGAGTAGAGGAAATCACCGGCTTATTGCGTAAGGCATTGGCTGGTTTAGCCATCGCCCCGCCGAAAGTGAAGCAGTCTGTGACAGCCGCCATGACAGGTTGGTTGGCTGAGGGCCGGCCACCGGCGGGATTTGAGTTTGCTGATAGTTGCGAACTGCGAGAACCGGGCGAGGCAGGGGGCGTAGTCCGTTGTCGGGGTCAGGATTTGACTGGCGACGAGATACATAGCCATCTGGTCGCGGGCAAGCAAGTGGCTCAGTTGGGTTTGCGCTGGCGCGAACGGATTGAATTTGTTCTGGATGAAGCACTGGTGGTTCGTCGATTAAAATTTCTCGATGTGGTTCACGAATCCCTGGGCGAGAGTGCCACGGATTCGCCGGAAGCGATTTTTGACGCTGAATATGCGCTGATGACCGGTGAATTGACGCTGTTGTTACCGGATCTGTTGGCGTTGTTTGGTGGAGAGGCATAGCAGGTTGTCGGAGAGGCATTGTGATGATGGCAAATAGGCCGGGCGTCCATCTGCTAACGAGTCAAAAAAAGGTGTTATTGCTTGCGGTGCCGAGGCTATCTTTCACAATCGATCCGGGTCTTTTGGCAAGGCTTGGCAGTTTCTAGAGGCAGGCTATGAATGATTGGCAACTGACTGGGTTCTTCGTGTTAGCGGGTGTGGTGGGTTTGGTTTTGTTGGCCCTTTGGCTCGTGAAGCGTTTTAGCCAGGGCCGGTCGAATGAACAGTTGCAGTCGTTGGAAAAGACGCCGAAGCGGCTGACAGAGCGCGCAAATGCTCAAGGTAACCGGGTCGCGGAACGGGCGGCGGAACGGGCGGCGGAACGGGCGGCGGAACGGGCAGCAGCCGAAGCCGCCGCCGCTGAACGAGCGCTGATGGAGAAAGCGGCCTTAGAACAAACCATCGCCGAGTGGGCAGCGGCGGAGCAGGCTGAAAATGATCGGGCACAAGTGCGGCGAACCACCGAGGAACGTCGGGAAACCGACCAGTTAGAGGCACGGATGCGCGCCGTGGAGGATGCTATCTCCGAATGGCTCGACGCGGAACGGGATGGCAGTCACGTCGTCGCTATCGCGGCGCCAGATAGTGTTCCGACCAAAAAACATACCCGCGCCCAAGCAATCCATGAACAAGTGCGCCTGACGATGGAGAAAGTCGAGAAAGAAATGGCGGATCTCGATTTTATTAAGAATCGGATTGAAGCCGGGGTTGATTTCCTGCCGCTTGAATTCAAACTCACCATCGACCAATGGAAGCAAGGGCAAATCTTACGTCACAACACGTTTGACGATCTCAAGCTGAAATTTCGCTATAAAGCGTATTCGATTGAGGATGGGTACGAACTTTTATATCGCTATACCGATTGGTTGGCACAACAGCGCCAGAAGCTGCGGCTGTTTATTCGGCTGCTCGGTACCGAACCCGATCACACCGAAAGCATCCAGGCAAGCATCGAGCGGGCCGAGCACCGCGAGCGGCAAAAATATTTGGAAATGGATGTCGAAGTGATTTTTGCTTTGCGCGATATCCGTTCCATCTTGGAAAAACTGATCGAAATGGAAACGATCCTGAAACAATTGGAAGAAGTGTGCCGCAAGCGTTCGGAACAGATCATCGCACCGTCTTGGGAGTCAAAGGGATCTCTTTAATCTGTTGCCAGCCCCGATCCTGCTCGCTATGACAAAGCGAACCGCTGCGCGCGTAACCGCTGTGCCAGGGTGTAGCCCGCTGTAGCACGCTAGGACCGGTGGCGTTACACGGGTGAACACGGGCGCCACAATCGTACAAGTTGTGCTGATACAGCTATACTTCCTGCGGGTGACAGGATCAATGGCGTACCTATCATGACCTCTGTGACCGGTTGGAGCAGAAGCCTTGCTTTCTTTGGCCCGGCTCACTGTTTAGAAACCACGAAATCTAGCTCATCGTGATGAAATTTAGGGAGATACACATGCGAAAAGTATTGGCGCTAGCGATAGCCACTTGCTTGTTTTCTTTTGGCTTTACCGTTTCGGCTGCTGAGAAAACCTTGAAGCTGGGGGTGATCGCCGAATTGACCGGCGATATGCCCGCCGTAGGCGCTTCTTGTAAGAACGCCGCTGAAATGGCCGTCAAGGAAATCAACGCTGCCGGTGGTGTGCAAGTCGGCAAACAAAAGATGAAAGTGGAACTGGTGATTGAGGATAACGCCGGTAAAGCCGACCAATCCGCCGCTGCCGCGCAAAAACTCATTACCCAGGACGAAGTGCTGGCGATTGTTGGCCCTAACGCCAGCCGCTACGCGATTCCCGCCTCAGAAATCGCCGAAAGCTCTGAGACGGTGCTGATCACCCCGTGGTCAACCAATCCCAAGACGACGCTGGACACAACGACCAACAAGCCAAAGAAATATGTCTTCCGTGCGTGCTTCATCGATCCCTTCCAAGGCGGTGTGCTCGCCAAGTTTGCCTTGGAAAAGCTGAAAGCTAAAAATGCCGCAGTGCTGTACGACGTAGCGTCCGATTACAACAAAGGCATTGCCGAAGTCTTCAAAGCCAGTTATGAGAAGCAGGGCGGCAAGATCGTGGCCTTCGAGACCTATACCACCAACGACAAGGATTTCTCAGCGCAGTTGACCAAGATCAAGGACGCCAAGCCTGATGTGATTTTCCTGCCGAACTATTACAGCGAAGTGCCGCTGCAAGTGCAGCAAGCCAAACGCCTGGGCATCAATGTCCCGTTCATCGGCAGCGATTCCTGGGGTAGTAACGAACTGTTGACGCTGGGTGGGGCTGATCTGAATGGCTATTACTTCAGTACCCACTACGCAGCTGACAACGCCGCACCGGTGGCCAAAAAGTTTATCGAAGACTACGAAAAAACCTATGGCGCCAAGCCGGATGACGTAGCAGCCTTGACCTATGATGCGTTTGGCTTGCTGTTCGGCTCGATCAAGAGCGCGGGCAAGGCCGACCGTGAAGCCATTCGCGCCGCATTATCGACCTTACCCAGCTATAAGGGCGTGACGGGTGATATGAAGTTCCAGGCCGATTCGCGCGATCCGATCAAGAGCGCGGTGGTGTTACAGATCAAGGACGGCAAATTCACCTACTTCACCAACGCCAATCCTTAATCGATTGCGGATGAGGGTGTAAGCCAAGCCAAGGCGGCCCACTGGGCCGCCTTTCTTATTAATCAGTGCTAAGGTGGGTTAGCAACCGTGAGCGAAGGGATCGTTTACTGGCTTCAGCAGCTCCTGAACGCCTTGCAATTGGGCAGTATCTACGGCCTGATTGCCTTGGGTTATACGATGGTCTACGGCATCTTGACCATGATCAATTTCGCCCACGGCGACGTGTTCATGATCGGTGCCTTCTTTTGCTTTCTGGCAGCGGTGTATTTGGGCTTGCCCTTTGCGCCGGTGTTGTTGCTGACCATGATCGGCACCGCGCTGTTAGGGGTGGCAATTGAGCGGCTGGCCTACAAGCCGTTACGCCACGCGCCGCGCGTGTCCGCCATCATCACCGCGCTGGGCGTCGGTATTTTCCTGGAGAATTTCACGCTGGCCCTCGCGCCGTATCCCAAGCATATTCCGGCGCTGTTGGAAAACACCAACTGGAATCTGGGCGGTGTTTCGGTCTCCTCATTGCAGATCATCATTATTTGCCTGTCGTTGGGACTGATGTTCCTGCTCGATTACGTGGTACATCGCACGCCGGTCGGCATGGCGATGCGGGCGATTTCGTGGGACAAAACCTTCGTGCCGCTGATGGGCGTGCCGGTGGATTTGGTGATTTCCGTGACCTTCGCCATTGGCGCGGGCCTGGCGGGCGCGGCGGGCACCATGTATGGCCTGGCCTATCCGGTGATCGATCCCTACATGGGGATTATGGTGGGCTGGAAAGCATTTATCTCGGCCGTCGTTGGCGGTATCGGCAATATTCGCGGCGCGATGATCGGCGCTTTCATTCTCGGTGGCGTGGAAATCTTCGTCGCGGCTTTCTTGCCGTCAACCTATCGGGATTTCGTGGCCTTCGCTTTATTGCTGGTGTTGTTGATCGTCCGGCCTTACGGCATCCTGGGTTCGCCGCGGATACAAAAAGTATGAAAAGCAGCGCATTGATTGAAACCAAGGAGTGGCTGGCGGCCCAACGCTGGTTGTTGCCGATCCTGATCCTGATCGGCTTTGGTCTGGCCTTTGCGATTCCCGAATACGGCTTGTTTAACAAATATGTGCAGTTGGTGATGATGTATGTCGGTATCAACATCATCCTGGCCGCCAGCTTGAATCTGGTCAACGGCTACATGGGCGAGTTTTCGCTGGCCCATGCCGGGTTTATGGCGCTTGGGGCCTATACCTCCGCACTGCTGACCATGAAAGTGTTACCGGTTGCCGAGTATCCGGGGCTATTTCCGCTGGCGGTGTTGGCCGGTGGTTTGGTGGCGGCGCTATTCGGGCTGATTGTGGCGGTGCCCTCGTTCAAGACACGCGGCGATTATCTGGCGTTGATTACCCTGGCTTTTCTGATGATCGTCAAATCGCTGATTGAGAACATTGATGTCATCGGCGGGCCACGGGGTATTCCCGGTATCCGTAAACTGACCACTTTGCCGTGGGTGTTTTTCTGGACTGTGCTGTCGCTGTGGGTGATCCGAAATTTTGTCTATTCCAAATACGGCCGAGGCGTGCTGTCGATCCGCGAGGACGAAATTGCCAGTGAGTTGATGAGCGTCAATACCCGCCGTGTTAAATTTCTCGCCTTCACGTTATCCTCGTTTTTCGCCGGTATCGCCGGCGGTTTATTCGCCCATCTGCTGCAATTCATCAGTCCGCGCGTATTCGACATTATTAAAAGCACGGATGTTTTGATCATGGTGTATCTGGGCGGCATCGCCTCGCTTGGCGGTTCCATTCTTGGGGCCACGGTCTATACCGTCTTACTGGAATTGCTGCGACCTTCGACCGTCGGTGCGCTGTTGTCCTGGCTGCCCGATATGCTATTCGATCCGCTGAATGAGTATTTCATCCGCCATCTGGGCGTCTGGCGCATGGTGATTATGCCGTTGGCGCTGGTATTGGTCATGATTTTCTGGCCGCGCGGCATTATGGGCTTGCGGGAATTTCGCTGGTTTGTCCCCAAGCGCGATCTGGACGCCCACCAACACCAACATCACGCCGAGCGCGAGAATCCACATGACGCTTCTCACCGCCAGTAAGGTCAAGCATTACTTCGGCGGCCTGTGCGCGGTCTCCGAATTCAATCTGGAACTGCAAGCCGGTGAATTGATGGGGATCATCGGCCCAAACGGCGCGGGCAAGACCACGATCTTCAATCTCATCACCGGGGTTTATCGTGCCTCTGAAGGCAGCATCCAGTTCAGGGGTACGGAACTGGTCGGCAAGACCCCGCATCAGATCACCGCATTACGGATCGGGCGAACCTTTCAAAATATCCGTTTATTTCGGGATTTATCGGTTTTGGATAACGTGCGGATCGCGCATTATGCGCAAGGTGAGTACAGCCCGTTAGAAGCGTTATTGCAGATTGGCCGCTATCAACGGGAAGAGCGCCGCATCATCGACAACTCCCGGCGCTTGCTGGCGATTTTCCATCTGGAAGCGATGGCTGCAGAAACCGCCAAGAACCTGCCGTATGGCTTGCAGCGGCGGCTGGAGATCGCACGCGCCTTGGCTATCGGCCCGGAATTGCTGTTGCTGGATGAACCAGCCGCCGGAATGAATCCCAATGAGATTGATCTGCTGATGGAATTCATCCAATGGATTCGGAAAGAATTTCATCTCACTATTTTATTGATCGAGCACCAGATGAAATTGGTGATGGGCATTTGCGAGCGGCTGAAAGTCCTGGATTTTGGCGAAACCATCGCCGATGGCACCCCGGAGCAAATCCAGAATAATCCCAAGGTGCTGGAAGCTTATCTGGGGGAGGGGCCGGTCGGATGAGTGCTGAAACAACAGGTTCTAATCAAACGCTGCTCGATGTGCGTGATCTGGTGGTAAGCTACGATGGTATCAAGGCGCTGCAAGGGGTTTCCTTTGCGGTGGAGCAAGGCAAAATCGTCACGTTGATCGGCGCCAATGGCGCCGGAAAAACCTCGATTCTGCGCGCCGTGTCCGGTTTGGTGAGTTATAACGGCGCCATCCGTTTTGAAGGGCAGGACTTAAAACGGATTCCCGCCCATCGCATCGTGGCTTTAGGGATTGCGCAAGTTCCAGAAGGCCGGGGTATCTTCGGCAATCTGACCGTATTGGAAAATCTGCGGTTGGCGACTTGGCAGCGCACGGATAAGGCCGAAATTGAAACGGATTACGAGCGGGTGTTTCAGACGTTTCCGCGTCTCAAAGAACGGCAACATCAAGCCAGCGGTACCTTATCCGGCGGTGAGCAACAAATGCTGGCTGTGGGTCGGGCGCTGATGAGCCGGGGACGATTGATGCTGCTGGATGAGCCGTCGATGGGTTTGTCACCGCGCTTGGTGCAAGATATCTTTCGGATTATTCAAGACATCAATCAAGCCGGTATCACAATCTTATTGGTGGAGCAAAACGCCAATATGGCCTTGCGCATTGCATCCCGCGCTTATGTGTTGGAGACCGGCTCCATTACATTGTCTGGAACTGGTGCAGAGTTATTGGGCGATCCGCGCATTAAAGAAGCCTATTTAGGAGCTTAATAGTAAACTAATGGCATATTTTGTGTTATTAGAGGTTCGATAAGCTCATATTGAGCTTGAAGGCTAATGGGTTTTATGCTTTTATAGCTTGTGAGGCATAGCCTGTGCTTAAGGAAAACCACACAGTTTGTATCCTTAAAGCGGTCGGGATCCCAGTGGGTACTGCTAATGCTCAATTAGTTTATGATCAAACGGCTATTGCAGAAGAATAAAAATAAGTTTCTTACAGGATTACACGAAATCTCACCAAAGGCTATCGTCATGCGTGATAAAAAAGTTGTTCTTGCCGTTATTGTTTTAACCGCAGGTATTGGTATCAATCTCGTGAATGCTCAAGGCGGAGCAGGCCAAATTACTATTGCCGGCGGCTTTACGCCCGCTCCCTTAATGCTAAAGGCTGGAGAGAAGCTTGTTAGCAAGGCTCCCCAATATAAGCCTCCACAGTTTCTGAATAATGATACCACCACGGGTTTTAAGCTCTTTTGTTCGGGTGCTGGCCCTGAAACGCCTAGCCTTAATGCAGGCACCCGTGATATTCGGCCCTCGGAACTGGAACTGTGCGATAAAAATGGTGTGAAAGGCGTGGTACAACTCCATCTGGGGCGTGATGCGCTGGTAGCCGCTCAAGCTTCAGGTGGTCGGTTGAAAACGATCAGCCGAAAAGATTTTTTTCTGGCCGTTGCCAAGGATGTCCCTGATCCGAAAGACAGCACCAAACTGATTCCAAATCCGCACAAAACTTGGAAGAGCATCAATCCGGATTTGCCCGACAGTAAGATTCAAGTATTGGCGCCAGAGGCGACTGTCGGCCTTTATCAAACTTATATGAATTCCTTGATTATGGTTGGCTGCCGGCAGGTTGAGTCTTTGAAGGCTTTGGAGGCGAGCGATCCAAAAGCCTTTGACGCCGCTTGTAAAACTTTTCGAAAGGACGGCAGCTATACTGAGTTTACCAAAGTTCCTGATGCGATACAGGAGCTAAAAGCCAGTGTAGACACGGTTGGCGTTGTTGCCCTAACGATGGTATTGAAAAATAATTTAACAGCTTTGGTTTTAGATGGCATGGAACCCAATGTTGTTAAAGTTTCTCGCAATGAATATGAGCTTACCTTTTCCATGCAGGTCTTTTTGAAAAGATCCCATATTGGGGTTATTCCTGGCCTGAAGGAATATTTGACTGAATTAACTTCAGAAGAAGCAACCGGGTTAGTGGGCTATTTTTATGACATGGGGGTCATTCCATTGCCGGCGAATGATCGCAAGAAAGTAAGGGCTGAAGTTACAGCGCTGTAAACAGCCCTTGCGGCGGGTCCATACCAAAAGCCATACCCGCTTAACAAACTGAGTTACTCAAAGATAATTCATTAAACTGAGCGGATGTCTTATTCCAGAGCGGTAATCCTCCAGACAGCGCAGTACCATCGGACTGCGCAGTTTCGGCCCCAAGGCGACGATTTCTTCCCAGGTTAACCATAGCGCCCGCTGGATGCCATCATCCAGCGGTTGGCCGGGATGATGCTGCAAAGCGGTACCGGCGAAACAGGTGCGGATGAACGTGTGGCCCTTGGGATGGGTCCAGTAATAGACGCCGACGATGGCGTCCACTTGCACCTCCCAAGCGGTTTCCTCCAGCGTCTCTCGAATGGCTGCGGCCGCCAGCGTTTCATGCTCGTCCAGGTGTCCGGCGGGTTGGTTGTAGACCAGTTCCTCACCGTCGGCATATTCCTCCACCAGCAGGAAACGGCCGTCCCGCTCGATGATGGTGGCGACGGTGAGCCGAGGTAGCCATTGTGAGGATTCCATGCAGTCTCCTAGGGCAGGGGTTTGGATAGCGTAAATGCGCCGCGTAGTTCACCTTCTTTGTAACCGCGTGCTTTATCCTCTGGATACAGCTCTTTCAGTTTAGTTTCCACGTCCGAATCAATCGTTTCACCGTGGCATTTCAGGCAGGGCGAAGCGGTGGGGATCGCTTTCATATAGCGGAACGTTTTCTGCCCTTGATCGTCATCAATGACTGCAAAATATTCCAGCTTCTCGGCGGGTTCGCCCTGTGCGTGACGCGCATCGAATTGTTTCAGTACGGCCAGCTCCCAGTTATCTGGAGCGTTGTTAGCGTTGCGGAGTTTAAGACTGGTTCGGCCCACGATCATATCCGCTTCAGCAGACAGGTCCGTGGCGATTTGACCCGCTTTGTCATGGCAGACCGCGATGCCGTTGACCGGGCCGCCAGTTTCCATCGCTTGGTGCAGTGCCGCCTGCAACGTTTCACTAAATTTCTGTACGATAGCACGGCTGCTGTGGATTTCTTTGGTTGGGATAGCATCGGCTGGGTCAGCAGGTGGTTGTTTCTGGCGGGACAGGGCGACACCGCTGACCAGTATCGCTCCCAGCGCGAGAATTAGAGCATAGCGCACGAGGATTCTCCCATTCGTTCAAGATTAAGGATTTTTTGGCAGTCTAGATAAACTGGTTTCTCTACTGATTTTGCTAAAAATTTAACCGTTCTGACTCAACACCAAAGCAATCGCTCAGTCAATACGCTAAGGCCGCAACCACTCCCCTGAATGCCGGATTGGTAGCCGTAATGACCCAGGTCGGAATCTTTGTGAGATAATCGCTGAATCGGCCTTTGGCCTCAAACCGGCTTCGGAACGGTGAGCGATCAAAGAAATCGCCCAGCTTGGGTACGATACCACCGCCGATATAAACCCCTCCTAAAGCACCCAGTGTCATGGCCAAATTACCCGCCGCCGTACCTAATGCGCCGCAGAATAGTTCCAGCACCTCGACGCAGTGAAGGCAGCTTCCCGCCATGGCCCGATTGGTGATGTCAGCCGGCGTCAGCTTTTCGGCCTGCCAGCCTTGGATTTCGGCCAACGCGGTGTAGACGTTGACCAGTCCTGGTCCAGACAAAAGGCGTTCGGGGGAGACATGGCCAAAGCGCTGCTGCAAGACTTGATAGACAGCCCATTCCCGCTCATCGGTGGCCGAGAAGGTGGCATGACCGCCTTCGGCTTCTAGTGGAATCCAGTGGCTTTTCGACCAGACCAGTCCCGAAACTCCTAAGCCGGTTCCTGCGCCCAGTAAAGCAATAGGGGCTTTATCGACTGCATCCCCACCACCGACCGCTCGGCGTTCGTGTGAATCCAGCAACGGGAGTGCCAACGCCAAGGCGGTGAAATCATTGATAATGACTAAATCTTCCAATGCCAACGCTTGGCGAGCGGCCTCCTGCGAGAAAGACCAGGAACTGTTGGTGAATTGAACCCAATCTCCGGTGACCGGTGTGGCGACCGCGACGGCGGCGCGGCGTGGCCGGGGGTGAGGACTATCACGCAGATAAGCGGTGGCGGCCTGGATCAGATCAGGGTAATCCGCACCGCTCAGAATCCGCTCAGCCTGGATACGCCCGTCGGCGGTTGCCAGTGCAAAACGGGCATTGGTTCCGCCGATATCGGCGATCAAATCGGGAATTTCGGTAGGATTTTGGGTCATTGCGGGAATTCCTGCTGAATGGAAAAGGCGCGGCGTTTCAATGCCTGGCCGTCTTGGCCGAACAATGTTGTAAAATGTTGCATAGCGGCATTAAAATGACCACAATTTCTCGATGTGCCCTTAATTTTACGATGAAAATGATTGGGGGCCTTGCGAAATGATAAACAGGTCTTGAGCACCTATCACGTAAACCCCCAAGAGGATAAAAAATGTCATTTCTAAGCGTTGAACAACTGAAAAAAGATTGGGCCGAGAATCCCCGCTGGAAAGGCATCAAGCGCGGCTATACCGCTGAAGACGTGGTGCGGCTGCGCGGCAATCTGCCGGTTGAATACAGTCTGGCGCAACGGGGCGCTGAGAAGCTGTGGGACCTGGTTAACAATACTCCTTATGTGAACTGCTTGGGTGCGCTGACCGGCGGTCAGGCGATGCAGCAAGCCAAGGCCGGCGTCAAGGCCATTTACCTGTCCGGCTGGCAGGTCGCCGCCGACAACAATAGCTACATGTCGATGTATCCCGACCAATCGCTGTATCCGGTGGACTCCGTGCCGGTGGTGGTCGAGCGCATCAATAATACCTTTAAGCGCGCCGACGAAATTCAGTGCTCTCGCGGTATTGGCCCCGGCCATAAGGATTTCATCGACTACTTCCTGCCCATCGTTGGCGATGCCGAAGCCGGTTTCGGTGGCGTGCTCAACGCCCATGAGCTGATGAAGCGGATGATTCGCGCCGGGGCGGCGGGCGTCCATTTTGAGGATCAACTGGCCTCGGTCAAGAAGTGCGGCCACATGGGCGGTAAGGTGCTGGTGCCCAGCCAGGAAGCGGTGCAGAAATTGATCGCCGCCCGCCTGGCGGCTGACGTGTACGGCGTGCCGACCATTCTGCTGGCCCGTACCGATGCCGAAGCGGCCGACCTGTTGACCAGCGATTGCGACGAGAACGACAAGCCGTTCTGCACCGGCGAGCGTACTGTGGAAGGCTTCTACAAGACCCGCAAGGGCGTGGATCAGGCCATTTCACGCGGTCTGGCCTATGCGCCGTATGCCGATATGGTGTGGTGCGAGACCGGTACCCCCGATCTGAACTTTGCCAAGAAATTTGCCGACGCGATTCGTGACAAGTTCCCCGGCAAGCTGCTGGCCTACAACTGCTCGCCGTCGTTTAACTGGAAGAAGAATCTGGACGATGCCACCATCGCCAAGTTCCAGCGCGAGCTGGGCGCGATGGGCTACAAGTACCAGTTCATCACCCTAGCCGGTATTCACAACATGTGGTACCACATGTTTGATCTGGCGCAGGATTATGTGAAGCGCGGCATGTCGGCCTACGTTGAGAAGGTGCAGGAGCCAGAATTCGCTGCCCGCGACCGTGGCTATACCTTCGTCAGTCACCAGCAGGAAGTCGGCACGGGTTATTTCGACGAGGTGACCACCGTGATTCAGGGCGGTGTGTCGTCCGTCACGGCGCTGACCGGTTCGACCGAGGAAGAGCAATTCCACTAAGCCTGCAATTTCGCCGCCTGCACTGTCGTATCGGCAGGCGGCGTTGAGGTCTACGCGAACCCGGAGAATCCCTCCGGGTTTTTGCCATTGGAAACCGCTAAAATAATTTCTGCCGCTTTTGAACGAACCTCTCTCTAAAGGAGCCGCCGTGAGCCTCAAGTTACCTGCTGGCGTGCAAGTCAACGCCCCGCTGCATCCCCGTTTTGATGAAATTCTGACCCATGACGCACTGAGCCTGGTGGCGAAGTTGCACCGGGCGTTTGAGCCGCGCCGTCAGGAATTGCTGAAGAAGCGCGTTGAACGTCAAGCGCGTATCGATGCCGGTGAAATGCCGGATTTTCTGCCGGAAACCAAAGCCGTCCGCGACGGTGACTGGAAAATCGCGCCGCTGCCGAAAGCTTTGGAGCGTCGTCGCACCGAAATCACCGGCCCGGTCGAAGCGAAAATGATCATCAACGCCTATAACTCCGGCGCTGATTCCTACATGACCGATTTCGAGGATTCCAACAGTCCCAACTGGTTCAACCAGATTCAGGGCCAGGTGAATCTGAAAGACGCCATCCGTCGCAAGCTCAGCTTTGTCAATGAAGTCGGCAAGGAATACAAGCTCAACGACAATATCGCCACCTTGCAGATTCGTCCGCGTGGCTGGCATCTGGACGAAAAGCACGTCTTGGTGGATGGCCAGCGCGTTTCCGGCGGTATCTTCGATTTTGGCCTAGTGTTCTTCCACAACGCCCAGGAGCAAATCGCCCGTGGCGCCGGGCCGTTCTATTATCTGCCGAAGATGGAGAGCCATCTGGAAGCGCGGTTGTGGAACGAGATTTTCTGCATGGCGCAGGATGAACTCGGCATTCCACGCGGCACCATCAAGGCCACCGTGCTGATCGAAACCATTCTCGCCACCTTCGAGATGGAAGAAATCCTCTACGAACTGCGCGAACACAGCGCCGGGCTGAATGCCGGACGCTGGGATTACATCTTTAGCTGCATCAAGAAATTCAAGAAGAACAAGGATTTCTGTCTGGCCAATCGCGGCGCGATTACTATGGAAGTGCCGTTTATGCGCTCTTACGCGCTGCAACTGGTCAAGGTCTGCCACAAGCGCGGCGCCCCCGCGATGGGCGGCATGTCGGCACTGATTCCGATTAAGGATGATCCGGTTGCCAATGAAAAGGCGCTGGCCGGTATCCGCCATGACAAGACCCGCGACGCCAATGACGGTTTCGACGGCGGCTGGGTGGCCCATCCCGGTCTGGTGCCGATTGCTCACGAGGAATTTGTTAAGGTCTTGGGTGACAAGCCGAATCAGTGGCAGAAGCAGCGTACCGAGGTGTTTGCGGGTAAGGATTTCCTCAACTTTCAGCCGGAAACGCCGATTACTGAAGTGGGCTTGCGCAATAACATCAACGTCGGCATCCACTATCTGGGTTCGTGGCTGGCGGGCAATGGGTGCGTGCCGATTCACAATTTGATGGAAGACGCCGCCACGGCGGAAATTTCCCGCTCACAGGTCTGGCAGTGGGTGGTCAGCCCGAAGGGCATACTGGACGATGGTCGCAAAGTCACCGCTGATCTGGTGCGCAGCCTGATCCCCGAAGAACTGGCGAAGGTGAAAAAGACCGTCAGCGCTCAGGGTGAGGACACCGCGACCTACGATCAGGCGGCGGGTATCTTTGAGAAAATGTCGCTGGATCCGAATTATCCAGAGTTTCTGACCCTGCCGTTGTATGAAGCGATGGATTAATCGGGAGGGCTTTGTTTTATAAATAAAAACGGCGTGTTTAGCGCCGTTTTTATTTTGGCTTACAATGAGCTACATGAACGCCACCGCAACGGACCAGATCAATTTATCGGCCAGTGAAACCGCAGAGTCGGAGCTTGAGGCGCGTGTTTTTGCCGAGCGGATCGCTGCGCTTTATCGGCTTACCCCGTTCAATTTGGTGGCGGCTACCGTTTTTTCGACCATCATGGTCGGCGTGTTAATTGAGGGTGGCAATTGGCAAGCCCTTTTGTTGTGGTGGATAGCCACCAATAGCGTAGTGATCTGGCGTTACCAATTAATCCGCGCTTATCGTAGGGCCGATGATGCCCTGACCCACGCCAAACAATGGGAGCGTCGTTTTGTCCTGCGAACCGCACTCGCAGGGTTGCTGTGGGGGCTTTTAGGGAGTGTTTTTTATCCCCCACCAGGTAACCCCAACCAAACCGTTGCTCTCATGGCAATTACTGGAATTGCGGCGGTTAGCGTTTTTTCGATGTCGGGATCGGCAAAATCGTATACCGCTATGGTGATACCGATGTTGGTGCCTGCCGCGATCTATCTGATTCTGTTTGGAGGTCGTAGCGAGCAGATCATAGGAATTGGTGGCTTTCTGGTGATGTTCATCCCACTGGCTTTAGTCAGCGTCCGGCGTTTGGAGCGAAACGCCGTCGAAGTCTTGCGCCTGCGATTTCAATTGGTGGATGCGCTTGAGAAGGCTAAACAGGCTAAGGAAGCCGCTGAGGCCGCCAATTCCGCCAAGAGCCAATTTCTGGCCAATATGAGCCATGAAATTCGCACCCCTCTCAATGCACCCGATTACCCACATCTTTTTTGTCTTTATACTCAATATGTTACGCGGAATTTAGTATTGCTTTGAGTTTATATTTTATAAATCAACATATTACCGGCCATCATCGGATTGATGTTGAAGCGATTCCATGTGCCCCAGAGCAGATCAAGACATTGAAAACCAGTAAACCCTTTAGGAACGCCAGCACGAGCGTGGATTCTTAGCGGCTGACAGTCATATCAGATCATCATAACCGATTGATTGTAAAATATAAAAAGATGTGGGTAATCGGGTGCCTCTCAATGGGGTATTGGGCATGACGCAGTTGTTGATGAATCTACCGTTCGACCAGCAGCACCAACATTTTTTAGCGACGCTGAAGCATTCCGGTGAGCATTTGCTGGCCCTGGTCAATCAAATCCTGGATTTTTCTCGGATTGAGGCTGGCCGCCTGCAACTGTCGCCTGAAGATTTCTCCTTACGCAAAACCATTAACGATATCGTTGATTTACTCGGTGGTCGCGCTAAGGAAAAGCATTTGGATCTGCTGGTATCGATTGATCCGAATGCACCAGATCGCCTGCATAGCGACGTGGGCCGCTTGCGGCAGGTTTTAGTCAATTTAGTGGGCAATGCGCTGAAATTTACCGAGCATGGCCAGATCAAGGTGGTGGTGAGATATCTTGAAACTGATGCAGATGGGTCTTTAATTATACAGTTTCAAGTGCACGATACCGGAATCGGCATTCCGAAGGAAAAACAGTCGATTATTTTCGAGTCCTTCTCTCAGGCCGATGATTCCCACACCCGCCGTTATGGTGGTTCTGGACTGGGATTGGCGATCAGCCAGCAGTTAGTGAGGCTGTTGGGAGGCAAGCTGGAGTTACAGAGTGAACTGGGGGTTGGCTCTTGTTTTAGTTTTAGTGGCCGGTTTTTCCTAGCAAAAGAAGAACAGACGGTAACGTCTGTTCGGTCTAAACCGGTGGTCGAAGCTTGTTGGAGCGGTGTTGCGCTACTGGTAGATGACAATCCAGTGAATGTTTTGGTGGCAGAAAATTTTCTCAACTATTGCGGCCTTACGGTCGAAACTGCGCAAAATGGAGTGATAGCTGTGCAGATGGCGCATGCACATAGATATGATCTGGTTTTGATGGACTGTCAGATGCCGGATGTGGATGGTTATGAAGCAACTCGCCGGATTCGCGCCTTGGAATTGGTTGAAGGTCGGGAGCGGATGCCGATTATCGCCTTGACGGCCAGCGCACTACCGGGTGATCGCGAACGCTGTTTGGCCGCTGGAATGGATGACTATCTAAAAAAACCTTTTTTCCTGGAAGATCTTAAGCAAACAATCTCACATTGGCTGTCGCCGGTCGCGTAAGCGCTAACGGCAGCAACGCTACAAGCACGTTTAGCGATGGATCGCTCTTTGGCAATCTTACCAACTGCATATTATCCAATGACTCATCGATAACAACCTGATGAGAGCGTGGAAAGAGAGGGCTAGGTTAGCCACCTCTTCTATGGAATAATCGCCAAAACAACCGGTTCTGCCCGGTTAACCGCTTATCTCACCCGGAGGGGAACAAGCAGGATGGATGACAACAAGAAAAAAGCCCTGGCCGGGGCACTGGTGCAGATCGAACGGCAATTCGGCAAAGGAGCGGTGATGCGGCTAGGGGATACCAGCGTAGCGCGGGATATCACCACAGTCTCCACCGGTTCCTTGGGGCTGGACATCGCGCTGGGAATCGGTGGGTTGCCGCGTGGGCGGGTGACCGAAATCTATGGCCCTGAATCTTCAGGGAAAACCACGCTCGCCTTACAGGTCATCGCCGAGACGCAGCGCCAAGGAGGCTGCGCGGCGTTTATCGATGCCGAACATGCGCTCGATCCCATTTATGCCGCTAAGCTAGGGGTCAATGTCGATGACCTTTTGGTCTCTCAACCCGATACCGGAGAGCAAGCGCTGGAGATCGCCGATATGTTGGTGCGATCTAGCGCGGTCGATACCGTGGTGGTTGACTCGGTGGCGGCGCTGACCCCTAAAGCCGAAATCGAAGGGGATATGGGCGATTCACACGTCGGGTTGCACGCCCGGCTGATGAGTCAGGCGCTACGCAAGCTCACGGCCAACATCAAACGCTCCAATACCCTCGTCATCTTCATCAATCAGATCCGAATGAAGATCGGCGTCATGTTCGGCTCGCCGGAAACGACCACCGGCGGTAACGCGCTCAAGTTTTACGCCTCTGTGCGGCTGGATATCCGGCGAATCGGCTCGATCAAAAAAGGCGATGATGTGATCGGCAGCGAAACGCGGGTCAAAGTGGTCAAAAACAAGGTTGCCCCACCGTTTAAGCAAGCCGAGTTCGAGATTCTCTATGGCGAGGGCACTTCACGGCTGGGCGAGATCATCGATCTGGGGGTTAAGCTTGCCTTGATTGACAAGTCCGGCGCTTGGTATAGCTGTAATGGAGTACGCATCGGTCAAGGCAAGGAGAATGCCCGCTCATATCTCAAGGAAAATCCCGAATTGGCACGCGAGCTGGAGGAGAAAATCCGTACCCATTTCCTGTCCCGCCCCGAGGCAGTCCCCGCCGTTGATGCCAATGGTCCTATCGAGGATGAAGCCAGCCTTTCCGGTAGTGATGAACTGGACACGGACGCCTGAGCAAACCTCGGCGGAGCCGGCCGTTATCCGCGCCAAAGCGCTGGAGTTGTTGGCGCGACGTGAGCATTCTCGCCTGGAATTGCGCCAAAAACTGCTCCAGCGTGGTTTCCCGGCCGAGCCGATTGGCCTTGTGCTGGAGCAGTTAGCGGCGGAACGCTTGCTGGATGAAGGTCGCTATGCGGAGTTATACGCCTGTTCGCGCGCGGATAAGGGGTATGGGCCGCTGCGGATCGCGCGTGAACTGCGTGAGCGCGGAGTACCTGAAGAGATAGTGACCGCAACGCTGGCGATGTTGGAGGACAGTTGGCCCGCTAAGCTGCGCGACTTGCATCACAAACGCTTCAAATCTCACTACCCCGCCGATGTCGCTGGACGAATGCAGCAAACTCGCGTATTGCGCCAGCATGGGTTTACCCTGGATCAAATCAAGCAGTTGTTTGCAACGGACTAAATTTTTCTTATCGCCATCAAGAAACCTGACCATGACCAGCAGCGCCGAACTTCGTAAGCTCTTTTTGGATTACTTCCGTGATCGTGGCCATGAAGTGGTCGCCAGCAGCCCGTTGGTGCCGATCAACGACAGTACGCTGCTGTTCACCAACGCGGGCATGGTGCAATTCAAGGATGTGTTTACTGGCCGTGATCGCCGTCCCTATCACCGTGCGGCCACCGCGCAGCGCTGTGTGCGGGCCGGCGGTAAGCACAATGATCTGGAAAATGTCGGTTATACCGCCCGCCATCACACCTTTTTCGAGATGCTGGGTAATTTCAGCTTCGGCGACTATTTCAAGCGCGATGCCATCCATTTTGCCTGGGAGTTTCTAACCGGTGTTCTGAAACTACCGGCAGATAAGCTGTGGGTGACGGTCTATGAGACTGACGATGAGGCTTATCAGGTCTGGGCTGATGAGGTGAAAGTACCCGCCGAACGGATCGCCCGCATCGGCGACAAGCCCGGTGGCAAACGCTACGAAAGCGATAATTTCTGGGCGATGGGCGACACCGGCCCCTGCGGCCCCTGTTCCGAGATCTTCTATGACCATGGTCCAGACATCGCCGGGGGTCCGCCCGGTACGCCGGATGCCGACGGAGATCGTTACATCGAAATCTGGAATCTGGTGTTCATGCAGTTTGACCGCAGCGCTGATGGTGTGCTGACGCCACTGCCGAAACCCTCAGTCGATACCGGCATGGGGCTGGAGCGGTTGGCGGCGGTCATGCAGGGCGTCCATAGCAATTACGAGATCGATCTTTTCCAAAACCTGATCAAAGCCGCTGCCGATGTGACTGGCGCGGCTGATTTGCAGTCCAGTTCGCTGCGGGTCATTGCCGATCATATCCGGGCCACGGCTTTTCTTATCACCGACGGCGTACTGCCGTCTAACGAAGGGCGCGGCTACGTGCTGCGCCGGATCATGCGCCGTGCGATCCGCCACGGTTATAAACTTGGTGTTGAAGGCAGTTTTTTCTACAAGCTGGTCGCGCCGCTGGCGGCGGAAATGGGTGCCGCCTATCCTGAACTGCTCAGTGCGCAGGCTCAGGTTACCCGCGTCATCCATCAGGAAGAAGAACGTTTTGCTGAAACCCTGAATCACGGGATGCGCTTATTGGAGGAGGGCATTGCCGGGTTGTCTAGCGCGGTTATTCCGGGTGAGACGATATTCAAGCTGTACGATACTTATGGTTTCCCAGTCGATCTAACCGCCGATATTGCCCGTGAGCGTGGCTTGCAGGTAGATAGCGCAGGGTTCGAGCGCGAGATGGAAGCACAGCGGGAACGGGCGCGGGCGGCGAGTCGCTTCGGTATCTTAGATGACGCCAAAGTCCAGGTAACGGGTACGGTTGGCACCATGTTTCACGGCTATGACCGGCTGGAGGAAAACGCCACCGTCGTCGCTCTGTTCCATGCGCAACAACCGGTTGAGGCGCTTAATGCCGGTGATGAGGGCCTGGTGGTTTTAAATCAGACGCCGTTTTATGCAGAATCCGGTGGTCAGGTCGGTGATACCGGCTGGTTGCGCGCGAGCGATGCGGAGTTCGAGGTCCACGATACCCAGAAACAGGGTGAAGGTGTTTTCACCCATATCGGTGTTTTGCGGCAGGGCCGATTGCGGCGTGGTGATACTGTATTGGCGCAAGTCGATGGTGCCAAACGCCAAGCCACTGCCTTGCATCACTCCGCTACCCATCTGTTGCACGCCGCCTTACGCCGGATTCTGGGAACGCACGTCACGCAGAAAGGCTCGCTGGTTGATTCGCAGCGGTTGCGCTTCGATTTCTCTCATTTCGAGCCGATTAGCCCTGAGCAACTGGAGACCATTGAACGGCTGGTCAATGCGCAGATCCGGGATAATGCCGCTGTTGAAACCACCATTATGGCACCCGATGAGGCGATTGCTGCTGGCGCGATGGCTCTGTTCGGTGAGAAGTATGGTGATAAAGTTCGGGTGCTGCGAATGGGTGAATTTTCGACCGAGTTATGCGGTGGGACTCACGTTCGCCGCGCGGGCGATATCGGCTTACTCAAAATCGTGTCGGAAAGCGGCATCGCCGCCGGCGTGCGACGGATTGAAGCGGTGACCGGTGAGCGTGCCTTGGATCATATCGGTGCCTTACAACATCGTGCTCGCCAAGTCGCTCACTTGGTGAAGGGGGATCGCGATAATTTTCCCGACAAGGTTCAGCATCTGGTCGATAGAACCCGCCAGTTGGAAAAGGAAGTCGAGCAGTTGAAAAGTCGCTTAGCCAGCGGCCAAGGTTCCGACTTGCTGAGTCAGGCAGTTGAGGTCAACGGCGTCAAGGTGTTGGCCGCTCACCTGGAGGGTGTTGATGCCAAGACCTTGCGGGAAGCGGTAGATCGTTGCAAGGATCAACTCAAGGCGGCAGCGGTGGTATTGGCTACCGTCGAAGAGGGTAAGGTACGCTTGGTCGCCGGGGTGACGCCTGCGGAAACCCAGCGGATCAAGGCCGGCGAGTTGGTCAATTTCGTGGCTCAACAGGTTGGTGGCAAAGGGGGAGGGCGTCCGGATTTGGCTCAAGCCGGCGGTACTGACCCCGGCAAGCTGGATGAGGCCCTCCGCGCCGTCCCGCAGTGGATTCGTAGCCAATTGTAATGGCGGGTTTTCTCTTTTTCGGCAAACCGTCGAGCACTACCGATTGAGTTGTCCAGAAGCCGGCGTTGCCGCAATGCGACACGGATATTTTTGGGAGATCGCCGATCTTTCGTTATACTTGCACGTCCGCTGACCCCGAAGGCTATGATGGGGTAGATTCGATTTAGATTGGAGTCGGTAAGGGCGTCATGTCACTGATTGTACAAAAATATGGTGGTACCTCAGTCGGGACTGTTGAGCGTATCGAAAAAGTTTCAGAAAAGCTTATTGGCTGGCGCGAGCGCGGCCATAAGATTGTCGTAGTTGTCTCAGCCATGAGTGGTGAGACGGATCGTCTACTCAACTTGGCTAAAGCGATTAGTCCACGTCCAGATCCCCGCGAGTTGGATGTACTGCTGGCCACTGGTGAGCAAGTCACCATCGGGCTATTGTGTATCGCTTTGGAAAAACGCGGTTGTCCAGCACGTTCCTACACCGGTGGCCAAGCCCGGATTCTGACCGATAGTGCCTTCAATAAGGCTCGCATCCAAGACATCCAAGCCGATGCCATACGTGCCGATCTGGATGCTGGGCGGGTTGTGGTCGTCGCCGGATTTCAGGGTGTGGATGAGAGCGGTAATATCACCACGCTGGGACGGGGCGGCTCGGATACCACCGGTGTCGCGTTGGCCGCCGCGCTCAAGGCGGATGAATGCCAGATCTACACGGATGTCGATGGGGTATATACCACTGATCCCCGGATCGTGCCTACCGCACGTCGTCTCGACCGCATCACCTTTGAGGAGATGCTGGAGATGGCCAGCCTGGGTTCCAAAGTCTTGCAAATCCGCTCTGTGGAATTTGCGGGCAAACATAATGTCCCATTACGTGTGCTATCGACCTTTCAGGAAGGTCCGGGCACGCTGATTACCTTCGAGGAAGTGCTAGAGGCCGAATCTATGGAGAAAGTGCTGATTTCCGGCATCGCGTTCAACCGTGACGAAGCCAAGGTCACTGTCCTCGGTGTGCCCGACCGGCCAGGGATCGCGTTTAGCATCTTGGGGCCGGTATCGGATGCTAATATTGAAGTCGATATGATCGTGCAGAATGTCGGCCGTGATAGCACCGCTGATTTTACCTTTACCGTGCATCGCAATGATTACGAGCGCACCCTAGAGATTCTGCGCGAACAAACTGTACGCTTGGGTGCGCGCGAGGTATCCGGCGACAATAAGATTGCTAAGCTTTCTCTTGTCGGTATCGGTATGCGCTCGCACGCTGGCGTTGCCAGCCGCATGTTTCAAGCTCTAGCTAAGGAAGGGATCAATATTCGTATGATCACGACGTCTGAGATTAAGATTTCGGTTGTCGTCGATGAGAAATACTTAGAGCTTGGTGTTCGTGCTTTGCACGAGGTTTTTGAACTGGACCAAGTTTCCTGAGCGCTTCGGATTTGCATCGGTTAAAGCAGCCGACGCGATTTTCGATTAACTCAATAACAAGCGCGGGAAATGAACAACCGCGATATGACCTGATGCTTTTGATGGAGAACACGGAGTAGCTTGCTATGTTGATTCTGACGCGCAGAGTTGGAGAAACGTTGATGATCGGTGATGAGGTAACCGTCACCGTGCTCGGCGTAAAGGGCAATCAGGTCCGCATTGGAGTCAATGCGCCTAAAGATATTGCGGTGCATCGCGAGGAAATCTACGAACGGATCAAACGCGAGCAAGACCATGCGGCCGCAGGTAACAACCCCCAACCCGAAACTTGACGACTGAGGCTTTACCTCAGCGACTTGAGGCGTTATCCTTGATAAGTTAAATGGCTTAACGGTACTGTTACCGTCTAGCGTTCACCGGAGAGATGGCCGAGCGGCTGAAGGCGCTCCCCTGCTAAGGGAGTATGGGGGCATAAAACTCCATCGAGGGTTCGAATCCCTCTCTCTCCGCCACTTATCGCGAAGATGTGCGGAATTGACAATACCTGGCCCAGTTTGCATAATCCGCCTCCCACAACAATGCGCCCGTAGCTCAGTTGGATAGAGTACCTGGCTACGAACTAGGGGGTCGGGAGTTCGAATCTCTCCGGGCGCGCCAATCAATCAGCCCAGGAATTTATCCCTGGGCTTTTTTGTGTACGCAGCTAGGCTATTTGGAGCGGGCACCATGTCCTCTATCGTTAGCGTAGGCTCGCCGTCGAACCGATCCGCGTTTGCCCACCAAATCAGCCGGCTGTGCGCAATGCTGTTGCTGTATGGCGCGTTGCTATTCGGCGCGGCCATGGCCTTGTTGCCGTTGTTGTGGATGGTGGCGGCTTCTTTCATGCCTGCGGGCGAAGCCAACAGTTACCCCCCCTCGCTGTGGCCCAGCACCATCACCTTCGAACATTACAGGGCATTGTTCACCCGCCTTGATCTTGCCCGTTATCTGTTTAACAGCACCCTGCTTGCCGGCACCGTGACCCTGATCGCGCTCTTGGTCAATTCGATGGCAGGCTACGCTTTCGCGAAATTTCGCTTTCGCTACCGGGAGGGGATATTTCGGGCATTGCTGGCGGCTATGGTGATTCCGGCCCAGGTGGCGATGTTGCCTTTGTTTCTCTTGTTGAAACAGTTGGGTTTGATTAATACCTACTGGGGAGTGATTATCCCTGGCATGGCCAGCATCTTTGGTATTTTCCTGATCCGCCAATACTTGCTCGCCATCCCTGACAGTTTACTTGAAGCCGCGCGCATGGATGGGGCCGGTGAGTTCCGGATTTATTGGTCCCTGATATTGCCATTGTGCCGACCCATTCTCGTAACCTTGGCCATTTTTACCTTCCTCGGTGCCTGGAACGATTTTATGTGGCCACTGATCGTCTTAACCGATAGCGCACACCATACGCTACCTGTCGCATTGGCAAATCTATTGGGAGAACATGTGCAGGATACCGAGTTGATGATGGCCAGCTCGGTTCTGACTGTGTTACCAGTCATGGTGCTGTTTGTCGTTTTACAAAAGTACTACATCGCCGGAATTATGCTCGGTGGCATGAAGGGTTAATTCAAGCCGGGCGCTTCGGAAGAAGTCGCGCTTAGCTCAATGTGCAGCATCGGAATGCCTATTAATCCCTGATGGACGCTGCTGGCATGGGATTTGAAAATCAGCGCATCATCGCGCCAGCAATGAATCACATGGTCTTGTTGGGTTCCGGAGGCGGCTGCGACATCCACCGAGTAATCGCCGACCGGTAAGACCGGCATCCGAAAGGTAAATAGAGCCAGCAAATCTTGACCGGCAACTGCTGAATAGGGGGTGGTGGAATAAGTTAGATAAGTATTTTCCCCAAACAGGTTTTGACCCAATCGATCCTTGACGAAAAATCCGATAATAGGACTCTCAAGATCAGCCAGGACGGTGGTTTTAATAATGAGAGTGACCAATTCCCCGCCAACGATCCACTGCAAAATGGCTCCCTGTTGATCCTGAAAATAAACATCAACTATTTGGATCGCTCCAGTACCGTAACCGGCAACATCTCGTTGGAATGTGAACAGTTCCAAATCATTGCGAAAGCGAGTTTGATTAAGGAACTGTAAGCGCTGGTCGGTCGTCTCGGCCGGAGCGCGCGGAGTGTTAGAGGCGGATTTATCTTGGGGCGTTTCTGAGACAACTTGCCCTGGTGCTTCCCGCAGGGTTGCCAGGTAATGCGCGCAAACTTCCTTGGCTGGCCCCATGTCTTTGAGTTGTCCACGCTCCAGCCACAAGACTCTATCGCACAGGTTGACCACCGTGCCGGTGTCGTGGCTGACGAAAAACAGCGTACCCTGCGTTTGGAATTTACGCAGAAAACGCATACATTTCTGGACGAAAAATACATCTCCGACCGATAGCGCTTCGTCGATGATCAATATATCGGCACAGACATGGGCGGCGACTGCGAACGCCAGACGTACCGCCATCCCGCTGGAATACGTTTTTACCGGCTGATCGATAAATTCGCCAATATCGGCGAACGCCAAAATGTCCGGTAAATAGCGCTCAATCTCCGCATCGTCCAGGCCGAGAATGGCGGCGTTGAGATAGACGTTTTCTCGTCCGGTAAATTCGGGGTTGAAGCCGGTGCCAAGCTCCAGCAACGCCGCAACCCGGCCGCGTACCGCCAAAGTTCCGGTCGTCGGCGCCAATGTCGCACACAACATTTTAAGCAGGGTGGATTTGCCAGAGCCGTTGCGGCCGATCAAACCCACTGTCTCACCTCGCTGGACTGAAAAAGACAGATCCTGTAACGCCCAAAATTCGCGATAGTAACGCCGCCGCCCGCGCCACAGCATCTGTTTCAGGCGATCCTGTGGCCGCTCGTAGATTTGATAGCACTTTCCGACGTTCCTGACCTCAATGACCGTCTCGTCCGGCTGGGACAGTGTGGCGACCGGCTCAGAGGACATCAGCGAAACCTTTACGGGTGCGAGCAAACCAATAGGCTCCCAAGAGAGCTAACAGTAAAGAAGCGGCTAAGGCGAATAGATAGGGTATCCAGGCCGGTGGCTGGGCGAACAGGATAATGCCGCGCGCTTGTTCAATGACGAGCGCGAGTGGGTTGTATTCCAGCCAGGGACGCACCTCTGATGGCAGGGCGCTGGCCGGGTAAAAGACCGGGCTTAAAAACATCAGCAACTGCACGAGGGGTACAACCAATTGCTGGGTATCGCGGATAAAGACGCCGAGCGCGCTCAAAAACCAGCTCAGCCCAAGTGCCGACAGCACGAGCGGTAGGACGATAACCGGTAACAACAGCACCGTTGTCGTCAGTTCGCCGACTAGCGCTTGTAGCAATAGAATAACTGCTAGCGTGACCCCTAACATCAGTAAAGCAGAGGTCACCATGACGGCGGGCAGCATGTCCAGAGGAAAGACGACATTCTTGACGTAGCTTTGATGAGCCAGAATCAAGCCCGGTGCACGGCAGAGGCATTCGGCGAGAAAGTTGTACAGCGCCATGCCGATGAACAGGATGAGCGCCAAATTATGCAGCGAGTCGCCGCTAGGTGCAGCAGGCCAACGGATCTTGAAAATAACGCCAAAGAAGAAGGTAAATACCGTGAGCGAAAGCAGCGGCAACAGCACCGCCCAAACTGCCCCTAAGTACGAGCCACGGTAACGCTCGGCAAAATCGCGCCGCAGCAGCTTCAGAAACAGTTGGCGCTGCAACCAGGATTGGCGCAGCACTTGGCAAAGGGTCCAGGTTGTGCCGGGAACTTCGCTCAGATCAGTGACCCGCATCGGTTCAGGCGTCGGAGGGTAGGGGGGTAACCCGTAACAGCGTCGGCGGCAAGCCTCGCGCATGGCGATCCCACATCAGGCGGTAGGCTTCCTCCAAATGGCGGGTAAAGCGGGAGGTATCGAAAAGGGGCATTCGGGTGCGGTTATAGGCCAGTTTTGTCCGTAGGCTACGCAGTTCGGCCGGTGTCGTAGCGAGATGAATAGCCTGCGCTTGGTATTCTTCCAGGGAATGGGTAATCAATTCCGGTAAGCCGACCGCTTGGAGCAGACTGGCCGCGACCCGGCTTGGAAAGGTGTTACCGAGGCACGTCAGAACCGGCAAACCAGCCCATAAGGCGTCGCTGGCTGTGGTGTGGGCATTATAGAGGCGAGTATCCAAAAATAGATCAGCTAGCCGGTGGCGTTCCAAATGTTGGGATTTGGGTAATCTTTGGGCAAAGATAAGGCGCTCACCGGTGATCCCCTGAGCTTCCGCTTCGTTCCGTAGATGCGTGGTGATCTCATCATTCGCTGCCAGTAGCCATAACACGCTGCTGGGTACCTGCGCCAAAATCTGCATCCAAACCGCGAAGAGGACCGGATCGATCTTGGCGGGTTTATTGAAACAGCAAAAAACAAAGCCCGTTTCTGGCAAACCGACATCGCGTCGCTGTATTCCGGTCGCTGCAATTTCCTGCGAATCGTCATTGACCTGATAGCATTCGGGTAGATAGACCGGTTTCTCGGTGAAATACGGTCGGAGTGGCTCAGGAAGTACGACGTTATCGGCCAGGATATAGGGGATAAAAGGAGCACCCAAAGTCCCCGGATAGCCAAGATAACTCACTTGGATCGGCGCCGGCTGCAACGCGAAAATTTCGCTACGGGCATAGCCTGTATAGCCCATCAAATCTACCAAAATATGAATGCCGTCGGCATGAATCCGTGTGGCGGCTTCAGCGTTGCTCAGTGCAGTCAAATCCACAAACTGATCGGCATCCGTTTTAATGCGCTGGTAATAGTCACTGCCGTCATCCTTGCAAAGTGCGTAGACGAAAATTTCGAACTGTTGCCGGTCATGGCGGGAAAAGAGACCTCGCATCAAATGCGCGGTCGGATGTTCGCGGAAATCCGCTGAGACATAGCCAATTTTGAGCCGATCCGTTATGGCGTTGGGATAACTGAATGCTAATGCTTGACGGGGAGCCGCCATACCATTGTTGAGGAAGGTTCCCCGGCTTTGGGCCATTGCCCTCGTCAACTCAGGGGAAAGCGGTAGCGATAGGGCTTTGAAGGGCGGTAATGGCGTCAGTTGTCCCTGCGCAAGGTTTTCCTCAATCAAAGCGGTTGCTCGCGCCAAAACCGCTTCACAGCTACGCCAGTAGCAGTGTTCTAACTTTGCTACCTTAAATGCCAGAAACTCTGCGTAGGGATCAATATCGGGCAGCAGGGCATCGGATGCGATCCCATAGACCTCTTGACGCCAGCGGAAGGCACGAAACGCTTTTTGATCCAACGCCTCCGCCGTGGCAAATGCTTGGCGGGCATCTGCAAAACGTTCTGATCCCGCCAGGGCCGCGCCCTGATTTGCATAGAGTTGCCAATCGGGTGTTTGCTGAGCGATCAGGGTCTGTCCAGCGGCCAGAGCTTCAGTAAAGCGCTGTAGGCTATTCAAAGCGGCCATTTGGTTGACGGTCGCCTGAAGATGGTTAGGGTCTAGCGCTAGAGCACGCTCTGTGGCGGTTAACGCCTCCGTATAACGTTCTTTGCTGAGCAGTAGCGCCGACTGAGCAACCCATAATTGAGCTTGGTCTGGATGTTGAACCAGCGCTGCCTTAATCAGTGTAGCGGCGGTTTCCCATTCATTGCGGCCAACCAAGAGATCGGCTTTGAGTGATGCCGCTTCAGGATGATGGGGGATGGCAGCCAAAATCACGTCTACGGTCGATATTGCTACGCTAGACGAGCCTAACCCGACCAGCGCTTTCGCCAAACTTAACTTTACGACGATCCGGTCAGGATGTTTAGCTAAGATTCTTTGACAATCAGCCTGTGCTTCCGCAAAACGATTCAAGCCCAATAACGCTTGAATCTTCAATCCCAACAGATCGGGATTGTAAGAATCAAACGTCAGCGCGTTCAGCGCCGTGGCAAGTGCTTCCGGGAAATTGCCCAGATCCAGCAATGCAATAATCTTGTTGATCAGGCCCTTGCCATGACGGGAATTGAGGCGCAGCAGGCGTTCTGAGACGGTCAATGCCTCACGCGGTCGCTTTAAGGCCAGCAATGCTGCTGTCTTGTTGAGCAGCGCAATTAACGCATCGGGTTGCATTGCCAAGGCGGCATCCGCAGCCTGGAGCGCTTCTTGCGGACGAGCCAAAGTGACTAAGACAGAACTGCGATTCATCAAGGCACTGGCGTGGTCAGGCTTGATCTCCAGCAAACGGTCGAAGGCGGTGAGCGCTTCGTCGGATCGCCCCAAACCCTGCAACACAATCCCTAAGTTGAGGTAGCCTTCTAGGTGGGTCGGTTCGCTGTTTAGGAGATTCTCAACCAGTGGCAGAGCATCTGTATAACGACGTTGCGCTAGGAGTATTCCGACTTTGCTATTAATGACCCGTGGATCACCTGGTGCCAAATTCAAAGCGGTATCAATAGCTTGACTGGCTTCAGCATAACGACCGAGGCCCCTAAGTGCCGCAGCAGCGATGAGTTGTAGGCGAACTTTCTGTGATTCTCCTGCTGTCATGATCTGGGCGACAGCTTGCAGAGACTGTTCGTAGCGCTGTTGCCGCAGGTAGATTGCAGCGAGTTCAATCCAGGGATCAGAGAGATCAGGGCTAAGTTGACAAGCACTTAGGCATCGACTTACAGCCTCATCATACCGATTTTCGGTGATTAGCTGTTTGGCGTCGGCCAGCAAAGTAGCCACTGCACTTCGATTTTGCGTCACGATGGCCGACCTTACATAGCTCAACACACACGATAACGGAGAGCTTCACTCCGCTTTAACCGTTTGATGATACCATTCGCCATTCACCAGCACCCATTGCTCTTCGAGAGTTTGGGGCATCCAGCCTAAACTGCCTACGGCAACCCGGCCCTCGATCTTGACTTGGGCGCTCTCACCTTCAATTTTTTTTTCCAGTATTTTCACATCCCGTACCGGCAGCCCTCCCAAGCGTTTGTATTGGTCTGGAGTTAACCAGCCACCGGGCAGCGCCGCTGATTCCAGACGATAAACAGTATGCCAGTCGTTGACTGTGCGAGCGGTCCAATAGTTCTGGACTCGCTGCTCCAGCGGCTCGCCGGCTAGGACGGCGCCAGATAAAAAGAGCGCGATCAGGCAGCCACCAAACCGCAAGAATCGATAGCGTAAAGAACTATTTTTGCTTGGTGGGATTTGCATTTTCTAATCCTTTTTCCAGCACCGTAACCCCAAACTGTTCGGCGAGCGCCCTGATATAGCGATCGCGGGCTTGTTGTTGCTGCTCGGTTTGCCAGCGGACACCAACTTTGGTTTTTACTGCCGCATACTCAGCTAACAATGCGGGGCGCGCATCGGTTAACAATAGAATCTCGTATCCGGTTGGCGAAGATACGATGCTGGTGCGCTGACCAGGTTGCAAGCCCTGCACAGCATCTCGTAACCACGCTACGGCATTGCGCGCAACGAATCCACGATCCGACCCTGCCTCTGCCGCGCGAGGGTTTTCTGTAAGCTCCTGGGCGACCTTCATGAAGTCTTCACCTGCTTCGATCCGCTGTAACGCTCGTTCGGCCCGTTGTCGGGCGGTAGGCCCTCCAGCTTGATCACGATCATTGCGAAACTGGATCTGGATGAGGCGAATAGTTTCTGGGATGCCAAATTCCTCCTTATTGGCATCATAGTAAACTCTAAGCGCAGATTCATCTGGCAAAGGCGGCAACGGAAAATGCGCTTCTTCCAGGGATTGCACAGCCTTAGTATAAGTTTCTGGGGATGGAGACTCACCAGCAGGCTGTTGCATCTGGATTGCTTTTTCGAACAGTTTCTGCGCAATAAGCAAGCGCAGCAGCTTGGTTTGGCCAGCTTGTGTACGTGATTCGTCACCAAGACCCGATTGCAAGGTGAATTTGCGGAATTCCTCCAAAGTGATTTCGCGATCACCGACACGGGCTAATACGTGAGAGGGTTCGTATGCGCTTTCTAGCTTTGGCGGTTGTGGGCTTAGTTGGCCGGCAGAGTTGGGATCTTGCTCTTTTGCCAATCGCTGCCACAGAGGTCCATAGAGAATTTGTAACGAATCCTTAACCCTGTTCAGGGTGAAAACTAGATCCGGCTCACCATCACCATCCATATCACGAAGCAGTAACACTTGATTAACCGGTGTTTCCAATGGTAATTCAACAGTCTTGAAACGATATGGATTACCCTTTTCAATTCGGTAAACGACCAGCGATTTTTCAGTGGTAGCCACTAATAGTAGAGAACCGTCACGGTTTTCAGAAATGGCCAATCGCTGCGGCGCCCAGGTATTCGTCGGAACCGGCAATTCCTCACCGGGAGCCAAGTGACCTTTACCATCATTGATTAGAACCGCGATTCTGCGCTCCGATTCTAGGGGTAACAAAATATCTAAAGCCTTATCTCCATTGATATCGGCAACCACTAAATGGCGGGGCGCTCCGACCGGCGCTTTCCAAATCGGTACGGCTTGGGGAGTCTGATTATCGTTGGGATAACTGATTTGCCACAATGTTCGTGATCTTCGAGTGGTATAAAGCAGTTCAGGAATGCCGTCCCCATTGATATCCGCTACAGTTACTTCGCCCGGAACAGGGTGTTCGGATTTCCCTAGATTGAATTCTTTTTCTGCTTGGGCGGTATTTGGGTCAAAATTACGAAATAAGGACAGCGTAGAACCTTCATAGGGAGCCACTACCAAAGATGTTCCCCAACCCGGCCAATTAAAGCCTGTACTGGCGAACGCGCCTTCATGAGGACGGTTTGCGATTTCCTTAATGCCACCCTGCTCATCCAAGCCAAGTACTTTCAATGCCGCATCCCCCTCGGCGCTCAGCACATAGCGCCGCTCGCTACCGGGAAAGCGGGTTAAACCATTAGGGTGAAAACCTAGAATCTTTGCTTCTGGACCAGCCTCAAATTTACGGAGGCTTTTCTGATAAAGAACCTGGGTTATGCCTTGAGTACGATCAGTGGTCAGAATATCCAGTAGGCCATTGCCATCGATATCGTCTACTACGGCGGCAAAGACCTTGTAGTTAGCTGGAAGCGATTGGAGTAAGTCAGCATGTTGTGGAACCGTAGGGGTTGCTTCCATCGCAGCAAGAGTCATGCTGCTGCTGATAGCGGCCATCGCTAGCAGTAACCGAACGTGACGAGAGTCTACTTTCGCCATAAAAAACGGTCCTCAAGGAGAAAATCCTTGCTTAAGAAGGTCTCCATCAGAAAAAGTTCATCTCGTTATTTAGTGGGAAAAAAATCGGCGCCCTAAGGCGCCGATTTTTAAAACAACAAACCGAATCGCTTAGAATAGGAAGTAGTCTTGCCCTTCTGTTGCCATTTCAGTCTGAATCTGCACTGAATCCGTTCCAGCAGGGGCCAAGCCCAGCATGTTAAAGGATACACCCGAAGAAGAGAAAGATACGCTGCTCTTGAACTCCGGAACCCCAAAGCGAACGATACCGGTGTTAACTACATCGAATTTATCGCCGTAGGTTTCCTTTTCAGTGTGAATCATCCCAGGAAAAGCGGGCGCAGTCGGAGTGCTAGTGACCACGTTCAACTCATCCGGCAGCGGATATGAGAACGATGCGAGATAGTTCTGCTCACTATCGTAAGTTTCACCGGCTACCGACTTGCGAGCGTCATCATTGGCGTTGAACCAAAATACCATGCTGTTCGACCGGGCCAGGGTCGGATCCAGGTAGTAACGCATATACACATCGCGCTGCCTTAGACCGGTAGAGCCAGCCGTGCTAACAATATCGGTATAGTCAGTACCAGCGACCAGGCGACGGAAGGCCGGATAGCCATTACGCTTGGTGACGTTACTGATGAAATTAGCACTATCGTAGGTCGGTGTGGCCGGGCCTACATAGGTGTGAGACGGATTCGCGATCACAGGGATGAACGCTTGCGTAGCCCAGTTACCCGCGATTTGGTAGCTGTGGCCATACAGAGCGAACGACGGGATGACGAAGGCACCAGCTGGAGCACGGTCAACCACATTATCAGTAAAAATCATATAACCAGGGGTTTTGCCCTGGCCATAATCGGTCAGTTTGTTCAAAGACCGTAAGGTACTGCACCAGTCGAACCGCACGAAGTCGTTATCGGTGACGGGAATGATACCATCCAGCAGGTGCTCACTCCGGCTGTTGTAAAAATACCAGTGCAGAACGCGGGTCGTGGTACCCCGGGTAACTGACGGTAACGAAGCAGAAGAGACTAGAGAATTTCCTGAGGCTAACCCTAGCGGTGCCGGCCAGTAGACAGGGGCCGCAGCGGTGCCAGCTGCTAAGCCGAGCCGCTCCTTATAGAAGGTAATCAACCCAACCATGGTGTTGACACTTTTGGTCGTGTCGCAAACGACATACGGCACCAATACCACATCGCCGGGTGCGGACAGCTGAACTGTCGCCTGGCTGCTCATCGACGCAGTGGCCAGCAGAGCGCCCGTCAGCGCTGCGGCAACACCAGTTTTCTTAAATTCACGTACCATCTTGAAGCTCCTTATAAGGTAGCAAGGGATTCGCAACGTTCGAAGGGAGTCTTTAACTACAGCACAAACTGTACGTTGAAACCCCCCACAAGTCAACCAAACAACATCAGATGGCGAAAAAACAACAATCCCTCGCTCCGCCACCGCTGAAAATCTAATCACGATCATAGCCTAAAGGATAATCGTTTTTCCTGTCAACTATACAACAAAAAAATGCTAAAAAACAACAAAAAGTTCCTAATGCACCACAATTTTACTCAATTCCACCTAGCTTGCCGGAACCAAAGGCGCAATTTGTTTCATCTTACGTTTGATTTCGTCGGTCACTTGGATGGCCTCCTGAGTATTCTCCACTACGCGGGGAGTGATCAGCACGATCAGTTCGCTCCGATCTGTTGATTGGGTTGTAGTGCCGAAGAGCGAACCGAGCACGGGAATTTTATACAGCACCGGCAGGCCGCGCTGACGGTCAATACGATTGTCTCGAATCAAACCGCCGAGTATCAGCGTTTGGCCGCTCTGGACGGCCACCTTGCTGGCAACACTTCGTTGCAAGAACGCACGCTGTTTAGTCGCATCATCAATATCCCCCACATCAATCACTTCCTGCTTAATCTCCATATTCACCAAGCCACCAGAGTTGACCCGAGGTAAAACTTCTAGAAGAACCCCAGTATCTTTGTAATCTACCCCTCCTGAAGTCGTTACACCACTGGTTGTGGTGGTTACACCGGTGGGGATGGGTTGCTGATTGCCTACGCGAATCACTGCCTTCTGGTTATCTAAAACCATGATTTGTGGCGAAGATAACACCTTTATTTTGGAATCACTCGCCAGTGTTTTAAGCAGAGTGCGCACTTGACCCGCAGCATCCGCGATTGCATAGGAAAACGTATCCAACGAACTACCAGCCAGCACATTATTAACGGTTAGATTATTTGCCGAGATACCCAGGGAACCGGTACCCGTGAAATTCTGACCGTGATTAGAGCCGACTCCATTCTCGAAAAACCATTGCATTCCATATTGTAGATTACCGGTTAATGTTACTTCGGCAATCGTCGCCTCGATCAATACCTGGCGAGGCGTGATATCCATCTTCTGCAAGGTGCTGATGATACGCTCATAGTTCTGGTTGGATGCCCAGATCAGTAAGGAATTATTTTCAACATCCGCCACGATACGGACCTCTTCCATGCCTGCGCTTGGCCCACCGGAACCCAGGCTGCTGATTCCACCCGCGCCACCGGTTGCTCCGCTCGTGTGCCCACCGCCAAGGGTACCCGTCGTACCTGATGAGCCACCGAGGGTCGATGAACCTAACGAAGACGAACCACCCGCTGAAGTCGTTCCTCTGGATGCAGAGGATGATCTGGAACTCGATCCTAGACTGGAGCCGCTCGATAATCCTCCGCTAGAGCCGAGGCTACCGGTGCTGCTGCCGTATCCACCCAATTGGGCCGGTTTTAAACCGGGCGCCAGTTCACCACCCCGGCTACTGCTCCCACCACCGCCCAAATTAAATAGGCTGTTCAGCAAATCAGCCACGTAGTCCGCCCGGCTATTTTGTACTTGATAGACATATAGGCGTTCACCGCCGACACCATCCAAGCGCTCGATCCAAACTGCAACTTCTTTAAGATATTCAGCCTGCGGTGTGACCACGATCACCGCATTAAGCTTACTTAGTGGTACAAACCGTAACAAGCCCGCAACCGGGGTTTTGGATTCCTCACCCAGCAGTTGATTGAGGTTGGTCGCCATGGCCTGGCTGTCCACGTTACGCAGCCGGAACATGCCAATGGACATGCCTTTAAGCCAGTTCACATCAAATGTATCAATCGTATCCTGAACGGTAGCTAACTCTGGTCCAGTACCGGCTAGAATCAGCAAATTACGAATAGGATCAGCCCGTAGAATGCTGCCCTCAGGTAGGAACGGCGCAATAATGGTCTGCATTTCCACTGCACTGACGTAGCGCAGTGGGACGATCCGCACCCCGTAACCGACCTTACCACCTCCTAGCCGTGGGCTGAGCTTGCCTTTCTGTACGGCACCCGCTGCCGGAATAATCCGGTTGGTGCCGCCTTCCCGGATGAGCACAGCGTTACTCATCCGTAGCAGAGTTTCCAGCGTCGGCAGCAATTGGTTTTTCGCCAAGGGCCGCGTGGTTTGCACGGTCGCTTCACCTTGTACTTGTGGATCGACCGTGTAGTTTTCCTTGAGGGTTTCAAAGACAACTTTAATCACATCACGAATATCAGCCCCTTCAAAATTGAGGGTTACTTCACCGGCTGCGGTTTGTGTGGTCGTCTTTGCTGGTGGAGTCGCTGCATTAGGATTAATAAAATTGCCTGTGCCCGGCAAGATCAGCGGAGGCTTGGCAGTCACCGTTGCGCCGGTGTCGCGCCCACTTCCGACTCTGGGTAGGGGCTTTGCACTCAGTTGGGGGCTAGCGGGGGCTGGGCTGTCGAGGGAACTGGGATCGGCAACGCTTTCGTCGGGTGGCGTTGTCGCGCACGCGCCCAGCAATATGGTGAGCAGCGTGCTGGATATGGACAGGTACAAAACTTTCATCATGAATGCATTATCCACATTTTTTTATTGCGGTGGCGGTACCGGCGGTGGTGCGCTGGCGGCAGGTGCTGATTCCGGCGATCCGGGCATGCCTCCGAATACAGGAGCAGGTACCTGGGGTGGTCTGGCACCCGCACGCGCTCCTCGGATTCCCGCAGGCTTTTTCAGGTGTGTCAGCGGTAATTCTTGCGTGATCTGATCCTTTCTCAGAATAACCCGATTGGGAAAGATCGCCTCCAGTCGCCACTCACCCAATAGTTCACCTTGCTTGACTCGCACCGTTTTAGCGTTTGGCTCTTGCGGCCGCAAGAGTGCTGCTTGGAGACCAGGCGCAATCAGTATCCCCAGCAGCGTGAATTTTTGCTCGGGCGCGGGTGGCGGTTTTGGTGCTTGTTCTTCCTCAGGTGGCGGCGGTGGCTCAGGGCGGCGCGCGGGGATGAACACTGGACGATTGATAATGTCACCGTAGAACTGGCGCACCGGCAAACGAAATGGCTGAACCGGCGTTACCGATGGCAATTCAAGCGGTCGTTTGGCTGTTTGATTGGTGATAGGCGCTTGTGGCGGATGGCGCAGCTCCCAATAGATAGCTGCCCCCGCTAACGCTGCAACAAACAACCAGAACAGAATACCCGCCGTCTTGGCTGACACTTAATTCCCTACCTTACGCAAGTAACCTGAAACCTCTAACTGCACGGTAAGCTGGATTCGAGAGTAGTTAGCGACTCGACCATTAGTGAGTCGCGGCCGGTTTTCCCGCGCGGTAACATCCAGATTATCCACTAAGAGGAGCGGAGTTTGAGCTTCCAACTCGTGCAAGATCTTTTGCAAGGTTTCCGTATCGCCTGTCAGATTCACACTAACGGTTACTTTAATCGTGTTGCCTTCGTCGGCGGGTGGCAACGCCTGAGTACTGCGCAAAGTACCACCCGCAGCTTCCACCACCGCTTTAACCCGTTGTTGCAATTCAGCGCCTGCGACTGCGGGTGTGGCTTGGGGTAAATACTGGACGATGGCATTACGGTCTTGGTTGATGCCGGTAATGAGTTGCTGGATCGGTTCCCGACTGGCAGCCATCCGTTCCAGCTGTTCTAAGCGACTTTGTTGCTGTGCGAAACGGTCCTGATAAAAGTTGTAGCGGGCAACCAATCCCTGATTCACTAGAAAATAGACTATGCCGATTCCTAGGATTAGCAGCAAGATTAAGGCGCCCAGCCGCTGTCTCCAACCCACTGGATTTGGAGTGATCATCAAGGTTCTCTCCGAATCCGTGCGCCCAACACGAAACGTTCCTTGCTGGTTCTAGGATCGGTGGTCACCGGTGACATGAACCCCGCGCTGTTGAACAGGCGCGAAGCTTCGATGATGCCGACCAGCGCTGAAGCTTTGGCGGATTGACCGATAATTTGTAGAGTATCTCCCTTGACCTGCAAGCGCTCCAACCAGGTGTCCTCGGGAAGAATGGCAGTTAGCTCTTGTAGCACATTAAGACTGGGGGGGAATCCCTGTTTCTTCTCCGGCAGCATCCGCGAAGATTCCAACGTCCGATCCAATTGATCGCGTAGCATAAGAGCTTGGTCAGCGGCTTGCTTAAGTTGCTCGGTTTTCTTGATAGCGCTGAGTAGCATCTGACGCTGCTGCCAGATTGGCAGAACGGCAGCAATCCCTACCAATGCCAGAGCGCCTACTATCAGTGCCGTGAGCAGCCGCTGTTCCGACAAACCGCGCCGTGCAGGTCGCTGCTCTGGGGGCAATAGATTTTGTGCAGGGCTACCACCGACGATGTTCAAAACATCAGGCCGCAAACTCCACTGTTGCATGTCGGTGAGAACCAGATCGATTCCGGTGCGTGGTAACGCAGTCAGTTCGACCCGTAAGCGGCGTTGTTCGATCTGGCGCTCCAACACGTTGATATCGTAATAAACTTGTGCAGCGCTAAATGGGGTCAGCCGATCCATTTCAAAGCCGGCGACTTGGCGGGGATTCTTTTCCGCAGCCAATGGCAACGATAGGATTTTCGTCAGCCCCTGGCTGGCGGGAAATCGCAAAACCATCTGGTGCGGTTTCTCTGCTTTGAACCAGTCAGTAACTGCTTTCCAGTCGGGAGTTAGCCGGTCGAACCGTGCCAATTCTTGGCCCTGGTCGGCATCCTCGCGTAGCAGGGCAAGCTGGTTATCTTCGACGGACACAACGAGCCGCCGTGTCGAACCGGTCAGCCAGCGGCGGATACCTAACGGCAACCACGCGAGTAAGCCATCTCGCCACCAGCGCCAAAAAGCATTCCAGCTACTTCGGGGAGTGATTCTCAAGGACTGTAAACTTGACGACACGGCTTATCCGGCCTCTACTTCTTGCTGGTTGTTATCTTCCATCACGCCAAGACAGCAAGCGCATCGTTTGCCCCGATGGGATGGCCCGAGGATCGACGACCACACGGAGGGTAGCGGTTGTGCCGGTCTCTGCCTCTGCTGTGGTCGCGATATGATAAACCTTCATAGTTCCACCGGCCGAAAAAAAGGATTGTTTGTCAATTCCGGGCAGCGGTGGCGTATCAGCGCCATCGGCCGCAGCCCGCGCCCGTGCCACGATATAGTCGGCAACGGTTCGCTCATCAAAGCCTAGAGCCTGCAATAAATCTGCGGACGCCAGTTCGGGATTGACGCCCTGATGATTTGAAAACGTCGTGAGTACAGCGGCAATCCGGTGATAGATTTCCGGGGTGATTCCGGCAATTTTCTGTAATTCTTCAACGCTTGCAAAGCGAACGCTGTTCAGGCTAGAACCTCCTAGGAAGCCAGTGGGGCCAAAGCCGGTATTAGACTGCATCCCGGACTGGCCTAATTGACGCGACTCCAAGATCGCTTCCGCTAAGCGCTCCTGTTGGCCGGGTTCGACCCCGGCCCCCGCGAATAAGGTTTTCAACAACTCCGCATCGGCGGTGTTGAGATTGACCAGGCCAAAAACGTCGGACACTCGAATTTGCACTTGTCCGCCGCCAAAAGCCCAGAGGTGGGGATCACCGTTGGGGGGCCAAGACGTGCGGCTCGCCTCGTGATCCAGTTGCCAGGCTACGGCGTAAACCATGCCGGCCTCGGCCAACGCCCGCGCTTGCGCTCGCTCGACCGTACTGCTCGCCAGACGGGTTTCGATTCGCATGGCATAAGCGAAAGTACCGGCGAGCACCGCCAGCAACGTGACGATCCAGAGGACGATGACCAGGATCATGCCTCGTTGGGTGCTTGGCGAAACACAACCGGCGGTCATGGGATGATGGTTCATCGTGGAGGCCCATCGACCAAGGCAACGACGAGATCCGGCCAGGTTTGCTGGCCTTGTAGGTTCAACCGCACCAAAGACGGTCGCCGTTGGGGGCTGGACCATTCAGTATGCCAGCGGGGTGGTTCCGGATCATCGTCTCGCTCCGAGCCAAAATAGGCCCATTCTATCTTCGATACACCCTCCAACAGCACTTTTTGCTGTTCCGCACCGGCGTTGGGATCATCCGGCTGATAGGGCCGCCAGCGCACCTGTAATCGCCCGTCGGCAAGGCCGACCCTCACCCGATATAGACCGCCTTGACCTAATTGGGTCAGCATCGGCGCTACAAAGTCGATGCTGTTGGGTTGGCCGGCAAACACCACCACCTGTTCTTTTTGATCATTTGCTTGGTAAACGGTCATCGACTGAGCCAGTTGGCGCCGTAAGAATTCCTGGACCAGCCGCAAACGGTCGGTGGACTCCGCGCGCTGCTCGCCGCTTTCCGAGCCGTTTAACCCCAGCCGCAGGCCGCTGTATAACACAACCAGGATCAATCCCATCAAGGTGATCGCAATCACCAGCTCCAGCAATGTAAAGCCGGCTTGACCAGCGCGTGAGCCGAGAAGGGGTGCGGCCATCAATTTCTCTGACCGTTGGCAGGTTCGAGCGGAGCCAAGCGTAATGTGGCCAGCTTGACCGAGCGGCTTTTCGCCGGCTCACCCCAAAGTACCTCAACATCAACCCGATAGGCCCTTGCCCGGATTTTTTCAGGGTCCGGCAAACCTTCCGTATAGGCGCTGATCGCGCTGCGCCACGAGAACCGATCATTAATCGGGCCAGAATGATTGCCTTCCTTGAGCGGAGTTTCCCGGCCAATGGCCGACAGGATCGATTCCGCATACAACGTGGCCTGGGTATAGTCTTCGGAGGCTCCCGCATTGCGCAGTCCAGTGGCGAAGGTTTGCAGCAAGACGCCTAGCGAAATGCCGAGGATGGCGAAAGCCACCAGCACTTCGAGCAACGAAAAGCCCCGCTGTTGGGCAAGAGCCGGGTGTGGATCAACTGCGCCAAAAACGAGCAGACCCTTCACCGTGGCTTATCCTCTTCGACGATGGCGATAGCACCAGTCAACCAATCGACATTGACGCGATACGCTAGCTTTGGGCCACTGACCGTGACCGCTCCGCCCGTAGAACTGCCGTCGGGGAAAAACCGGATGCTGCCGGTTGTCTGATCCCGTAACTCCGACTGTGCGGTATAAAGGTGCAGAGCCAAGCTTTCCGGCAATGTGACCTCGCGCGGATCACCGCTGATGGCGAAGCGTCGTTGCGCCAGATCCAGGCTCATCACTGCTTCGGCTTGATGGGTGATGGCCAGGTTGCGCGCTAAGCGCAAACCGGCAGCGATTTGCCGCGCCGCGCCGCGCAATTCAGTGGCTCCGCTCATGGCACTTAACAGCGGTGGTGCCACCGAAACTAGGAGCACAGCAATCACCAGCACCACCAACAGTTCCAGCAGGGTAAACCCGCGCTGTTGGGGATACGAGCGCGTGATTCGGCTCACCCGAAGTTCCTTAATGCCAACCTAATACGTCCTGGTTTTCCCCATCGCCGCCCTCGGCGTTATCGGCGCCCAGCGAATACAAATCGAACGCGCCACCGCTGCGCTGACCGGGTGCCCGATACTGGTAATCGTTGCCCCAAGGATCTTTGGGAACGAGGTTTTTGCGCAAGTAAGGACCATTCCAGCGGTTAGTTCCACCCGGTGCCGTGACCAGGGCCTGCAAACCTTCATTGCTGGATGGATAGCGCCCCATGTCGAGTCGGAACGCATCAAGGGCCGTGCTGAAGTCTTCGATTTGCAATTTAGCGGTTTTGGTATTGGCGCCGCCGAGGTATTTCATGACTTGCGGTCCGACCAAGCCGGCCAATAATCCCAGAATGACCAGCACGACGAGCAATTCGATCAGGGTAAAGCCCGACCGACGTTGAAAGCGTTGATATTTCATCGATTACACACCTAAAAAAGTGACTTGTCGGCCGGTGAGCAAAGGATCAGCCGGCTTAGAAAAATGCTCAAAAAGCCAGTTCATTCAAACTGAGGATTGCCACCAGAATAGACATGATGATCCCGGCGATGATGACGCCCAGCCCCAGAATTAAAGCCGGCTCCAGGAGCATCAACAGCCGCTTGACGGCGGTTTGCACCTCATTGTCATAGGTGTCGGCAACCTGAAGCAGCATCTCTTGTAGCTGGCCAGTCTCTTCACCGACGCGGATCATCTGCACCGCCAGCTTGGGGAAATTGCCGGTTTCCAGCAACGGTTCGGCCAAGCCACGCCCGGTTTTGGTGTGTTCAGAAACCTCGCCCAGCGCATTTGCTAAAACCCGATTGCTCAGCGTCTCGCGCACGATGGTCAACGCATTCAATAAGGAGACCCCATTGCCCAGCAATGTTCCCAAAGTGCGGGATAAGCGTGCGGTTTCAACCTTGGCAATCAGATCGCCTAACAGAGGGATGCGCAGTAACCGGCGATCCCAACGCAGTCGGTTCTCCGGCTGGCTCAAACGCTGACGGGCCACCGTCACGATCAATCCGATCACGATCAAACCCACCCACCAATAATGCCGGAAGCCATCGCCAACGGCGATAACGATCTGGGTCGCCAGCGGCAATGCCTTGCCGGCGTCGGCGAACAAGCGTTGAAATTGTGGTACTACAAAAGTGAGCAGAATAATCACCGATAACGCCGCCACCGACAGCAAGATGATCGGATAGATCAGCGCTGAGGTGACGGTTTCCCGCAAAGCTTGTGAGCGCTCCAGAAATTCGGTCAAACGCTTCAATACCGTTTCTAAAGCGCCGCCGGCTTCACCGGCGCGAACCATGTTCAGATAAAAACGCGAAAAGACACCTTGTGCTTCCAAAGCATCAGCCAGCGTTGAGCCGCCGCGTACCTTTTCCTGCACCCGTTCCAGCAGAGGCTTGGTGTGCTCGTCTTCGGAAACACTGATCAGGATCGTCAGCGCCCGATCCAGCGGCATTCCAGCGCTCAGCAGGCTGGCCAGTTGTTGGGTGATCAGGGTGACAGCCTTGCGGGATAGTGCGCGGCGCTTGCTGAACAGCGGCTGACCAAGCGCGCCACGCAGAAAGCCGCCTTTCGCTTCGGCAACCGACAGTGGCAGCAACCCCCCGTCGCGCAGTTGTGCGATCACCGCCTCTTGGCTGGGCGCTTCCATCTCATCACGCAGCACCTCGCCGCTGGCGTCCACTGCCTCATAGCGATAACGGGGCATCTTAGGCTTCTTGCTCCTGTAGAGTCGTTACCCGCAACACTTCCTCAATGGTGGTCAGCCCCGCAACCGCTTTACGCAGGCCATCCTCATACATGGTGTCCATGCCTTCTTTTTGGGCTTCGGTTTGCAGTACCGTCGCATCGGTATGTTTCAACACCAAACGGCGTAGCGGGTCGCTCATCACCAAAAACTCCATGATCGCGGCTCGCCCCCGATAGCCACTGCCGCCGCACTGCTCGCAACCGACCGCTTTATAGAGGGTGATAGGGTCGCTAGTGCTGAAACGGTGCAGCCGCATTTCCTCGGACAATTCCGGCAAGACCGGATACGGCTCACGGCAGCGGGTACAGAGCAGCCGCACCAAACGCTGGGCAAGGATGCCGTTAATGGTTGAGGTCAGCAGATAATCGTCCACGCCCATGTCCAGTAAACGGGTCACACTGCCAGCCGCATCGTTAGTATGCAGGGTTGAGAGCACCAAATGGCCGGTCAAGGCCGACTGCACTGCGATACCGGCCGTTTCCAAATCGCGCATTTCGCCGATCATGATGACATCCGGGTCCTGGCGGACAATGGAGCGCAGAGCGTTGGCGAAGGTGAGATTAATTTGTGGTTTGACTTGGATCTGGTTGATCCCTTCCAGTTGATATTCGACCGGATCTTCAACCGTCAGGATCTTGCGTTCCGGCGTGTTGAGGGTTTGCAAGGCGGTGTAAAGGGTGGTGGTTTTACCGGAGCCGGTCGGGCCAGTGACCAGAATGATGCCATGCGGCAGATGCAAAATCTCCAGGAAGCGCTTGAGAGTACGCGGACTGAACCCCAAAGTCTCGAAATCCAGCACCACGCTGGCTTTATCGAGAATACGCATCACCACGCTTTCGCCCCACAGCGTGGGCACGGTGGAGACGCGCAGATCGATTTCCTTGCCTTGGGCGCGCAATTGAATTCGCCCATCTTGCGGTAAACGCCGCTCGGCGATGTTCAGCTTGGCCATGATCTTGATGCGCGAGATCACCGCCGCCGACAGCCGGGATGGGGGTGATTCAACTTCGCGCAACACACCGTCCACCCGGTAGCGGACTTTAAGGCGATTTTCGAATGGCTCGATGTGAATATCGGAGGCGCGTGATTCAACGGCGCGGGCGATCATGAGATTGACCAACCGAATGACCGGCGCCTCGCTGGCCAAATCCTTGAGATGCTGGATCTGATCCTCATCGGTCAGATCATCAGCCAGGCCAATCGAATCGACGATCTGGCCCATCGCCGAACGGCCGCTGCCGTAGAGCCGCTCGAATGCGATTTCCAGCTCTGAAGGAATACCGACGCGCGGCAAGATCGGCTTACCCGTTGCGAGATGCAATGCCGACAAAACGTAATGATCGGTGGGATTGGCCATCGCCACCGCTAAGCCACGCTCGTCCTCAAAGAGCGGGATCGCACGCGATTCCTTAAGGAACCGTGCCGAAATCGCACCATTGGTGACTGGGATTTCTGGATAGTCGGCGGGTTTGATCAGCGGCAAATCCAATCGCGTGGCGACCGCTTCGGCCAAATCGCGTTCCGACACCAGGCCCAGCTTGACCAGCAGGGTATCAAGCGCTTCGCCAGTGCTGTCCTGAACACGCCGGGCGCGCTGTAGATCGGCATCGGCCAGTTTCTGGTGTTCGACCAGCAATTCGCCAAGATCAACGCTCATAAAGGGCGCTCAACAGGGTGGAAAGATCGCTTTGCCAAGCGCTCGGGTGAATTCCGAAGCGGTCGGTCAGGCGTGAGCCATCAAGCACGGAATTGACTGGACGCGCGGCAGGCGTCGGATATTCCGCAGTCGTGATGGCCATTACTTTGTCGGCCTTCAAGGGTTCGTAGTGCCGGGCTTGCTCGACGATGGCACTGGCGAAGCCGTGCCAGGTCGTGGCCGGAGCACCACAATAATGATAAGTGCCCCACAGGTTGCCGGTTTCGATTTCCCGAAGCCGCCCTACGAGATTGAGTAGGATATCGGCAATCGCGCCGGCATAGGTCGGACACCCGTGCTGGTCAACCACCACGCGCAATTCCGCCCGCTCACGCGCTAGCCGCAAGATAGTCTTAACGAAGTTTTGGCCCTCCATCCCAAATACCCAACTGACCCGTAAAATCAGGTGCTGGGGCAGCAAGCGCTGCACCGCCTGATCACCTGCCCATTTGCTTTGGCCATACACGCCCAGCGGTGCGGCCGGATCGTCCTCAGTATAAGGACCGGATTTCGAACCATCGAACACATAGTCAGTGGAAATATGCAGCAGCGGAATGTTCATCTGGGCGCAGGAGAAAGCGAGATGGGCTGGGCCATCACGGTTGACCGCAAACGCCCGCTCCGGTTCTTGCTCCGCCCGGTCAACGGCCGTATAGGCCGCCGCGTTGATCACGGCCTGCACGCCGCTGGTCGCTAATGCCTGATCTACGGCGGCGGGTTGGGTGATGTCCAATTCTGCAACATCCCAAGCGAGCACCTCATGCCCCAAGGCTAGAGCGCGACGCTGCAATTCCCAACCGACCTGGCCCTTCGCACCGATGATCGCCAATCGCACCGTTTAACCCTCGTAAGCTGGCAGCTTTTCGGCAAGCTGCGCCGCTAGTCGCGGATTGGCCTGATCTTTGGCCGATAACCCAACGTCCCGCAGGGGCCATGCAATACCAATGTCTGGATCGTCCCAGGCGATCCCGCACTCAGAGGCAGGATGGTAATAATCAGTGCATTTATAAAAGAAATCGGCTTCCTCAGAGATGACGCAGAAACCGTGGGCAAAGCCCGGCGGAATATAGAGCTGACGATGATCCTGATCGTCGAGAATGCAGCCATACCAGCGGCCGAAAGTGGGCGAACCACGCCGGATGTCCACCGCTACATCGAACACTGCACCGCGCGTTACCCAGACCAATTTGCCTTGCGGCTGAACCATTTGATAATGCAAACCACGCAACACGCCGCGTTGTGAACGCGAATGGTTATCCTGGACGAAGCGCTCCGGCATACCGGCCTCACGATAGCGTGCCGCCTGCCAGGTCTCCATGAAAAAACCACGCGCGTCACCGAACACTTTCGGTTCCAAAAGCAAGACGCCGGGCAGTCCTGTGGCAATCACGTTCATGGCGCTTGTTTCCGCTCAAGCAGTTCCAGCAGATATTGGCCATAACCGCTCTTGGCGAGTGGCTCCGCCAATCGTGCCAGTTGGCTGTCGTCGATAAACTTCATCCGCCAAGCGACTTCTTCGGGGCAAGCCACTTTCAAGCCTTGCCGCTGCTCAACAACCTGGACGAAATGGGCGGCAGCTAAGAGTGATTCGTGGGTGCCAGTATCCAGCCAGGCATAACCGCGTCCCAACAGCTCGACGTTGAGTTCGCCGCGATCCAGATAAACTCGGTTCACATCGGTGATTTCCAGCTCACCACGCGGAGAAGGGCTGATGTTCTTGGCGACGTTCACCACGTCGTTATCATAAAAATACAGGCCGGTCACCGCATAATTGGATTTGGGGATTTTCGGCTTTTCCTCAATGGCGACTGCTCGACCCTGGGAATCAAAACTGACCACACCGTACCGTTCAGGATCGCGCACGTAGTAGCCAAACACGGTTGCGCCGTGCTCGCGGGCAGTCGCACGGCGCAGCACCGCCGACAAGCCCTGGCCATAATAAATGTTGTCACCGAGAATCAGACAGACCCGATCTGTGCCAATAAATTGCTCACCGATTAAGAAAGCTTGGGCCAGCCCGTCGGGACTGGGTTGGCTCGCGTAGTGAAACGCTATCCCCCATTGGCTGCCATCGCCGAGCAAGACCTGATAAGCCTCTTGGTCGCGAGGAGTCGTGATGATGAGGATATCGCGGATGCCAGCCAGCAGCAGCGTGGCGACCGGATAGTAAATCATCGGCTTGTCATAGATCGGCATGAGCTGCTTGCTAACCGAAACGGTCAGCGGATGCAGGCGCGTACCGGAACCGCCGGCGAGAATGATCCCTTTGTGTGCCATGAAAGGTTATGTGTGATTGCGATGATAGTGGGCTGGAAAAGACGTTAACGTTATTCGACCGTGACCGATTTGGCCAAGTTGCGCGGCTGATCGACATCGGTACCCTTGAGGATGGCAACATGATAGGCGAGTAGCTGTAGGGGTACGGTGAAGACGATGGGCGCAATGGATTCCGGGACGGCTCCCAAGGACAGGACATGTGTGCTGACGCCGCTGAGATGGGTGTCCACTTCGCTGTCGGCGAACAGGAACAACTCGCCGCCGCGTGCCCGTACTTCCTGAAGGTTGGACAACACTTTTTCCAGCAGGCCATCCTTGGGTAACACGCAGACCACGGGCATGTCGGCATCGACTAAGGCAAGCGGTCCATGCTTCAACTCCCCCGCCGGGTACGCTTCCGCATGGATATAGGAGATTTCCTTGAGCTTCAGCGCGCCTTCCATTGCGATTGGATATTGAGGGCCACGCCCCAGGAACAGGGCATGATGTTTCTCTGCGAAAGATTCCGCCATTCGCTCAATGGCCTCATGCAACGCCAGCGCTCTTTCCAATGCTTTGGGTAATAACTCCAAATCCCGTGCCAGCGCTGTTTCATCGCTTTCACTGAGGCCATGGCAGCGACCAAGCAGTAGCGCCAGCAAGCGTAAAGCGACCAGTTGTGTGGTGAACGCCTTGGTGGAGGCGACCCCGATTTCCCGACCGGCGCGCGTTAACAGCGTCAAGGCCGATTCGCGTACCAGCGAACTTTCAGCGACGTTGCAAATGGCCAGCGTGGTTAGATAGCCGCGCTCCTTTGCCGCACGCAAGGCTGCCAAGGTATCGGCAGTTTCGCCGGATTGGGAGATGGTAACGAACAGCGTATTGGGCGGGGTCACGCTACGGCGATAGCGGTACTCGCTGGCAACTTCAACCGTACAGGGGATTCCCAGATTTTCCAACCAGTAACGGGCGACTAGACCAGCGTGATAACTGGTGCCGCAGGCGACGATATGCACGCCTTGTACTTGATCAAACAGCGGCCCGGCTTCGGGGCCGAAGCTGTCCTCCAACAAACGACCTTGATGCACGCGCCCTTCCAGGGTCTCGGCAACTACGGTCGGCTGCTCGAAGATTTCCTTGAGCATGAAATGGCGGTAGCCGCTTTTACCCGCTGTGCCGCCCATCTGGCCGGCGTAGGATAGGGGTCGTTCGACCGCGTTGCCGTCCCGATCATAAATGGTAAAACGTTCCCGTTGAACTTCGGCGATATCCCCTTCTTCGAGAAAGACGAAGCTCTGCGTGACTGGCACGAGGGCGAAAACATCCGAGGCGATGAAATGCTCTTCGATACCGATTCCCAGTACCAACGGGCTGCCGGCGCGCGCGGCGATCAAGCGATCTGGATCATCCCGGCACATCACCCCCAAACTGTAGGCGCCAGTCAATTGCGCTGCGGTTTGGCGGACTGCCGCCAGCAAATCGCCGCCGTTTTGCCGCAGGTGCTGATCGGTCAGATGGGCGACCACTTCCGTATCGGTATCGGAGACAAATTGATAACCGGCGGCGGTGAGTTTGGTCTTGAGTTCCTGGTAGTTTTCGATGATCCCGTTATGCACCACCGCGATGGAATTATTGCTCAGGTGGGGGTGAGCGTTGCGCTCGGATGGTTCGCCATGGGTAGCCCAGCGCGTGTGAGCGAGGCCCAGTGACCCGCGTGCCGGTTCCTGCTGCAAGCGTTCTGCCAGAGTTTGTACCTTGCCGACTGTTCGGACCCGGTGCAGTTGGTTATCCCGCTGATCAAGAGTGACGATACCTGCCGAGTCATAGCCGCGATATTCCAGCCGCCGCAGCCCTTCGAGCAGGATAGGGGTCATATTGCGCTCGCCGATAGCGCCAACGATTCCACACATAACGGTTTCTGGTCGTTCAATAAGTTTGGGAAGATTAATTAATCAGAGTAACGGCTTGCTGGGTGGGACACAAGCCGCAATACGCCAAGCTGTCCTGAAATAAGAGTACAGTGGTTCGGGTGCAAGAAATCTGACCGCACGGCCAGATTCGTCCCGATCCAGGGTTTCCGTCCACGCGCGGCACGGGCTGTTAGCAGCATCCTACCCATTCAAAATGGCCGTTGAAACGGGCAGTCAGGAATTCGATGAACGCGCGGACTTTAGCGGATAGATACTTGCGGTGCGGGTAGATGATGTACAAGCCGTATTCCAACGCTTGATAATCTTGCAGCAGCACCCGCAACCGACCGTCGCGCACCGCGTCGGCGATGGCGTAAGCCGGGCACAGACCGATTCCGGCTCCCGCCAACACTAATTCGCGCGCCACCCGCGCGTTGTTGGTGCGACAGACGGTTCCCACCTCAATGTTCCGGCGTTCTCCGTCGATCACATAAGGCCAACGCCCGGAACCGTCGATGTTGCTGTCCACCACACAGGGATGGTTTCGCAATTCGCGCGGATGCGCCGGCGCGGCCCGGCGCTCCAGATAATGCGATGCGGCGCAGGTGACGACGCGGATGGCGGTTAAACGACGCGCGATCAAGCTGGAATCGGCTATTTCACAGATGCGGATGCCCAGGTCGAAACCTTCTTCCAGCAAATGAGCGAAACGATCCGTCAGATTGATCTCGACGGTGACTTGCGGGCATCGCTCCAAAAAGTCGGCGATGACTTGAGTGAGATACATCTCGCCGAAGGTTTGCGGCGCGGTGATCGTCAAGTGGCCTCGTGGAGAATCCTGGCGATCCTGAATCGCCGCCTCAAGTTCATCGACGGCTTCCAGCAGCGCTTGGCAGCGGTCGTAGTAGATTTGACCCGCTTCGGTCAGATGCAGGTGGCGGGTGGTGCGATTGAGCAAGCGCACGCCAAGCTTTTTTTCTAATTCGTTTAAATACTTGCTGGCTAGTGCCTTAGAAATCCCCAAGCGGTTCGCCGCTGCGGTGAAAGAGCCGGTTTTTACGACGGTGGCGAATGTCCGCATCCCGATGAACGTATCCATGGTCGCACCCATAACTGTCAACGTGTCGAATACAGTTAATCAATTAGGAGTTACGCAGTTGGTTGATAAAGAGCGATAAGGAAGGTTATGAACCCACCGAAAGTCACAGATGAAGACTACATCCAGTTTCTGATAGCGAC
>NZ_CBTJ020000040.1 GCF_001051235.1 Candidatus Competibacter denitrificans Run_A_D11 | reverse complement strand
CAGGCCCTCAATCGCTTCGCCATTCAATTCGAGGGCCGCTTGCCACTCTCACTCCACTAACCAAAACCGCATTTACACAAAAAATTTGACAGACTCCGTAGCTCAACCGGCCCAGCCCCGCAATGCCTGGTTGTGAGGTGAAATCCAATGCTGTCGTGTCCTGAATGCACAGCGCCACCGCCTGCCCCGCTATCCGCTCCACCGTCCGCTGCGTATGCACCTCCAGAATCTCCCGCCACTCCAACACCGGATTCTCCAGCAGCCGGTAGGCCGCCTTGGTCTGGGCAAACCCCCCACTCGCTACCGGAATATGTCCACTCGGGTGCGCCCAGAGCCCTTCCATCAGTCGGATCAATCGCTTTGTCCGCCGGGCATCCCCCAACTCCACACCCCCAGTTCTTCTGATACCCAACTCATCCCTATTCCTCAAATACTCCATAGACTACAATATCTTGGAATTGTGGGGAATCGGGTGCATCTGAATCCCGTTCTTGTTCTTATCCTGCTTCCCCAATCAACGCCGGCGGCAGCGGCTCGGTGTGACCTCGATACCAGTCGCCGGAACGGGCGCGCACCGGCAGCGGCCGCACCGGCCCGGCCCACGGTATAAAGCCGTGCGTCGGATCGAAGATCGTAAATTCGCCGCTGTCCGGGTCTTTGGCGATGACATGAATCCAGCCGTTGCCGATCAGCTCACGCAAGCCGGGTTGCCGGCCGTAAATCGCGGCCAGAATCTCGGTGCGCGCCTCAATCACGATCTGCAACCGTACCGGCTCGTGAATCTCGATCATCTGGCGCGGCAGGCCGGTGCGCAGATCGCTGCTCGCGCCTTCCATCACCGCGAACAGGCCGGTCACGTTGTGCGGTGTCTTGGTGCCGCAGCCCAGCCGCTCGTTATCGACCGTGGAAAAGTAATATTCCAGATTGATGCCCGCACCCACCGGCCCCACCGCCAGCAAAATATTTTCCAGCACCGCGCCGGTCGGGTCTTGGGTCGGATCGTAAGAGATCAAAAACGCCCGCCGATCCAGAAACACGCCCTGGCTCATCGTCCGCCTACCGACCAAAGCAGCGGCGTTGGTGGCGTGACCGAGTTCCGGCCGGGCCTGGCTGAAATCCCGCGACCGGCCAACGACATGGCGCAACGCCCGTTCCGGCGCAGGATCACGCGGCGCGGAGGCAAAGCGGCGGCAGCGTTCTTGCGCCGACAGCGCGCAGGCGCGATCCAATTCCGGTTGCAGCGCCCGCAGCGCCTGTTCCGTTGCTGGCGGACCATCGCCGCGGTCGTAAAAGGTAATGAACTCGTCACAGGTGTTGTGCTCGGCCCCGACGAACCAGGTATCGGCTGGCACGGTGATACCGCGCTCGACCAATAATTCCCGCACCACCGGCCGGTTGGCCATCGCCGCGAAGGTGCGCCCGTTCGGCCCGCCGTGCCGCCCACCGCACGCGCCGCAGTCGTAAGCGCCCAGATGCGGGTTGTTCTGGCTCATCGAGCCGTGGCCCATCAGCAGCACGATGGGGGCAAATTGCCGGGTCAGGCCGATGTTGCGCAGCAGGCCCGCCACCCGGTCAGCCTGTTCGGCGTCGGTGAAGCCCAGGCGCGGCTGTTCCGGCGTCGCGGGTGCGGTGGCGTCTACCGCGTTTACCGCCACGACGGTTGGTGCGTCCGGCACCCAGTGCCTGTGGGTCGCGCGGGCCAGCCGCCCCTGCTGGCGCGGCGCGAAAATCTTGCCCGCCAGCACCGGTAACACCGCCGGGGCCAGCGCGTCAATCACCAGCGCCGAAGACCACAGGTTGCGTCGGATGTTCTGGTAGAACGCGCCCAACCGGCCGCGCAAATCCCGCCGCTGGTTATGCAGCGTCAATTCGGCTTCCGCGCCGGGTCGGCCGACTTCGCGAATCTCGTGCGCGGGCGTGACCACTACCGGACACAGCGGCGTCACGCTTTGATCGTCCAGGCTGCGCCAGTTCATCGCCACCCCGAAGAACCCGGCCGCGCCGAAGGTCTCGATCTGCGGGTTGGCTTCTTCCAAATGGCGGCGGATACCTTCCTCGCGGTCGTCGATGCAAAACACCAGTTGCGCTTGTGGTCGCTCTTGCCGCAGCGGCCAGCGCCCGTGATTGTTGGCCAGGGCGTTGATCAAGCCATCGCGGTAATGGTGCTCGTAGGCGTCTTGCCACAGCGCGCCGCGCACCGGAGCCGATAGGGCGTCCAACGGTTCTAGCAGCCGTTCCAGATCGGCGAGCGTCAGTGACCGGATTTCACCGCCGGACAGGCCCAGATGCTGCGCCAGCCGGAACAAGCGCCACGCGCTGCCGTGCACGGTGTGGCTGTCGGCTTCGGCGGCGACCGGACTGTGCAGCCAAGTCCAGATCATATCGGCCAGCGTATCCCAGGCGGCCAGCGGGGCGTGGTGCTCCGCCAGTTCCCGCGCCCGGCTGGCCAGATATTCCGGCAACTGCCCGGCGTATAAAGCGTGTCGCGCCAGCGCCTCCGCCGGTCGCGCCGTGAAATAATCGCGCAAGGCCGGCAGCGTGCCTGCGATAGCCCAATGGTCCCGGCACCACTGCTCGATCCACAGCCGATCCAGACCCAGCCGCACCGCCAGATAATCGACCAGCGCGACCGGGTTTTGCTGATTCGCCGGATAGGCGGGATGCTGTTGTCGCCAGTTCACCATCCCCGACCAGCCCGGCAGTTCCAGCGCCAGCCGCTTGAGATAACCCTCCCAGCGCGTTTCGGGAAGCCCTAAGCACCGCAATTCGGCAATGACCGCTTCCATCGGATCGGTTGGCCAACTCGCCACCGTCTTGCGCCAGTGCGGCAGCCCGGCGAACGACCAGGCCGGATCGCGTTCGATCAATCGCCGCCACGCCGCGTACAAGCCTTCCGCCCGGTCGGGCAGGTTCCAGGCCGCCAAGCCCTCGTCGAGATAGGCGGCGGATAACCGGATCAGATAGGGCCGCACCTGATCGAACAGATCTTGGCCGGTCAAACTCCGCAACACGCCGCGCAGCGTGCTCCCATCGCCTACGTCACCGAACAAACGGTCGAGCAAGGCGGCGGCTTCGGCCTGCATCCGCTTGTGGACGACCGGCCCTTCGGCGTCCGTCTCGCCCGCCTCACGAAACCGCGCCAGCAACGACTTGGCGACATTCAGTTGCAAATCGACCAATTCTTCCGGGTGGAGATCGAAGGCCGGTAGCTGAAAGCCTTCCAGACAAGCCCGCCATAAATCCTCCAGCGCCGCGCCGCTATCGGTCAGACCTTCCCGGCCCGCACTCGCCAGCAAGCGTTGACGGGCAGCATCCGGCACGTCCTCGGCAAACTGGCGGGTCGCCTGCAACTCCTCGATGCGCCAGATCAGATCGTTCAAGGCCAGCGGTTCGACGCCGTACACCAGCGCGATGTGCAGCACCTCGCCCCGGCGAATGGCGCGATCCCCCGTCCGCGCCAGCACCCGTTCAATCTCCAGTTCCGGCCGTTGGGCAAACACTGCCTCCAGATCGGCGGCGACAATCCGATCCGCCCGAAACAGCTTGCGAAAGGCTGCATCGGGCAGATAGGGATGAATCCCAGTCAGCGCTTCGGCGGCGGCCAGCGCCTCCTCGAACGGTAGATGCTGGTAGCCGTGTAGGGTGTTGTGATGGACGAAATTTAGAATCGGCGCTTGCCCCGGCAGGACGTGATCCAGATGAGCGATGGCGTGTTCGACCCGCTGCCGGGGAGTGAGCGGCAGGTCGGTTGCGGGCTGGGCAACGGATGCGGACATGGTGCTCTCCTACGGCAAGCGGCCGAACAGCGCGGCCCATTCGGCGGCCTTGGCGCTGCTCAAAGCCACGATGGGGGCCGGCAACAGGCCCATCAGCAACAAACCCGCCACCAGGGGAACGGCGGCCGCCAGTTCCAGCGGCCGCATGTCCGGCATCTGCGCCAGTTCCGGCCGGATCGGCCCGGCGAACAAGCCGCCGATGGTGCGCACCGCGTAGGCCGCGCTCAACAGCACCCCGACGCTCGCCAGCACCATCAGCCAGCCCCATTGGGCGAAGCCGCCGATTAACACATGCAGTTCGGCCACGAACCCGGCCAGGCCCGGCATTCCCATCCCGGCCAGCAAGGCCAGCGTCATCAGAAAAGTGAAGCGCGGCGTTACCCGCACCAGCGAGCCGTAATCGGCCAACTCGCGGCTGTGGGTGCGCTCGTACAGCAGGCCGACCAGCAAGAACAGCGCTCCGGCGATCAGCCCGTGCGCCACCATCTGCAAGGTCGCGCCCTGCAAGCCAATCTCGTTCAGGGTCGAGATGCCCAGCACCACCACGCCCATGTGGCTGACCGAGGAATAGGCGATCATCGCTTTCAAATCGGTCTGCCGCCATGCCAGCAATCCACCGTACAGAATGCTGACCAGCGCGATGCCGACCAGCAACGGCTGCAACAGCACCGCCGCAGCTGGCAGAATCTCGACCACCCGCAACAACCCGTAAGCCCCCATCTTCAACAGGATGCCAGAGAGCAGCACGCTAACTGGACTCGGCGCTTCGACGTGGGCCAGCGGCAACCAGCCGTGCAGCGGAAAGATGGGGATTTTCACCCCGAAGCCAACCAGAAACGCCAGCAACAGCCACACCTGCTCGTTGCGGGGCAGCGTCACCGCCGCGTTGGCCATGGTGGCCATCGCGAAGGAATGCTGCGGGGTTTCCTGATAAATCATGATCAGGGCGATCAGCATGAAGATCGACCCGCCCATGGTGTACAGCACGAAATTGAGGCTGGCGGCGTGGCGTTTTTCCCCGCCCCACAGGTCAATCAGGAAAAACAGCGGGATCAGGGTCAGTTCCCAGAACATGAAAAACAGCGACCAGTCCTGGGCCATGAATACACCGAGCATGGCGAATTCAAGAATCAACAGCCAGGCGTGATAGCCCTTGACGCTGGTCGTCACCTTATCCGAGGCCAGCAGCGCCACGGTGGTGAGCAGCGTGCCGAGCAACACCAGCGGCAAAGACAGGCCATCGACGCCGAGCGCATAGGACACGCCGATGGTGGAACTCCACACCACCTGTTCGACGAATTGCAGCACCGCCGTGCTCCGGTCGAACGGAACCAGCAGGCTCCACGACAGGAGCAAGGCCAGGGCGGCGTGAAATAAGGCCACCCCGCGAATCAGATGCTGTTGGGCCGCCGGTAATAAGGCAATCAGCACTGCCCCAAAGAAAGGAATCCATAAAATCAGGCTGAGCATTCTCATATTCTTATTATCGTCGCTGAGGGGGTGGAGCCATCACCAGTATATTTTTTTAACTTTTTGAATTTAATGTTAAATATTAAATGTATTTTACGTCAACCGTTTCATTCTGTCAGGCTTATCGAAAGTTGATCGCGCCCAAGCCTCTTAGCGGGATGATAAGAATACAGAAGAAGCTAGCACGTCATCTGGATTTCAGGCTATGGGCTGATGCTCTACTAAGCTATGGGTATCAAGGATTCGGTACACCCTTAGCCCTCATCGGGCTTCCCTCCAGTCAATAGCAACTCTCCCATCCCCCACGAGGATTATTGCATGCTGACTTTGCTGGTCATTGTGTTTGTCATCGCTTACGCAGTTATCGCCCTGGAGCATCCCATCAAGATCAACAAATCAGCCTCGGCGCTGGTGGGCGCAGGACTGCTCTGGACGATCTACGCCTTGGCGGGCGGTGAGTCGCACCAAGTCGGGGAGGAGTTGGGGGAGTCGGTGATGGCCACCGCCCAGATCGTGTTCTTTCTGATGGGGGCCATGACCATCGTTGAAGTGGTGGATGCCCACAATGGCTTTGCCGTAATCACCCAACGCATCCGAACGACGCAGCTCTCCTCGCTGATGTGGCTGGTCGGCTTCGTGACGTTCTTCCTCAGCGCGGTGCTGGATAACCTGACCACCACCATCGTGATGATTTCGCTGATGCGAAAATTGCTGGCCAAGCATGAGGATCGGCTGTTCTTTGCGGGCATCATCGTCATTGCCGCCAATTCGGGGGGCGCGTGGTCGCCCATCGGCGATGTCACCACCACCATGCTGTGGATCGGTGGGCAGATCACGACGCTGGCGATCATGGCGTCGGTCTTCATTCCCGCCGTGCTCAGTATGGTGGTTCCTCTGGCGGTGACGGCGTATCTGCTGCGCGGTAAGCCGGTCGAGTCGCCGCAACTCAGCGAAGGTGATCGCGGCCCACAAACGACAGAGTTTGAACGCAATCTGATGTTCTTTCTCGGTATCGGCATCCTCATCGCCGTTCCCGTGTTCAAGACCATCACCCATCTGCCGCCTTTCATGGGCATCTTGTTTGGCTTAGGCATTCTCTGGCTGGTCGGCGATTTGGTGCATCGCCACAAAGAGGATGAAGAAAAGCAGCACCTGACGCTGGTTCATGCTTTGGGCCGCATCGACATGGCCTCCATCGTGTTCTTCATCGGCATCCTGCTGGCGGTGGCCACCCTGGAGCACACCCATATTTTGACGGCGCTGGCCCAATGGCTGGAGCAGACGGTGGGACGGCAGGATGTGATCGTGCTGATCATCGGTCTGGTCAGTGCGATAGTGGATAACGTTCCCTTGGTCGCCGCGTCGATGGGCATGTATAGCCTTGCGCAGTATCCGACCGACCATTTTCTCTGGGAATTTCTGGCCTACTGTGCGGGAACCGGCGGCTCGATCCTGATTATCGGCTCGGCGGCGGGCGTGGCGGCGATGGGCCTGGAGAAGATTCACTTCTTCTGGTATGTGCGGAAGATTAGCTGGCTGGCGCTGATTGGCTATTTCGCCGGAGCAGGCGCTTATCTGCTCCAGTATCAACTGTTGCACTGACCGCAGGCACCCGCGTACCCCGCCCGCAAGCGGGGCCGGGCGGGTCGCCGGTTTACAACTCCACCTGCGTACCCATTTCCACCACCCGGCCATAGGGGATGCGGAAGAAATCCATCGGCCGGGTCGCGTTGCGAAACAGGCTGGCGAACAGTTTTTCCCGCCACAGCGCCATCCCGGCCCGCTTGGTGGGAATCAGCGTCGCCCGGCCCAGGAAAAAGGTGGTGTCCATCATCTCGAAATGCAGCCCGTAGCGCTCGCACAGCGCCAGGGCGTGCGGCAAGTCGGGATTTTCGGTGAAGCCGTAACGGACCACGATCCGCCAGGCATTGTTTCCCAGCGGATGCACGCTCACGCGCTCCTCGTCTGTCAGACGCGGAATTTCTTCCGATTTTACCGTCAGCAGCATCAGGCGTTCGTGGATGACTTTGTTGTGCTTCATGTTATGCAGCAGCGCGTTGGGCACGCCATCGGGGGTGCTGGTGAGAAACACCGCCGTACCCGGTACTCGCAGGGTGGAACCGGCGTTCAGGCTTTGCAGAAACAAATCCAGCGGCATGGCGTTTTCTTGCAACCGTTGATTGAGCAATTTGCGGCCGTCTTTCCAGGTGATCATCAGGGTGAAAATCGCGCCCGCAATCAACAAGGTAATCCAGCCGCCGTGCGGAATCTTGAGGGCGTTGGCGCTTAGAAAAGCCATTTCGAGCATCAGGAACGCCGCGACCGCCAAGCCGATGCGCAACCAGCTCCAGCCCCAGGCGATGCGGGCCAGGGTCAGCACCAGCAGGGTGTCAATCACCATAGCGATAGTCACCGCGATACCGTAAGCGGCGGCCAGATTGGATGAGGTGTGAAAGCCCAGCACCAGCACGATCACCGCAATCAGCAAGGCCCAGTTGGCGGCGGGCACGTAAATCTGGCCGATGGCCTGATCCGAGGTGTGGCGGATGGCGATTCGTGGGCAGTAACCCAGTTGCACCGCCTGGCGTGTGACGGAAAACACCCCGGAAATCACCGCCTGCGAGGCGATGACTGTCGCTAAAGTCGCCAGAATGACCACCGGATAAAGCAGCCAGGAGGGCGCAAGCAGGTAAAACGGATGGCTGATCGCCGTCGGATCGCGCAGCAGCAGCGCGCCCTGACCCAGATAGTTGAGCACGATGGCGGGTAGCACGAAGGAAAACCAGGCCAAGCGGATCGGCCGCTTGCCGAAATGGCCCATGTCGGCATACAGCGCCTCGCCGCCGGTCACCGCCAGAAACACCGATCCCATCACCAGAAAACCGGTCCAGCGATTGATGGTGAAAAACGTCAGGGCATAGCCGGGATTAAACGCCGACAAAACCTCCGGCGCTTGCACCATGCTCGCCAATCCCAGCAGCGCTACGGTCAAAAACCACAGCACCATGACCGGCCCGAAATACGCGCCCACCCGCGCCGTGCCGCGCGCTTGAATCAGAAACAGCCCCACCAAAATGATGAGGGTGATGGGGACTACATAACGATCCAGCAACGGGGTGGCGATGTGCAGCCCCTCGACCGCGCTCAACACCGAAATCGCCGGCGTAATCACGCCATCGCCATAGAACAGCCCAGCCCCAAAAATCCCCAGTCCGACCAACCAAGCGCGCTGTTGCGCACTGCCCTTGAAGTGGTGGGTGGCCAGCGCCAGTAACGCCAGAATCCCGCCTTCGCCGCGATTGTCGGCGCGCATCACGAAGGTCACGTATTTGACGGAGATGACGACGATCAGCGCCCAGAAGATAAGCGAGAGAATGCCCAGCACGTTGTCGTGGGTGGGGGCTAGGCCGTAGTGGCTGCCGAAGCATTCCCGCATGGCGTACAGCGGGCTGGTGCCGATGTCGCCGAACACCACGCCCAACGCCGCCAGGGCTATCGGCAGGAGACGGGAATCGTGCGGAACGGAATCGTCGGCCGGGAGCGGATCGGCAGGAGCGTTCATCTGCAAAGTTTTGTCGGGAGACGGCCCTGTCCGTCGGGCGTTAGCCAACGGAGACAGGGCCAGGGCACGTTACAAGTAGCGCCATTCCAGGTAATACATGCAGATGAAAATCGACATCAGCATGATCGGGAAAGCGACCAGCGTGTAGCGCATAAAGCGGATCGGCTGACCGGCCCGTTCGGCGAAACCGGCGACTACCAGATTGGCGCTGGCCCCAATCAACGTGCCGTTGCCGCCCAGGCACGCGCCCAGCGACAAGGCCCACCACAGCGGCATGACGCCTTCCGGCCCGCCGAAGGTCGGGGCCATCGCCTTAATCAGCGGGATCATGGTAGCGACGAAGGGAATATTGTCGATGATCGCCGACAGCACCGCAGACGACCACAGGATGACCATTGCAGTGGCTTTCAGATCGCCGCCAGTCATCGCCAGCATTTTATCGGCCAGCAGCTTGAGCAGACCGGTGCTGTCCACGCCATGCACCACGATAAACAGGCCGACGAAGAAGAAAATGGTGATCCATTCCACTTCGTTGAAGGCGTCCAGTACATGCTTGCTCTGATGTTCGGGATCGTGGCCGAAATTGGCCAACAGCAACAAGATGGCTGCGCCGGTCATGGCCACGGTGGCAGCTTCCAGGTGCAACAACTTGGCAAAGACAAAACCCAAAATCACCAGGCCAATCACCGAGAGGCATTGCTTGAGCAAGCGCCAGTCCTTGATCGCCTCGAATTCATTGAACTGCATCACCCGCTGACGGTCTTCGGGGGCGGCTCGGAGATGACGGCCCCAGATGAAATAAATCGGGATCAGGGTTGCGGCCATGACCACGAGGATGACCGGGGTCAGGTTCCAGGCGAAATCGTTGAAGGTCAGGCCGGTAGCGGAACCGATCATGATGTTGGGTGGATCGCCGATCAGGGTCGCCGTGCCGCCGATATTGGAGGCGAAAATCATCGAAAACAGGTACGGATAGGGCTTGACCTTGAGTTCTTCGGTAATCAGTAGCGTCACCGGCACCACCAGCAGCACGGTGGTCACGTTGTCCAGAAAGGCCGAAGTCACCGCCGTGACCAGCGAGATCATCACCAGGATGCCCCACGGGTTGGCGTTGACTTTCTTGGCCGACCAGATCGCCAGATATTGAAAGATGCCGGACTGGCGGGTGATGGCGACGATCAGCATCATGCCGATCAGCAGGCCGATGGTGTTGAAATCGATGCCACGAATGGCGGCTTCTTGATTGAGCACGCCGAGAATGATCATCAAACCCGCCGCCACCAGGGCGACGATGGCGCGGTTGACCTTTTCACTCATCACCACCCCGTAGGTGATGATGAACAAGATGGCGGCGACCCACATATACCCCGTAGAGGCGACTGCTCCTGATTCGTGCATGTTATGGCTTCTCCGCCGTCAATTTTTCGATGACATTCCAGGATGACATCATCCCGACCAGCCGCTGAGTGGTTTTTTCCACCACCGGCACGCTGACATGGCCTTGCAGCAGCAAGAGCAGCGCGTCCATCGCTGAGGAATCAGGATGGAGCACCGGGTCTTTGCTCAACCAGTTGGCGACGACTTCGTTACTGCGCTCACGCAGCCGTCGCGCGAGTTCTGGGGTCTCCTCATTGACGAAACCGGCGTTTGATAAGCCTTCTTTCATCGTCACGGCTTTGGGCAAGGCCAGTTGCAGCAGCGAGTAGATGCTGAAGGTTCCGGCATAACGGCCCTGGTCATCGACCACCGGGATATGGCGCAAATGTTCTTTAATGATGTGCTCGGCGGCGGCGGCCACCGTGTCGGTGAGCCGTAGCGTCACCGGATTGGGATTCATGAGATTTCGAGCGGTCATGGAAAATCCTTGGTTGGGGGAGGGGTCGGCTGAACGGTTGCATCCTGAAAGATCAATCCCCAGTCCACGAGCAGCTCAGGAAACAGGCCGGATGGCAAGCTTCCTGTGGTTTCGTGAATGGCCGGTTTACCGTAAGCCCCGTCGGCGTTCAAAGTGTAGACGATGACGACATGATCGGTGGGATGCACCAGCCACATTTCTTGTACGCCAGCGCGTTCGTAGGCGGCCAGCTTCTGAATCTGATCCTTGGCGGCGGTACTGGGTGACAGAACCTCAATCACCCAATCCGGCGCACCGCGACAGCCGCGCTCATCCAGCTTGGTCGGATCGCAGACCACGCAGATGTCGGGCTGCACGACCGTGGTTGTCTCGTCATCGGGTTCGTTGCGGCGTGGCAGCCGCACGTCGAAAGGCGCGACAAACGGGCGGCAGGGTTTGCCGCGCAAAAAGTTAGCAACCTGCACAAACAATTCACCAACCACGGTTTGATGCGCTAAACCGGGCGTAACTAGCGCGTAAGCTTCACCGTCGATCAATTCCCAGCGTTCATCGTCGGGCCAGCGGCAGTAATCGGCGTAGCTGAAAGATGAGATCGGTTTGTGGAGTGGCTGTCCCATTGAAACCTCCCGCGATAGTGGTCGGTGGACGCTAGCCAAACGTTCCGCTGTCCCAACCCCAGTTTTCGACGCTGACGTTGCTAAAGCCGAGATAAACCCGATCCGGCGGAATGCCGAGTTGTTCTTGCAGGACGCGGCAAACACCTTCGGACAGCTTGCGGTTAACCGCATTGTTCAGACCGCCGATGCTGCGGATGTCGGCGTAGGCGGCGGGTGCTTCCGCACCACCCATCAGCATGGCGGCTTCGCTGACGGCGACCATGACGTAACGTTCCGGTTTGCCGATGCACTCGGCAACGATTTTTGAGAGCGGCGCCAACAGATCGTGGCGTTGCTGGCTAGACAGGCTTGCGGATGTTTGCAAGGTGAGCAGGGGCATAAGATTGACCTTGTTTCAGGATTCCGGTGAATCGAGCAGGGTAGAGCCATTCGACGACGGTGGTGCGCTATCGTCTGATGGTGTCGGCACAACGGCCTCCTCGGTCGCAGTTTCCACCGCCACCGGTACGGCATACAACCGGTCGCCTAGCAAAGCCTTGGCCTCGCCCAAATGCCAAGCCACACTGTCCAAATCAGCGTGCGATTTGTGGACCCAGGCTTCTCCCCAGTAAAAGTTGCAACTGGTCTCGGCGCGTAACAGCCGCCAATGTGCTTCAGCCATAATCCGCGCCAGTTCTGGATTAGGATCGTTGGCTAGCGCAACGGCATCCGCAACCCTGTGAAAATCCTGACTCAAATCATGCACGCGCACCATGGTGTCGCGCTGAATCCACGAACCTTGCCACTGGTGGAAATCCCAGCCGTGGTGAGCATCGGTGTTCCAGGCACCGCGCCGGACAGTAACCTGACCATGCGCACCGAAGCGGTCCAGATATTCCGTGATGAAGATGGGGCGCATTGCCGAATGTCCGGCTCTGATTTCCTCCATCGCTTCATGGTAGAAATAATTCCAGAAATTGGCCTTTTCCGAAACGTTGCGGAACCAGCCGCCGTTGTCGCCGTCGGTGGCCGTCGCCACCAGGGGCGGAAAATCGCACCATTTGGTGCGCTCGTGCAGCTCGTGATGGAACCAGCCGTAATCCATGCCAGACAGTTGGGCATCGGACAGTTCGCGGTCACGCGGGATAATGACGATTTGCTCACCGCCGTATTCCGCAATATGTGGCCGGTAGCGCAGTTCCTGCCAGTTCATCGAATCCACCGGATCGACATACTCGCAATCGACCATGACGTAGCGATAGCCAGCTTTTTTCAAATGGGGAATCAGCCGCATGTCGAAACCCATCTCCGGCGGCCAGAAGCCGTTGAACTGGGGCCGCCACAGCAGATGACGAGCGATGGCTTGCCAACGGGCGATGTGCTCATCCCAATCCGCTTCCGGGATCAGCGCCAGCACCGGGTGGTAATAACCGGTGCCGAGGATTTCGAACAGTTGCTGGTTTTGCAGGTGCCAAAGCAGTTTGCCGCAATCGACCACGCCGTACATCCGGCTTTGGAAATCCGGGTTGGAGAGCGTTTCCAACAGCGTGCCGGAGAGGGAGAGATGCACGCGGGCGATGTCTTGATAAGGCCACAACATGCGCGGCATCCGGTCATAGGCAAACAGGATTTCCTTGACTTCCCATTCATTGGTGTCGAGCAGGTTTTCCAGATTGCGGGGGGGTTGGTGCATATTCAGCACTAGAGCATGATAAATTTCTCGCACCGCGTGTCTCCTCTAAGGTGTGATGGGAATGCTCAAGATCTTTTGTAGATTCTAAAAATGCAAAAACCGGCAACACACTGTAGGCGGCGGTTGTGATAGCCAAGTTTTGGCCATCAAGATCGCTCGTCGCTGCTAGCGGGTCGCCGGCAATGTATGCGCTTTCGGATGGAAGGTCTATCCGGCCGATAAGCGAATGGAAGGATTAAGATTCCTTGCTGTCTTTCTTAGTCTTTTTCTCGGCTCTCTTTTCCTTGATCGTCTTCGTCGGTTTCTTCTTGGTTTCTTTTTTGATGTCGGCGCTTTTACTCATCGCTATCTCCTCATGGGTGGATTACGTCTTGATGTGCGACGTTGCGTTAGGTCGGCCCAGATTGAGCGACCATTGGTGATGACGGTTCAGTTAGCGCTTGATCGCCTCAGCTTTCAGTTTCCAGCATCTTGCGGATGGCCAACAATTCCTGGCGCCGTTCCTCGCTCACGTCAGGGTAGCGCAGATTCAGGTTTTTTAAGGTATGGATAATGATTTCCGAAACGGCAATTCGGGTAAACCATTTGGCATCGGCAGGAATGACGAACCAAGGCGCCCATTCGGTGCTGGTATGGTTGAAGCACTCTTCGTAAGCGTGCTGGTAATCGTCCCAAAACCCTCTTTCCTTGACATCGGTCGGAGAAAACTTCCAATTCTTCTCAGGTTCGTCGATGCGGGCTAGGAAGCGTTGGCGTTGCTCTTCCTTGGAGACGTTCAGGAAAAACTTCAGCACGATAATCCCGTTTTGCACCAAGTATTTCTCGAAACCGTTGATTTGTTCGTAACGGGTTTGCCAGATGTGCTCGCGGGCTGCCGCCGGGAGTTTCTCGGCATTGAGAAATTCGGGATGCACGCGCACCACCAGCACTTCTTCATAGTAGGAGCGGTTGAAGATCCCAATCCGACCGCGTTCCGGCAACGCCTTCATGGAGCGCCACAGATAATCGTGATCCAGTTCCTCGTTGGACGGCACTTTGAAACTGAAAACCTGGCAACCCTGGGGATTGACGCCGGACATGACATGCTTGATGGCGCCATCCTTGCCAGCCGCGTCCATCGCCTGAAAGATGACTAGCAAGGCATAGGTATCTTGCGCATAGAGAACATCCTGATAAGTCGCCAATTGCTCGCTATTTTCTTCCAGCTTACGCGCTGCCTCTTTCTTACCCTTGAAACCGGCGGTAAACGTGGGATCGTAGTCTTTGCGCAGCACGATCTTTTTGCCGGGCGGCACCATGATCTTCTTCAGAGGCAACTCCAGCGTGGCATCCTCGCTCATTTTGACGGTTAGAGTCTGGTCGGGATCGAACGCGGGATTGATCATATCGGGATGTCCAGGCGAAGTAAGCGGGATCACGGGGTCTGATGGCTTTAGTCAGGCTATCTTAACAAAACTGTAGCTTATATCCCGACCGAAGAGGAATAGTCGATGCCAAGCTGTTGCAGCGCCTGCTCCGCTGCCCGCACGCCACGGTAGTTGGCCTCTTCAAAAATCGAATAACCGCTGAGATCAGAATGGGCGAACAGCACGCGATCCTGCAAGCGGGCCAACTGGTGTCGTGCTTCGCCCCAGACAAAGCCCGGTCGGGGTCGCACCATGGCATGGCCCCAGCGCATCACATCCAGTCGGGTGACGAGTTGGCGAATGTTGGGATGTGGTCGGGAGAGATCACGCAAAATGTGCTCCGCCCAGGTTGCCCACGGAGTTTCCAACAAGCGCTGCCGCTCTTGCTGGGGCGGGCCGTCACACAGCGCCTGATACCAGGTGAACACAGTTTGTTGGGAATGCGCGGTCAGGTGTTGGTGGGTAGCGACCACGTAACCCAGCGCCTCGCTGTCATACAGTACATTATCCCATGACAGCGGTGCGCCGCGCCGTTCTTCCGGCAATGCACGCAAGCTCAGATTGGCAACCAGCCATGGGGCATACTGAAACTCACCGATGGCGGCTGTCAGGTCCGCTGACAGTTCCCGAAAGAGTTGAGGAAGCTGAAACACCGGCGCTGCCCAAATAACCGTTTGTGCCCGATGTCGAATCGAGCGATTTTCCTGCGATAGCCAGGCGTCAACCGCCATATCTCGATCCCTCTCGGCAATGCGCCAGACCAGTGCGTGGGTGATCAGGTGCGCGGCCAATCGTTCCCGCAGCCGCTCCACAAGCCAACCGTTCCCTTCCGGCCAAGTCAGTACATCGTCACTATCGGCGTCCTGAGCCAGCGCATCCCGGCTAGCAAAATAGTGAATCCCCATCCAGGCCGAGGTTTGGTCATGGCGACAGCCGTAATCATCGCGGCAGGCGTAATTGACATACCAGTGCAGCGGCTCTGAATCCAAACCCTGTTGCAGCAGAAAATCGCGCATGGATAACCGATCCAGCGCTAACAGATCAGGATCACGGGCGCTCAAGTCGCTGGGAATGGCGAAGGCTTTGCGACCGTCCGCGCCACGGCGGGCCTTGAAAGTGGCCATCAGGTCTTGAAAGCGTCGGTACTGATCCAGATCGCGTTGCCGAACGCCGACTTCAGGCCACAAGCCGTCATGCCAGATCCCCTGCGCATACAAGCGCTCCTGCGGCGCGAAGTTGATGGCGCGTTCGTCATAGATCGGTTCGATGGCAAATGGATCGCCGTGCAGCACGCCAACGTCGGCCAGCAGTTCACGGACAGCACGGGATTCTTGCGTGGGGAAGGGCAGATAATGCGCGCCCCAGGGATAAGCGCTGATGGTGTTGCGACCGTAACGAGCGTTACCACCGACTTCGGATTCCAATTCCAAAATAACGAAATCACGAAAACCGCTTTTCAGCAGTTTCCAGCCTGCCGACAGCCCAGCGATGCCACCGCCAACAATCACGACCGGAGTTTTCAGCGTCGCAGTGGCTGCCGGGAAACCACCGCCACGCAGCCGATGGCCGAGGCTATCGGTTGCGCCCACAATAGCGCCTTCGGGCAGAGGTGGGGTTTTAGCCGCAGTGGACCGCCACCAGGCGTGGGCACCGCTCGCCGTGAGCGTGGCAGCGGCCAACGAGCCGAGAAAACCGCGACGGTTCATCGTGCATCCAGGGAACAGGGAAAAAGCATGATGCTACGTGCTGGCCGATGCAGCAAGATGTTCTGAAGCCACGAGGATCAAGCAATCGGGACACGGCCGTGAGGAGCCAGATAGGCCCTGGATGATTACAACGAACTCAAATACGTCTGCCTCGATTTAACGTAACCGAGTCAATTTCCAGATCTTCTCGCAGCCATACCATTCTGCCTGCTCAGGCATAATCGTCCACTGCGCCACGCAAACCACGAGAACGGCTTCGGGGTTGTGCTGTTTCCGCAGGAACTTCGGTATCGGAAGGTGATGGCGTCCTGTTGCGCTCGCGCTGGCCGTAGCCCGATTGCTCCCCGGCGCTGGCTTGATGGCGAGCTAACGATTGATCCGAAACCTGCGCCTGATTTAGGGTGATTCCCTGGCTATCCAGCAGGTCGCGCAGCCGGGGCAGGGCGGTTTCGAGCGCTTCCCGCACCGCTGCCTCGTGACTGAAGAACATGACGCTGGTCTGATTATGGTGCAGCGTCAGCCGCATTTCGAGCGGTCCCAGATCAGGCGGGTTGACCTTGATTTCGGCTTCCTGAAACCGATTGCTGACAGCCCAATCGAGCTGACGGGCCAGGGTACGCTCCCAGTTTTTTTGCTGCAAATCCAGGGTTTCCGGTGCCGTTGGCAGAGGAGTGGGTACGCTGGACGCGGCGGGCCGGGGCGACGTGGCGGTGGAAGAATCGACTCGTGTTAACGGAATAGCAGCGGTTGGGGTTGATTCAGCGATTCGGGTGGTGAGCCCGTTATCAGCGGCGCGCTCTGGAGTCGTGACCGAGGCGGTGGCCGTCGCGGATGAGTTCCAGCGGGTTTCCAACGGCATGGATGCAACCGGCTCCAGATCAGTCATGGCTGGCGATAAATCCGAAGTTTGCCCCCGTTTGTTGCTGGTCGTCGTGCTCTCCCATGGCATCTTAGTGTCCATCGCCGTGCTGGTGCTCGCTGGGGTCGGTTCTTCGGTGAGCAGTGGGCCGCGCGATGGTGCGAAAGGGATGGCGAACAGTGGGTGTCGTTGCAGTCCGGCGCCCGTTGCCGGCTTTGCTTCGGTTTGTGAGCCGTGGGAGGTGGCAGGCGGTCGAACCGCCGCGCTGTCGGTTCCGGTTTCCGTATCGGCAGCGCCCAGAGAGGCTTTGGCTACCGCCGATAAAGACTTCAGCGAATCACCTGGCGGGTTAGGCTGCTGCGCTGTCCCTGGTTGCCGGGTGCGCGCGAGAGACTGGGCCAAGCGTCGTTGCCAGTCGATCCGCTCGTCACTCGCCGCTAGCTCTGTTGCTGGCTGGCTGGTGACTAAGGTGATTGGCTTAGCCAAAACGGTTTCCGCTGCGGCGGTGACGGGAGCGGTCACTGCGTTGACGGTCATTGCTGAAGCAGGCGACGGTTCTAATGTCGCCGCTTTGATGGGTGCGGTCAGGTCCGCGCTGCTTGGCAGCGGGATGCTTGACGCACGATGACTTCCGCTAAGGGCCGAGGTCGATGCCGGGCTGGTGCTGGCAGCGGCAGGTGGGGTAGCTAGCCCATTGGGATCAGGGATCATCTGATGGTGTGCCGGCTCAGTGTGAGAAGGCGCGGCTTGGCGCAAATCAATGGCAAAATCAGCCGCCCGCAGCGTTGCGCTGAGGCTTGATGCTGTCTGATCCGAGAGCGGCACCGGCGGTAAACCGGCCAGGGCCGCTGTCGTGGGTGCTGCCGAGACCAGTGAATCGACACGGCTCGAAGCAGCAAGTATTGGCTCCATCATCTTGGTTGTAGCGCGCTGCCCTTGGTCATCCGTGATCATGGTTTGCTGAATCAGAGCCGGTGGAGCGTCCTCTAAAGGGTTTGTTTGTCCGGCGCTGCCCTCGGTCCACTGAGTCCATGGCGCAAGCTTGGCGGATGACGAGTGGATGCCCTCAAGCGTGCTATCCACCAATGCGGTTTCCGCAGGTGGGCTTGGCAGGTGCTCCGTGCCAAGGGCGCTGCTGTCGCGCAAAGCGGTGCGTGACTCCAAAAACAGCGGCCAACCCAACCAGGCTGCTTCGGCTGCGTGCTCGCTACTGGGGGCGTCTATCGCCTCACCGCTCAGTTCGTCCGATTCACCCGATTCACCCGATTCACCCGATGCGACTCCATCAGTCGTCGGTACCAAGCCCTCCGCCAGCGCCGCTGGCGCCAGTAGTTTGACTGCTTGGTCGAGGCTGGCTGGATCGTTGCTTGCCGGCGTGGGCACTGGGGGCGGCAAGTTATTGATCGTTGATGCCGCTGCTAACTCGCCTACGAGCTGGCCAGGAGCGAGCGGTGCGGCGGGCGTTTGCGCGCTGCCCGCCAGCAATTGGCTGAAGGAAGGTGCGGTGCCCGTTGTTTCCACACCGGCTTCGGCCGAGAGGGTGCTACCGGTTGCCCCGGTGAGGCCGTTCGCTGGGGTGGCTGCCAATAAACTGGCTAATTCAAGCTGTGCCATGGCATCGCTCCCGTCGGCAAGATTCGCTGATTTCACCGATCATTCGGATGTTGCCTCATCCGCTGATCGTGTCCGAGCGCTGGCGCGTTGTAAGTTGCGTTCGTCGCTATCACGTTGAGCGCGCTGATCCTCTCGCTTGCGCTGCGCGTCCTGATCGCGTGCCAACACCTCTTGGAGTGCTTTGGTTCTGGCGTGCGTTTGCACCCAGTGCTGACGCTTGTGTTGGAGATCCTCCCGCAAGCGCTCCTGTTGATGTTTCGATTCGGTGATGCCGTGATCCAAGCTGTTCAGGAAGGCAGCGTAATCCTGGAATCGGCGGGCGGTGATGCCGCCACTTCCCCCTTCGGCCTCGAACTGCACCGCATATTCGCCGCGAAATAGCAGTAACTGTTGTAAGCGCGTCTCTTGTTCGCGCAGATTGCGTTGCGACTCCGCCAATAATTTGACGGCTTGGTCCTCTCGAGAACGAGCCACATCGACCGCTGCTTGCAATGGATGAGCTTTGCCGGCCACGGTGCATTCCCTTTATTTACCCTTAGAATCTTTAGGCCGAGGTTGCAGCACGGTTTCCAGCCCTTGCAGACTGTCGGCCAAGGTTACCTGCTCATCGGTGCGTTGCATCAGAAACTGCTTGAGGCGCGGATAATAGTCGCGGGCCTCGTCCACAGCCGGATCGCTGCCGGCCACGTAGGCGCCGACATTGATCAAATCCCGGTGTTGTTCATAGGTCGAGTAAATATGCTTGAAGCGGCGGGCCAGTTGCTGATGGCGGACTGTGCTGATCTGCGGCATCACCCGGCTGATTGAGGCTTCGATGTCGATGGCGGGATAATGGCCAGCTTCCGCCAAGCGGCGCGACAGCACCACATGGCCATCCAGAATGGCTCGTGCCGCGTCGGCGATGGGGTCCTGCTGATCGTCGCCTTCAGCCAAAACCGTATAGAAAGCGGTGATCGAACCGCCACCGGTATCGTTGCCAGCTCGCTCTACCAGGCGGGGCAGCTTGGCGAAGACCGACGGCGGATAGCCCTTGGTTGCCGGAGGTTCGCCGATGGCCAGGGCGATCTCGCGCTGCGCCTGCGCGTAGCGGGTCAAGGAATCCATCAACAGCAAGACCTGGCGACCGGAATCGCGGAAATGTTCAGCAATGCGAGTGGCCAGCGCCGCACCGTGCAGGCGCTTGAGCGGGGGATCGTCGGCGGGCGCCGCAACCACCACAGCGCGCGCCATGCCTTCCGGGCCAAGGATCTCCTGAATGAACTCCTGGACCTCGCGGCCGCGCTCACCGATCAAACCGACCACCACCACTTCAGCGTTGGTGAAGCGTGTCATCATTCCCAGCAGCACGCTCTTACCGACGCCAGAGCCGGCGAACAGACCCATGCGTTGGCCTCGTCCCACCGAGAGCAGGGCGTTAATCGCACGTACCCCCACATCCAGTGCTTCGCGGATCGGTTTGCGCATCAATGGGTTGATGGTTTTGCCGCTCATCGACGCCCATTGCACCGGCGGTGGTGCCAATCCATCCAAAAACCGACCGGAGCCATCGAGCACTCGACCGAGCAACGCATCACCGACCGGAGCCTGACTGGCCCCGCCGGTGGGAATGACCCGCGCGTTGGGCATCAGGCCGTAGATGTCGCTACTGGGCATCAGGAACAGCTTGCCGCCGGCAAAGCCGACCACTTCGGCTTCAAAACGACCCCCATCTGGGTTGACAACCAGGCAATGGGCGCCAATCGGCGCAACACAACCGGCGGCTTCCAAGGTGAGGCCGACCAGGCGTGTCAACTGCCCTTCGACCACCAGCTTGGGGGTATTAACGATCCGCGCCCGCCGCTGACCCAGCCGTGCCACCCACTCGTGGCCCCGATCAATTGTGGGGAGATTTGCCATTTTGCTCACGCTCGTCTCCCAATACCGTGGCGATGACCGCACCCAACCGTTTTTCCAAGGTGGCGTCAATCCGCGACAGCTCGGAATTCACAATGCAGCCACCCCGGCTGAGGGTCTGATCTTCAACGATCCGCCAGACCGGCTCGTCCTCGCGGCCCAGGGTTAGGACTTCCCGGATCAGCCGGGCATCTTCAGGATGCAAACGGACCTGTACACCGGGACTGGCGACCGGCAATAGGCCCACCGCCTCTCGCACCACCGGCACGATTTCGCCCGGTGAAATGTGCAGTTCGCGGCGTATCAACCGGCGAGCGATTTGGGTGGCCAACCAACTTAGCTCCTCTTCGACCGCCGTATCCAACTGCTCCAGCGGATGGCTCAAAAACCCAAGGATCTGATCCAGCGCCTGGATGCGCAACAAGACTTCATCGCGGCCACCCGCCAAGCCTTCGGCGTAGCCGCGCTGATAGCCTTCGGCATGGCCTTCTTGCTGGCCCTTCTTGTAACCTTGCTCGCGGCCTTCGCGGCGGCCTTCCTGATAACCGCCGGCAAAACCTTCTTCATGGGCTTCGCGCTGAATCGTTTCGATTTCCTCTAGCGTGGGCAGGGCGGTGCTCGGTTTTCCGGGCTTGGATGATTTGAGTGGGCGGGCATTGCCATCACCGGCACTGGCTGCCGGTGGGGGTTCAGGTTCGGGCGATTGATCGACGCTGGGCATCTCCCAGCGCTGGTAGGCGGTTAGCTGGTCACCGGCAATGATCTTAGACAAGCTCGTCTCCCTTGCTGCTCAAGGTGATTTCCCCGGCCTCCGCCAACCGTTTAGCGGTGGTCATAATTTCTTTCTGCGCCGCTTCCACGTCGCTGAGCTTGACCGGCGGCATCGCTTCAAGATCGTCGCGCAACAGCTCAGCCGCACGCTTGGACATGTTGCCCATGATCTTCTGCTGGACGGCGGCATCGGCACCGCGCAAGGCGATCATCAACTGGTCGGAAGCGATCTCGCGCAGCAGCGTTTGGATATCGCGGTCGCTTAGCCCGATCAGGTTGTCGAACACCACCATCAGTTCTTCGATCTTGTCGCCGAGGTCGGTGTCCACTTCCTTGATCTTGTCGAGAATCTGGCCTTCGATGGCGGCGTCCAGGCGGCCGAGGATTTCGGCGGCGCGCTTGGGACCGCCGATCTTGGCGGTGGCAGCGGCATTGATGTTGCGCATCACTTGCTTCTCGATCAGCTCGTTCAATTCCGCCAGTGCCCCGGCCGGGATCTCATCAAGGATCGCTACCCGCAACAGCGCTTCATCGCGCACCGGCGCCGGCAGCAGGTTGACAACCTGGGCCGCCTGTTCGGGCGGCAATGAAGACAGTACCAATGCGACGACTTGCGGGTGTTCTTCACGCAGACCGCCAGCGATGGAACTGGCGTCCAGCCACTTCAGCGAATCGACCCCGGAATGCTCTTCGGGATTGAAAATATGTTCCAGGATACCTCTGGCCTTTTCCCGTCCCAGCGCGCGGTTGATGACGCCGCGAATATAATTTTCACCGTCGGACACCAGCGAGGTTTGGTTGTCCACTTCATCATTGAAGGACTGGACGATTTCGCCCAACTGGGTGCGATTGACATTCGCCAGATTGGCCATTGCGACCCCCAGCTTGTGCAACTCGTGCGGGTCCAGGTGGCGGAGAATTTCGGCGGCGTGACTTTCGCCCAGCGCCATCAGCATGACGGCCGCTCGGTCAACGCCTTTGAATTCGACGGTGAGTTCGTTCATCGCTTAGCTCTCGCTGGCCAGCCAGCCACGGATGACCTGGACGGCGCGCTTGGGGTCCTCGGCCACCAGGGAGCGAGCCAATTCCATGCGCTCTTCCAACTGTTCGGCGGACGGTCCAGTCAGACTCTTGGGGCGGGTATTTTCCATAATACCCCCGATGTGGACTTGATCTTCCAGCAAGCCTTCCACGCCTTCTTCAGGCGCGGGTAGCGCGGTGGGGGTCTCATTGGCTTCCAAGGCGCGTTGGGCTGTGGCCGGCGTGGCCAGCGCGCGACGCAGCAGCGGCCGTACCACCAGCACCAACACGGCTAACGACAGCACCCCAACCACACCCCACTTGACCAGTTCCAGGAACCAGGGCTGCTGCCACATCGGCAACGGCGGCTCATCGGCCCCCGCCGGCGCAAAAGCGGCATTGAGTACGTTCACGCTGTCACCACGTTCGGCATTAAAACCGACCGCTTGCTTGACCAGAGCGGTGATGCGCTCGATTTCTTCGGCGCTTAAGGGTTTGCGCACCGGTTGGCCGGCTTCCAGGGTGGTACGGTCGTCAACGACGACGGCCGCCGATACCCGGACGAGCCGTCCTGGCACAGCCCGGCTATGCGTCACCCGCTTGTCAAGCTCATAGTTGCGGGTGGTTTCCTTGCGGGTGGGGGTGGCCACTGTATTGGATGCGCTCTGCGGCGGTGCCGTGGTGCCCGGTGTAGCCGGCGTTTGTGGCGCCTGGGCCGGGTTGGCCGGGTTGGCCGCAGTCGTTTCCGGCGCGGTCGCCACACCCGGCGGTTGGTTGGAGAGCGCACCCGGAATACCGGCAGCCTGTGGTCGGGGCTGGGTTTCCTCCAGCAGTTGCTCGCTGCGGACGGGGCGGGGTTCCTGGCGAGGTTCGTAGCGCTCGGCGGTTTCCTCGCTGGCGGTGAAATCGAGATCCAGGGCGACTTGGGCACGGACGCGGCCTGCGCCCCACAGCGGTGCCAGTAAATCTTCAACCCGCCGCGCATAGCGCTCTTCCAGCCGGCGGGTGTATTCCAATTGATCAAGATTGAGATTGCTGCCGTCTTCCCGTTCGGGCCGAGTTAGCAAATTGCCGGCTTGATCAATGACCGACACCTTGTCAGGACTGAGCTTGGGAACACTGGAGGCGATCAAATGAACGATGGCGGCGACTTGACCAGCGTCGAGCGTCCGCCCCGGATGCAGCCGTACCAGCACCGACGCGGTAGGCGGCTGTTGCTGGCGGGCGAACACCGTTTCCTTGGGAAAGGCTAAATGAATGCGGGCGGCTTCGACTGACCCGATGGTCATCACCGAGCGGGCCAGCTCGCCTTCCAATGCGTGCTGATAACGCGCTGTTTCCATGAATTGGCTAACGCCAAAACTGTTTTTTTGCTCAAGGGCTTCCAGGCCGTTGACGGTGCCGCGTGGCAAGCCTTGACCGGCCAGTTTCAGGCGGGCTTGATGAACTTGATCAGCCGGTACTAACAGAGCGCCGCTGCGCGGATCGATCTTGAAGGGAATGGCAGCCTTTTGCAGGGCTTCCATGATTTGACCGGCATCGGCTTCGGCCAAACCTCGGTAGAGTGCATCATAGGTCGGCGTGTTGAGCCAAAGCGCGCCAGCCACCATCAGCGCCAGCAGCGCTGCCAGCCCGGCCAGAATGCCGATCTGCGCCGGCCCCGGCCGACGGAATTTTGCCAGTGCGGCTCGCCAGTCGATGCCGGCTGAGGGATTGGGGATCGGTGGGTTACTTGCTCCAGCCACGGCGCGTTCCTTCTGAAACGTCTTGTGCGATTAAGCGAGTCGGCCCGTTCAGATCGGCATATTCATGATGTCTTGATAGGCCGAAACCAGCTTGTTACGCACCTGTAGAGCGGTTTGGAACGTTAGCCGAGCCTGCTGCTGGGCTACCATGACACCGGCCAGATCCTGCTCCTGGCCGGCTTCGAACGATTCGGCCAAGCCGGTAGCGCGCTGTTGTGAACCATTGACATTGGCCAACATGGCTTTGAGGGTCTCGGCGAAATCAGCCGACTCGTCGGTCCCGGCGCTAGTCGCAGCGGATAGACTGCTGGTGGACGTTGCCGTTGAACGTAAGCCAGTGGTCAAGGTGTGGGTTGTATCAATGGCGGTCATCGGTTCCTGCTCCCTAGAATGGGTTGAAAATCGCCGGCAAGGCGAATGGCAAGCCGAATAAAGCAAAAACCGTGCCTTCAAGAAAACTGCTGCATGACAAGGCGTTATTGAAAGCCGCTTGTGGACGCCAATTATTTGGCGAAGGTGATGAGCCTCTCGACCGCCAACGTTTCGACATCAGTCGCTGAGATCATCGTCGCCACGCCGGATGTTGTACTTGCGCATTTTTTCGACCAGGGTCGTGCGGCGCATCTTCAGGAGGGAAGCCGCATGGGCGACGACGCCATCGGCCTTTTCCAGCGCGGAGTGAATCAGGGAGGATTCCAGATCAGCAATATGCTCCCGCAAGTCAAGGCCTTCCGGCGGCAGGGTGGCCGGTTCGCTGGCTGTGGCGCGGGTGGTGGGGATTGTGGTGGTATCCTCGACCTCGGCCATGACTGAGGCCACCGAGATCGGCTCCAGCGGGGCGTGAGCGCGGAATTTGACGGGTAAATCACCGGTATCGATCTGGCCGTTCGGTTTGAGGATAGCCAAACGCTCCATCAGATTGGCCAGCTCGCGGACGTTGCCGGGCCAGTGGTAGTGGCTAAGACTCCGCACGGCGGCCGCCGTCAGTGCAATGCGTACACCGCCTTGTTCATGGGCCATGCGCTCGATCAATTCTTCCACCAGCTTGGGCAAATCCTCGATCCGCTCGCGCAGCGACGGGATTTCGATGGGAAAAACGTTCAGCCGGTAATAGAGATCTTCACGGAAATCGCCGGTCTTGATCATCTCCTCCAGGTTACGGTGAGTGGCGGCCACGATTCGGACATCGGCTTCCAGACTGCGGTCACTGCCGACCCGCTCGAAGACGCGCTCCTGCAACACCCGCAGCAGCTTGACCTGCATGTTGAGCGGCATATCGCCGATCTCGTCCAAAAACAGCGTGCCACCCCGCGCCAGCTCGAACCGGCCGCGACGGGTGGAAATGGCGCCGGTAAAGGCGCCCTTTTCGTGACCAAACAGCTCGCTTTCCAGGAGGTTGTCGGGAATCGCGCCGCAATTGACCGGCACGAATGGGCCTTGAGTGCGGTTGGAGAAGTAATGGATATTACGAGCGACCACTTCTTTGCCGGTGCCCGATTCACCCAGCAGCATCACAGTCGATTCCGACGGTGAAGCGCGTTGGATCAGCTCCCGGACGCGGAGAATCGCCGTGCTGTGACCGGTGAGGCTGCGAAACAGCTCGATGTTGCGCCGGGCCGGTGTGGCGCCAAACCGACCATTGCGTTGGGCGCTGGCTTGGGAGCGGGCCAGGATCTGACTCAGCGGCGCGTGCCGGAACGGGTGAGCCAGGTGGCCGCCACAATTGGCTTCTACCGTGGCCGGCAGGCGCAACGGCTCATCCGCTTTCTCAATTAAAATGATGGGAATACGCGGCGTGAGAGCACGGATTGCGTAGAGGATATCCACCGGGGGTTGGGCACTATCGCCGTGGCTCCCCAGGAAAATGCAACGCAAATCCGAGTTATCTTCGACATGGGCTTGCCAGTTCGAGAATTCAGCGTGCACGACTTGAGGCTCTTCCAGGAACCGTAGTAAAAGGCACAATTCCTCGGCTCGACCGGGTTCGTCATCCAGTACCAACAGCGCGGTATTCATCGGTCGGATCGTCTCGAATGGGTTGAAACACAGCGGCTAATCGACCGGTCAAAGTCGGCAAGCGCGCTCCCACGGGGCAAATCCGTCAAGCATGTCCTGCTCGGAGTCCAATCGATACCGCAATCTTTCGGTAGATTATCTCAAGAACGTTCGATTTCGCCATTATTAAAGGAGACATTAAAGGCGATTTTCCCGGCAGTGGCTGCCTACGCATCCAAACACGATCCGGTTTCGTAAGGGCTGGGAGTGATGCGATGTTTCCTTTAGCGGGCTGATCAGGCCTTTTTTGAGAATAACGCCATGCGTGACACGCTTCCCCTGCTGGTAAAAACCGATTTCCCCGCCATCCACCGAGGTCCGCTGGAGGCGCTGCAAGCAAATCTGGGCTACCGCTGCAACCAGTCTTGCACGCATTGTCATGTGGCGGCCGGGCCGCAGCGAACCGAGGAAATGCGTTGGGAAACCATGGCGTTGCTGTTGCGTTATTTGACGGCCCGGCAGATCACCACCTTGGATTTGACCGGCGGTGCACCGGAGCTGAATCCGTCGTTTCGGCGATTCGTTTCCGATGTTCGCGCGTTGGGTATCCATGTCATCGACCGTTGCAATCTCACGATTCTCAGCGAGACCGGCCAGGAGGATTTGGCATCTTTTCTGGCGGCGCACGCCGTCGAGATCACCGCCTCCTTGCCGTGTTATCTCGAAGAAAACGTTGACCGGCAGCGGGGTAAGGGCGTATTCGAGGCCAGCCTGGCCGGGCTGCGACAGCTCAACCGCTTGGGCTATGGTCAACCGGGCAGCCCCCTGGTGCTGAATCTGGTCTACAACCCGCTGGGTCCAATGCTGCCGCCGGATCAGGCGGGCCTGGAAGCGGCTTATCGTCAGGCGCTGTTAACCCGTTATGGGATTGTATTCACTCGATTGTTTGCATTGGCCAACATGCCCATCCAGCGTTTTGGTAGCCAATTGATAACCAAAGGACAATTCGCCGATTACCTGAATCTGCTCAAAGGGGCGCATCGGGAGGAAAATTTGGATGGGGTCATGTGTCGTAGCCTGATTTCGGTGGATTGGCGAGGTTATGTTTATGATTGCGATTTCAACCAGATGCTGGGATTGCCGCTCGGAACCAACGGAGCAGCAAGCATCCACTTATCCGCGCTGCTGGAGCAAGATTTAATTGGGACTCGCATCCGGGTAGCCGATCATTGTTACGGTTGCACCGCCGGACAAGGCAGCAGTTGCGGTGGCGCACTCGATCCGGCCTAACATTCAGCTTATGTTAATCAGTTATTCCACAACATGGTTGCGAAATTAGCCATAATCGTGTCTAGACGCTCAGCGTCGGACGGATTGATCGGAACCAGCAGGCTGCACGAGGTGAGGAACTAAGATGAAATTGACGAAAATTGCCGTGGTGTTGGGCGCTTTTTTGCTGGTGGGCCAAGCGCCGCTAGCCTTGGCTCAACCCTATCAGTCCGGTTCGCAAGGCCAGCCAGATCGCCCGCCGCCGGACTATCAGGGCCAGTCCGGTTCCCAGCAGGGTCGGCCGGATCGTCCCCCGCAGAATTCGCAAGGCGGTCAGTCCGGTTCCCAGCAGGGCCAACCGGATCGTCCGCCACAGAATTCACAAGGCCAGTCGGGTTCCCAAGGCCAGTCCGGCTCCCAGCAGGGTCGGCCGGATCGTCCGCCGCAGAATTCGCAAGGCGGTCAGTCTGGTTCCCAGCAGGGCCAGCCAGATCGCCCGCCGCAGAATTCGCAGGGCCAGTCGGGTTATCAGGGCCAGTCCGGTTCCCAGCAGGGTCGGCCGGATCGTCCGCCGCAGAATTCGCAGGGCCAGTCGGGTTATCAGGGCCAGCCCAACCGCTATAATCAGACGGAGTATCAGGGACGACCGGATTACGGCGACCGGCAGGATTATTACCGCCGACCGGAGCGGCGTCGGCAAGGTCCGCCAGGCCGGTCGAATCGTCCCTACCCGCCGCCTGGAGGCCCCGGTTTTCCAGGTGGGCCGGGTGGCCCTGACTATTATCAACGATGGTAGAACCTTCTTTTCAGGCCATGCTCCGCCAGGAAGGTGGAGTTGGCCGAACGGGGAGCAGAAACGATGGGCGGTTGGGGTTGTCCGCATGAGTTGAATGGCGTTTGCCAGCATGTCCTGGAGAAAACCTGTAATCCAGGCATGAAAGGCTGTGTGCTGGCCGGCCGCTTCCGCTTCAGTGACGAGACTAAAAACCGACCGCCACGCCCGGTGCGTCGGGGTGACGGTCGAACCGATTCGCACCGCAAAGGGCGCTAAACGCCTAGCCGTTCTCCGAGCGCGGCGCAGGACGGTCGGCTTGCTTGGTGACACAGCGGCAGCCCGACCACGGGGTGATACCAGCCATAAGGACGCATGACCGTGGTCAAGCGCATCAAGATCGTCGAAGTCGGGCCGCGTGACGGCTTGCAAAACGAGCCGAAAATTATCGACACCGCCACCAAGGTGGCCCTAGTCAGCCGACTGGGTGAGGCTGGTCTCAAAGTCATTGAGGCCGCTGCGTTCGTGTCGCCTAAATGGGTGCCACAGATGGCCGATAGCGCTGCCGTCATGGCCGCTATTGAGCGTTTGCCAGGGGTCGCCTATCCGGTGCTCACGCCCAACCTCAAAGGTTTTGAGGCAGCCGTGGCAGCAGGTGCGCGGGAAATCGCCGTCTTCGGTGCCGCCTCCGAGTCCTTCTCCCAAAAGAATATCAACTGCTCGATAGCGGAATCATTGGTACGATTTAAGCCGTTGCTGACGGCGGCAAAGGCGGCAGGGATTCCGGTTCGCGGTTATGTATCCTGTGTGCTGGGTTGCCCCTATGAGGATGCTATTCGGCCTGAAGCGGTTGCCGAGGTGGCGGGCGCGCTGTTTGCCATGGGCTGTTACGAGATCAGCCTCGGCGATACCGTCGGTGTCGGCACGCCGGAGGCCGCCAAGCGGATGATTGCGGCGGTTAGCACCCGCGTGCCGCTCGATTGTCTGGCTGGCCATTACCACGATACCTACGGGATGGCGATTGCCAATATTTATGCCTCCCTGCAATGCGGTGTCACCGTGTTCGACAGTTCAGTGGCGGGGTTGGGTGGCTGCCCTTATGCACAAGGCGCCGCAGGCAATGTCGCCACTGAGGATGTGGTGTATCTGCTGGCGGGATTAGGCATCGAAACGGGTATCGATCTGGATCGCCTATTAGAATGTTCTGCATGGATCAGCCGGTGCCTGGGTCGGGTGCCAGTCTCAAAGGTGGCCCTGGCAAAGGCGGCTAGCCGCTAGCCGATTCGGTCCCCCTGCGCACCGATTGGAGCGAAGCCGATAGACGGTTTATCCGTCCGCCGAATTCCGCCCGATCCCCCGCAATGCGAGCCGTTGCAGCGGCCGGTCAATGTTGATTCTTGTCGCTATGGGTTTATTGCTGATCGTCACCCTGATTCCGTTTCTTGGTGCCATCCTGGTGGCGGTTCTGGCGCGCTTGGGTCGCACTCATGCCGCGTGGGCAGCGGGGTTCACGGTTCTGTTATCGTTCGGCTGCTTGCTGCCGCTAGCGGGTGCGCCGTTTGCCGGGGAGACCATCATCCAGCGGTTGCGCTGGTTGCCCAGCGTCGGCCTTGATCTGGCGTTTCGGTTCGATGGCTTGGGCCTGCTGTTTGCCCTGCTGATTTTAGGCATCGGTCTGTTGATCGTGCTGTATGCCAGCTATTACCTGTCGGAGCGAGATCCGCTGGGACGGTTCTACGCCTACCTGCTGCTGTTTATGGGATCGATGCTGGGCATCGTTCTCGCCGAGAACCTGATCCAGCTACTGATTTTCTGGGAATTGACCAGCCTCTCGTCATTTTTGCTGGTTAGCTATTGGTATCCCCGTGAGGAAGCACACAACGGCGCACGGATGGCCCTCACCGTCACCGGCGCGGGCGGTTTGGCCCTACTGGGTGGTTTTTTGCTGCTCGGCCAGATTGTCGGCAGTTACGAGCTATCGGTGATCTTGCAGGCCGGCGATGCGATCCGCGCCGATCCGCTCTATCGGCCCATGCTGGTGCTGGTGCTGCTCGGCGTGTTCACCAAATCGGCCCAGTTTCCGTTTCATTTCTGGCTGCCGAACGCGATGGCGGCGCCGACTCCGGCTTCGGCCTACCTGCATTCGGCCACCATGGTTAAGGCGGGCATTTTCCTGTTGGCACGGTTGTTCCCAGCCTTGTCTGGAACGGACGAATGGTCGTGGCTGGTCGGTGGCGCGGGCGTTATCACCTTGGTGCTGGGTGCGCTCTTCGCTTTATTCCAGCATGATCTCAAAGGTTTATTGGCCTACTCGACCATCAGCCATCTGGGCTTGATTGCGTTGCTGTTCGGTATCGGTACGCCGCTGGCCGCTGTAGCGGGTGTGTTTCATATCATCAATCACGCTACGTTCAAAGCGTCACTGTTCATGGCGGCTGGTATCATCGATCACGAAACCGGTAGCCGTGATATGAGAAAGATTAATGGCTTATGGAGGAAAATGCCCTATACCGGGGCGCTGGCCATGGTGGCTGCGGCCGCGATGGCGGGCGTGCCCTTATTAAATGGCTTTTTATCCAAGGAAATGTTTTTCGCGGAAGCATTCAGTGCCGCCACTCATTTGCGCTTGGGTTGGTTGCTGCCGGCAGCGGTTACCCTGGCCGGGATGTTCGCGGTAGCCTACTCGCTGCGCTTCATCCACGATGTATTTTTCAACGGCGATCCCATTGACCTACCGCGAACCCCACACGAACCGCCGCGCTGGATGAAGGTGCCGATGGAGGTGTTGGTGTTGCTTTGCCTGGTGGTGGGCATCTTCCCAGCCCAAGTGGTGGAACCGCTCCTCACAGTAGCGAGTACTGCGGTTTTGCAAGGACCGCCACTGGCCCACGATCTGGCGCTCTGGCATGGTGTGAATCCGGCGCTGGCGATGAGCGTGATCGCCCTGATTGGCGGCGGACTGCTTTATTGGGGGCGCAAACCCTTGTTCGCGTTTCATGACCGCCACACCGAGGGGTTGGATGCGGAGCGGATCTATAATGCCTTACTCAATGGGTTGTTCGCTGTAAGCGGTGCATTGACCCGGTGGCTGGATACGGGTTCGCTACAGCGGCTGCTGACGGTCGTGATCGCCGCCGCGCTGGTGTTGGGGACAGCAGGTTTTCTCGGTGATCCGGTACCACTGACCGGACGGCGCCCGCTGTTGTCAGTGGATGGCGTTAGCCTAGTGGCGGCTTTGGGATTGCTGGCAGCGCTGACCGGCGTGGTGGTTTTACATCGACAGCGCTTGGTAGCATTGATCCTGATCGGAGCGGTTGGCCTGGTGATGGCGCTGATTTTCGTCAAGTTCTCCGCCCCGGATCTGGCGCTAACCCAGCTTGCGGTGGAGATGGTGACGGTGGTGTTGCTCTTGCTGGCCCTGTATTTCCTGCCGCCACACAGTCCTATCGAATCGACCATGACGCAACGCAGTGGGCATGGGATATTGGCGGTCGCCGGCGGTGTTGGTGCGGCAGCGCTGACCTGGGCGGTGCTGACCCGTCCCTACGACAGTATCACCGATTTCTTTCTGGCCAATAGTGTGGCGGGTGGCGGTGGCACCAATGTGGTTAACGTCATTTTGGTGGATTTTCGCGGTTACGATACCTTGGGTGAGATCACCGTATTGGCCCTGGCCGCTCTTGGTATTTACGCCTTATTGGAAGGGTTGCGGCTGGATGGTCCGGTTGATGACCCTAAAGGCCAGCCCTGGGATGCGGATGTTCACCCGGCGATCATGGCGGCTCTTGCCCGATTGCTGTTGCCCTTGGCGCTGTTGGTGTCAGCTTTCATCTTTCTGCGTGGTCATAATCTGCCCGGCGGCGGTTTCATCGCCGGTCTGCTCACAGCGGCGGCGTTGATCGTCCAGTATCTGGCCAACGGGATTGCCTGGGGCCAGGAACGTTTGCCATGGAATGCGCAGCGGTTTATCGGCGTCGGTTTGCTGGCGACCGCTTTGACCGGATTGGCCAGTTTGCTCGTGGGCTATCCGTTCCTCACCTCGGCGTTTACTCATCTGCATTGGCCGGTGGTGGGTGATTTCGAGCTGGCCTCGGCCCTGGTGTTCGACCTGGGCGTCTATCTGGTGGTGGTCGGCGCGACCTTGCTGATTTTAATTCGCTTAGGCTTATTGCACCGTTTTGAGCGGCGCTCCGCGCGCGCTCGGCAAGGCACCGCCGTATCAGGGGAGATGCCTTGATGGAGCTATTGTTCGCGCTACTCGTTGGCGCACTCACCGCTGGTGGAATTTATCTAGCGTTGCGCGCTCGGACATTTCCGATGGTGCTGGGATTGACCTTACTGTCTTACGCGGTGAATCTGTTTCTGTTTGCCATGGGCCGACTCACTATCGGCCAGCCACCGGTGATCGTCCCCGGCGTGTCCGGCTATGCCGATCCGCTACCGCAAGCGCTGGTGTTGACGGCCATCGTGATCAGCTTCGCCATGACAGCTTTCGTCATCGTGCTGGCCCTCAAGGCGCGTGCCGAGATGGGTAATGATCATGTGGACGGGTTGCATCGACCATGAACCATTGGGTCATCGCGCCGGTGCTATGGCCTTGGTTGGCCGGCATCCTATTGTTGCTGGGGCACGGAAGTCTTGCTTGGCAGCGCGGCGTGAGTGTTGTTGCTGTCGCGGGTCAGCTTGGGTTGGCACTGGCCCTGGCGGCGGAGGTGAGCGATGGTCGTATGCTGGTTTACACCCTGGGAAATTGGCCGGCGCCGTTTGGTATTGTCTTAGTGGCGGATCGTTTGGCTGCCTGGATGCTGGTCACTACCGCATTCTTGGCCTTTTTCGCTCTGTGGTATGCGCTGCGCGGTGATGATGCGGCCGGTTCGCATTTTCATACCCTATTCCAGTTCGAACTGTTTGGGTTGAACGGTGCGTTTTTGACGGGTGATCTGTTTAACCTGTTCGTGTTCTTCGAGATCCTGCTGATCGCCTCCTATGGGCTGCTGTTGCACGGTGGTGGACGCAAGCGAACGCGGGCCGGTTTGCATTTCGTGACGGTCAACCTGATTGGGTCGATATTTTTCCTGTTTGCAGCGGGTACGTTCTACGGGATACTCGGCACGCTCAACCTGGCCGACCTGGCGCGCAAGGTTGCTGCGGTGTCGCCGGAGAATGCGCCACTGGTGCGGGTAGCGGGCCTGTTGCTGTTTGCCGTCTTTGCGCTCAAGGCGGCGCTGCTGCCGTTTTATCTGTGGCTGCCTGAGGCGTATGCGCATACCAGCGCGTCGGTTGCCGCGCTGTTCGCCATTATGACCAAGGTCGGCGCCTATAGCATTCTGCGTGTTGATACCCTGCTGTTTGGGGCGGATGCGGGATTAGTCGCCGGATTGCTGGAACCGTGGTTATTACCGATGGCCTTGGCGACTTTGCTAGTCGGCATGGTGGGTGCTCTAGCGAGTACCCGCCTTCGCCAACAAGCCGCTTATCTGGTGGTGGCCTCGGTGGGATCACTATTGACGGCGTTCGGCCTGGGCAGTGTGAGTGGGATCGCCGCCGGCTTGTATTACCTGCCGCATACCACCTTTGCCACCGCCGCCCTGTTTTTGTTGGCCGACCGCATTACCCAGCGGCGTGGCGACCTGGGAGATCGACTCGATCCCGGCCCGACCATTGTCAGCGCGGGTATCCTGGGCGGTTTGTTTTTTGTCACCACCGTGGCGGTGGTCGGCCTGCCGCCCTTATCGGGGTTTCTTGGGAAGTTTTTGACGTTGCGCGCGGCACTCGCGCACCCCTGGTGGTCCTGGATCATGGCCACCGTGCTAAGCGCTGGCCTGATCGGTGTCATCACTCTGGCACGAACCGGCAGTCTGCTGTTCTACCAGGCGTCACCACCGACGGCGGATCTCACGCCGGAACCGGGGGTTGCACTGGCCCGTGAACTGGCGCCTATTGTGGGTCTACTGCTGTTGGGATTGGCGCTGACGGTAGCCGCCGGTGTGTTGGAGCACGGGGCACGCGCGAGCGCCGAGCAACTGTTACAGCCGCAACGTTATATTCAGGCCGTTCTCAAGCCGGGAGGGGAGCCATGAGACACCGTGTGCTGCCGCATCCGCTCGTTGCCTTGGCGCTGGGAGTGGTTTGGTTACTACTGGCCAATAGCGTTGCTCCCGGCCAGATAGTATTGGGATTGCTATTGGGCTGGAGCATTTCTCTATTCGCCGCCCGCTTTTGGCCGGAAACCCTGCGGATTCATCGGCCACTTATCCTGCTGCGTTTTATCGGCATCGTCCTGGTCGATATTGTCCTGGCGAATGTGGTGGTGGCGTGGCTGATTATTCGCTCACCAGCCCGGCGGCGGCCGGTGTTTGTACAGGTGCCGCTGGCGCTGCGCTCAGATTTAGCCATTAGCGTGTTGGCCAATACCATCTGCCTGACCCCTGGCACCGTATCGTCACGCTTGTCGCTGGATCGTCGGTATTTGCTGGTCCATGCGCTGGATGCCACCGACCCAGATGCTTTGGTGGCGACTATCAAAAATCGCTATGAAGCACCGTTGCGGGAGGTTTTTGAGCCATGCTGACCAGTGTCGCCCTGCCGGTCGCGTTTGCGTTGGTGACGGCCGCTTTTGTGTTCAGTATCTGGCGGCTGCTGGTCGGCCCTGATCTTCCAGATCGCATCCTGGCACTGGATACGCTCTACATTAATGCCATCGCCTGGCTGGTCCTACTGGGGATTCATCTGGCCAGCACCCTCTATTTCGAGGCAGCGCTTTTGATCGCCCTGATGGGTTTCATCGGCACCGTGGCGCTGTGCAAGTTTTTGTTGCGCGGCGATATCATCGAGTGAGTCCAATGCTGGATATCCTGCTGTCTTTGCTGATTCTGGCCGGTGCGCTTTTTACCTTCATCGGTTCCCTGGGCTTGGTGCGGTTGCCTGATTTCTATATGAGGCTGCACGCGCCCACCAAAGCCACCACCTTGGGGGTCGGCAGCCTCCTGATTGCCTCAGCATTGTATTTCAGCACACACGACGAAGGTGTCAGCCTACATGAAGCGTTGGTAACAATGTTTTTGTTCATCACCGCACCGGTCAGCGCGCATCTGCTCTCCAAGGCGGCGTTACATCTCAAATTGCGTTCGTTGGCAGAATTGCTGCCGGACGAGCAAGCAGCCCGATCTAAGGGTGATGCAAGATAGGAATCGTTGAGACCGCTGAGGTCGCCCGTTTGAGTCTGATCACCCAACAGATCATACTATTACGAGTATCAAGACCCGTTGGGTTGGGAATCGATGCGACCTGCCGGCGCGCGTGGCCTCAGTGTTTGGTGACTACCAGGCTAATCGCTGGTTCCGTCTAGGCTATTAACCGTTGTTTGAGTGCTTGTGAACGAGCTTGACCACGATAAACTGCTCGAATCCATCGCACGGTTGACTGAGAAACGCAACCGGCTATCGTTGGAAATCTGCTTGACCCAGACGATGTTCGATCTGCTGGCCGTCGAGGAGATCGCTCTCTATCGCTGTGAAGCGGATCAAGCCAACCTGCTGGTGCGGGTGGATCATGAGGGCTGCCAGGTTCCCAGTGACGACCTGGACGATCTTGAAACGATGATTCCGGTGGCTACTGATGCGGGATTTCTCGCCTGTGTGCAAGAGCAGCAGGTAGTGGTTGAACCTACCGCCCAAGGCAATCGTCACACCTTCCCCATTCCTCGCCACGACAAATTGATCGGGTTTTTGCGGTTGGTCGCCAGCCGTGACTTGCGGGAGGATCATCGGCTGGTCGAAGGGTTCGTACAAATTTACTGGAACTACCTGAAATTAATCGAGGACAACGAACGCGATAAACTCACCGGCTTGCTCAATCGCAAAACCTTCGATGACAAGCTGTTAGAGATCTTGCACGCCAGCCGGCGTAGCGCACAGGCTAAATTGCGACGGGAACAACCTGAGCGGCGCGAAGGGGATGGCGGTAAGCATTATTGGCTAGCCGTGCTCGACATTGATCATTTCAAGCGCATCAACGACACCTACGGCCACTTGTATGGCGATGAGGTGTTGATCTTGATGGCCAATATCATGCGCAGTTCGTTCCGGCGTGCCGATCTGCTGTTCCGCTATGGCGGTGAGGAGTTCGTCGTCGTGTTCAAGACGCGCGCACTGGAGGATGCCCACAATGTGCTGGAACGGTTCCGGCAGAATCTGGAACGCTATCATTTTCCCCAAGTCGGCCAAGTGACCGCCAGCGTGGGTTTCATTCAAATTCTCGATCTGGAAGTAGCGGCGGAGTTGATCACACGCGCGGACAAGGCGCTGTATTACGCCAAAGAGCACGGCCGCAATCAGGTTTGTTCCTACGAAAAACTGATTGCCAATGGCGCGTTGGCCGTCCCCGATGACCATTTCGGCGATATCGAACTGTTTTAGAACTGTTGTCTTCCCAGCGGAGATGCGAGAACCACATCATGCGATTCACTTCTTCCGCGATCCGGCACACCCTGGTAATCGGTGGTTTGCTGGCCGGATTGCTGGTAGCCGGCTGCGCCACGGAGCCGTCTAAGCCAAAGAGTAAACCGGTGCCGCGCTCTACTGGGACGTTGAGCGAGAAAGCCAAACAGGAGCAACGCCAGGCTATTCTTAAAGTCCGCAACCGCACCTTGGAACAACTCTACAAGCTTAAGCCGTTCACTCGAACTGAAATTGAAGGCGCCGCCGGTTATGGGGTGTTCGAGATCAACGGCTTGAATGCAGTCCTGGTCGAAAAGCACGGCCGGGGCATGGTGATGGAAAGGAGCGGAAAGGTAACGTTCATGCAACTGGCCCGCACCGACCTCGGTCCAGGGACATCGGTCAAGCCGTACTGGCAAATCATGGTATTCCGCGATCCGCAACAGTTAAGCCAGTTTGCCATGTCGGGATCGCCGGACAACGTATCCAGCGATCCCAAGATCGTGGTGTATCAACTGAACGAAAGAGGCGTCGCCACGCAGACGGATTGGGGCGCCCGCTATTTCCGCGATGTGGATTTGAATTAAGCTCTATCCGCACAAAAAACCGCATCGCCCTGAAGCGATGCGGTGGGATTAAAGAACTTGGGACGAACGGGTCGCGTCCTAGACGCTTTGAGTCCCTATCTGGTGGTTGGATTCGAACCGGTCGAGAACCGTTTGCCAACGCATCGCTGTCTCGGGTTGCTTGGCCGTTTTGATGTCATCACGAATCATCTGATCGATGATCTGTTCGCCACCTGTCTGTTGCGCCAGTCCGTAACCGAGTTCGGCCGCGACGATTTCCGGCAGGTGCTCATGTTGGGCGATGGCTTCGATCTCGCCTTCTTCCAGACCCGTTGCATCTACGCAATCTTTATAAGTTAACATCGCACGTCTCCTCATCTTGAAGCTATCGTCTCGCGGCGGCCAGGCCAGCTATGCGAGGCGTTGATGCACACCGATAACCACTCAAACAAAAAACCGGTCTACCACGCCGACCCTCACGCGGATCGAATGCGGCAGCCCGGCTTTCCCGTGAAATAGGACCCGTGACTTTCCGTCCCGACCTTACAATCGGTTTGGTTTTGTTTTTGGTATATATTTCAATATGAATAATAGCATAATTAACCCAATTTTGAAATGGAAATAACATCCGATGGCTGATCTATTAAGCTACGCCCATGGTATCTACGCCGTTGACTCCGGTTACATCCGGCCGCTGCTCGCTGCGGTTCATCTCATCGTCGAAAATGGTCGGGTTGCGGTGGTGGATACCGCCAGTAATGCGTGTTTACCGCGCACGCTCAGCGCGTTACAGACCTTGGGTTTGTCGCCCGCCAGCGTTGATTATGTGTTTTTGACTCACGTCCATCTGGATCATGCCGGCGGTGCTGGCGCGATGATTCAAGCCTTCCCTGCGGCGAAGCTCATCGTCCATCCACGCGGCGCACGGCACATGGCCGATCCCAGCAGACTGTTTGCCGCTGTGCAGGAGGTATACGGTGCGGCGGAAGCTCAGCATCTGTACGGTGATCCCATCCCAATCCCTGTTGAGCGGATTCAGGAAGCGGGCGAGGGTTTCAGTTTCGATCTGGCGGGTCGCACGTTAGTCTGCCTGGATACTCCTGGTCATGCCCGCCACCATTTGGTCTTGCTCGACACCCGCAGCGGTTGCCTGTTTACCGGCGATATCTTCGGCATGTCCTTTCGTGAGCTGGATATCGATGGGCGGCCTTCCATCATTCCCACCACCTCACCGAGCCAATTCGAGCCGCCGGTTATGCACCAATCGGTGGATCGGATTCTGTCGTACCGGCCACCGGCGGTTTATCTCACCCACTTTGCCGAAGTGCGGGATGTGCCGCGTTTGGGGGGTGATCTGCATCGCTTGATCGATGCCCATGTCGCAGTAGCCGAACGGGAGCGGGACAGTGGCCCGGAACGCGGTGCGCGGCTTTTAGCCGGGGTATGGGCGCTTATGGAGCAAGAGGCGGTACAAAAACGCTGGCCAGCCGATCAGTGGCGCGAGGTGTTGCGAGCCGATATCGAAATCAGCGCTCAGGGGCTGGATTATTGGCTGGGTCAATCAGCGTGAACTGGCGGCGCTGAGGTTGTCGTGCCTTGATACGGAGCGACTCGCCTACCCTGGCGTTTGCTTTAGAAACGCGCTTCGCTCGTTCGCGGTAGGGATATGCTCCGCGAGCCGCTGGTAGAGTTCCTGGGGAGTTCGTGCCTGAGCGGCAGCCTGTTTGACCAGAACTTTCGCGATTGGACCGACATACACGGCCAGCTTTTGGCGGGCGGTTTCGAGCATTGCCTGATCGAGAGAGCCGACCGGTGCGCTGATCTGGCTACTGGGCGCACTGCTGCCCCCCGTGACCGTGCGGCTGATGCTACCCCCCAGGGTGCCGCCCATCACACCCCGCATTCGCCGCTGGAAGAGCAGCCGTTCCGGCTCGCCAGGGATCGCCGCCGCCAACTGTTGCAGCAGTTCAGCCGGACTACTGACCTGCTGTGCGGTGCGCCGGATCAACACCCTGGCCACCGGCCCCAGCACTTCGGTCAATAAACGCTCGGTTTGACTCAGTAACGTGGCATCCCAGCCGGGTAAGGCGTTGGTCGGGGATTCAGGAACTGGCACCGGTGCGACCCGGATGAGCGTAGAACCATCCGCCGTCACCTCACGTTCAACCAGTCGCAGATTTTCCAGAATGGCGATAAATTCGCCAGCGGATTGAAAGCGGTCCTCCGGTGCTTTCGCCAGGGCTTTTTTGAGCACCGCATCCAATTCCGATGGCAAGCGCGGGTTTAGCGTGGTGGCGCGCGGTGGCGGGTCGTTGAGGACTTTATACATCAGCTCGCCAGCGCCACGCCCAGCGAACGGGCGATTCCCGGTGAGCATTTCGAACAGCACCACGCCGGTGGCGTAGATATCGGCTCGCCGATCCGCCTCGCGGCCGCTGAACTGCTCTGGGGCCATGTAAGCCGGTGTACCGACCGTCATGCCCTGTTGCGTCATCCCGCTGGTCGCTTCCACGCGGGCGATGCCGAAATCCGAGACTTTCACTTGGCTGTCGGGCAATAAGATAATGTTGCCCGGCTTGATATCTCGATGCACCACGCCGCTGGCGTGGGCGTGATTGAGCGCGTGCAGTACCTGCACGGTGACCGCCACGGCGTTCGCCAAGGGCAGCGGCTGACGGTCCTTCAGGTAATCGCGTAATTCCCGGCCTTGCACATATTCCATAACGATGTATGGAACCCCTGTTTCCTCCCCGTACTCGAAGACCGTGACGATATTCGGGTGCAAACAGCGGCCAGCGGCGCGTACTTCCCGCCGAAACCGCTCCAGCCATTCAGCGCCATCTCGGCCTTCCAGCAAGGTGCGATGAATGGTTTTGATGGCAACCTGCCGATCAATTGCCTCATCATAGCCGAGGTACACCACGCCCATCGCGCCCCGGCCAAGCGTTCTGAGCAGCCGGTAGCGGCTAATTTGCGGCGGACGTGTTGTGGTGGACTCGCCGCTTTCAGTGGCCATATCGCTATTCGCCCAGCATCTTCATGGCGTTTTCCAGGCTCAGGCGCATCCGGCTGAAGGACTGCGACAGCGATGAGATTTCATCCTTGCCAGGACGCACATATTCCGGCGCGTCCGTCTGGCCCATGCTGACTTGGTTGGCGATATCGGCGATCCGCACTACAGGTTGGATCACTACGAAATGCAGCAGAATATTGAGCAGTATCAGCAGCAACAAAAACACGCCTCCCAGCAAAATCATGAAGGTAGTGAAGGTTTGCTGGGCACGATTCAGGGGTACGGACATGGGTACGGTGACGACTTGCGCACCGATGATTTCCTGCATCTTCCAGCCGAAACCGTTGGTGACGCCGTAGATATCGGTCATGGTTTTCGGGGCGTCCTCAATCTTACCGTGGCAGGTCAGGCAGCCTTGGTCGTAGATGCCCAGCGGGCGTGCCAGGTTTAGCATCCGTCCGGTCGGGGTATCACGCTCGACCACTAGCTCTTTATGATCGGCGTTGTTACGAAACTCGTTGATAATATCCGCTTCCCAATCGCTGGCCCGATCATTGGGGTTGGTCGGGTTAAGCGCCGCTTCCTTATAGGTGTATTCGGGAAATTTAGTACGCAGTGCCTTGAAGCTCTGGCCCGCTGCGTAGGCCGACACCGTTTGGGGTAGGAACTGCCGTTTCATCTGCAAGGTCAGCAGCGGTTTGACATGTTCGGCGGTGTAAGTGCGAGCGCCCAGCGCGCTTTCCATCATGATGCGGGCATTTTGTACCACTTCTTCGCGAGCGTTTTGCTTGAGGATGCGGTCGGTCAGATAGGCCGCCAGCACTAAGCCGACCAGGAAAGCCAGCAGTAGCACCAGATTGAACTTCATGCGTAGACCCATGGGAGGCTCCTGAGATTTTGTCAGATAAAAAGGCGATCAGCGGGGGACCGGATTGGCGCCGGCTGCTGGCTGACAGCTTTGGTTCATGGCATCGTGGGCCTTGCTGAAACCTGCCAGATTAAACGTCACCGGAAAGGTTTGGGTAACTGGCCAGTTGGGCCAGAACCGCAGTTGGACGGTGGCTTGACGACCTTCCCGCAACTGGCGGACCAGATCGGGCAGATTCTGGTCAAAGACCAACTGCATCTTGCGGGCAATGTTGGCACTCTGGATCGGTGGGTTCTTGTCCACGGTCAACTGCAAATCGGCGAAGGAACCGTCCAGCTCCGATTGGGTGATCACCACCAGACTATTCCCGTTGAAGACCAACGTCACCGGTGTGGTATCGTCGTGGCCGGCCGGGGTGAGGATCGGTTCGCTGCTCAGCAAACACCGGGATTGGTGGGTGATCGGGTCGAGTTGAATGGCCGTCGTCCAACTGGCGTGGGCGAGTCCCGATAGCAGCGCCAGGGCGCTCGCTAGCACGAGCCAAGCCAGCGGGCGCCGCTGGGGTGCCGCGAGCGACTCGACGAATGACGTGTTGGATGCATTGGCCGACACGGCACAAACCTCCTCTTGCAGTGGTGTAGTCAGTAGAAGCGCTCGCAGGGCAGCGTTACCGCCTCCCAGCGGCGGTGTGCCGATGGGGATGGCTGGCCGTGCATCGGTTCCGGTATAGTGCGCAGTCCACCAACGTATAGAGTGTGCCATGAGTGCGCTGCGGCGGAGTATGGCTATGGTTTTATCCGAAAGCGGTCGATCCATCGGTGTTTTAGTCCGTTGCGGTTACGCGGTTCGGCCGTTGATCCTGCACTGGCCAGCCGAAAGCGCAACCGCTGTACTGGTCGATGCAGCGGGTGCCGTGATCAATCCACAGACGGTGACGCTGATGCGTTGGCCGGTGGGCGCCGAGTCGGCGTTGCGGCGCGGCGGCTATCAGATCGCGCCTTATCCCGATCCGGCCGAGCCGTGGTGCAACTGCGCCGATTAAAACACAGAGCGGGTGCTAACAACTCAGCGCCGGCAACGATTTTGGCCGCTTATGCGCCATTTTAGTTCAACGAGTATTCAACTATGGATTTTTTGCAGGCTGCAATCTCATTTTTTCTCCATCTTGACCAGCATTTGACGGCATTGGCTAGCCAGTACGGCAGTTGGCTTTATGGAATTCTTTGGTTGATTATCTTCTGCGAGACCGGCCTCGTCGTCACGCCGTTCTTGCCGGGCGATTCGCTCTTATTCGCGGCCGGGTCGCTGGCCGCTATCGGTGAGATCAATATTCATCTTCTGTTTCTCCTGCTGACGTTCGCCGCCATCCTCGGTAATACGGTCAACTACGCGGTGGGCCGCTATCTGGGCGAACAGGCGTTCAGCCCTGATGCCCGCTTTCTCAAGCAGCAATATCTGGACCGAACACACCGTTTTTTCGAGCGCCATGGCGGAAAAACAATCATTATCACCCGCTTTGTGCCCATCGTGCGCACGTTTGCCCCGTTCGTGGCGGGTGCAGGCGGTATGAGCTACAGCCGGTTCCAGTGGTATAACGTGGCCGGCGGCGTCCTTTGGACCGGTTCTTTCCTCTATGGCGGCTATTTTTTCGGCAATTTGCCCTTCGTCAAACAGAATTTCTCTTTGGTCATCGTCGCCATCATCATTCTTTCACTCATGCCGGGGATTATCGAATACTGGCGGCATCGCCGTAGCTCGGTCGAGGTGAGCGAAAACCCATAGCGTTTGCAAGTTGTATTGGCCCTGTATAATCGGTCGAGCGCGGCAACCGCGACGGTCGATCCGTCAGCGGCGGCGCCATAGACCCACACTGATAAAACCACAACATCCATAGACCAACGGAGTCCACGCCATGAGCCATACATGCCGCATTGAATTGGATGGAACACCCCATGAATTTCCGGTTGTCGAGGGAAGCGAGAAAGAGCTTTCCATTGACATCAGCACGCTACGCGACCGTACCGGTTACATCACGCTCGACGATGGCTACAGCAACACCGGTTCCTGCAAATCGGCGGTTACCTACATCGATGGGGATAAAGGCATTCTTCGCTATCGCGGCATTCCCATCGAGCAACTGGCCGAACATTCCACGTTTGTGGAAACGGCTTGGCTGGTGATCTGGGGCCGGTTGCCCACCGAACAGGAAATGGAACGCTTCAGCCGTCGGCTGACGATGAACCAGATGATGCACGAGAGCCTGCGCAGCCACTTTGCGGGATTTCCGCCCAATGCACCGCCGATGGCGATTCTCTCGGCGATGATCAACGCCATGAGCTGCTACGAGCCGCAGATGATGGACATTGAGGACGACAACACCATGGAAAAGGCGGCGGCCCGGATCATCTCCAAGGTGCGTACCATCGCGGCGGCCAGCTACAAGATGTCCATCGGTCAGCCGCTGATGTATCCGCATCCTGAATACAAGTATTGCGAGAACTTCCTGCACATGATGTTCTCGATTCCCTACCGTGAATACTGGCCGACCCCGGAAGTCAGCCGCGCGCTCAACTTATTCTTGATCTTGCATGCTGATCACGAGCAGAACTGTTCCACCAGCACGGTGCGGATGGTAGCGTCCAGCCAGGCCAACATGTTCGCCAGTTGCGCGGCCGGCGTGTGTGCGCTGTGGGGGCCGCTGCATGGTGGCGCCAACGTGGCGGTGATTGAGATGCTGGAGTTTATCAAGCAGTCCGGCATGAAAGTGTCCGAATACATCGAACGGGTCAAGCAAAAAGATACCAAGCTGAAGCTGATGGGCTTTGGGCATCGGGTTTACAAGAATTTCGACCCGCGCGCCAAGATTCTTAAGGATGCCGCCGATAAGATGCTGGCACGGTTGAATATCAGCGATCCTCTGTTGGATATTGCCCAACAAATGGAAGAGGTGGCGCTAAACGATGACTATTTCATTGAGCGCAAGCTGTATCCGAACGTCGATTTCTACAGCGGCATCACCCTGCGGGCGATGGGGATTCCTTTGAACATGTTCACGGTCATGTTCGCCATCGGCCGGATGCCGGGTTGGATCGCTAACTGGAAGGAACTCCACGACGATCCCAAGTCCCGCATCTATCGGCCACGGCAAGTGTATACCGGCCACACTCTGCGGGATTACGTACCGGTCGAGCAGCGCTGAGTCAGCCGCTGTTGTTGATAAAAAAGGCACGTACTTCGTGCCTTTTTTGTCGTGTGCCGATCAGGCAATTTCGTCCACGGTTTGTTAAGGAACCGCTTTGGCCGCAGGTGGCGGTTCCCAATTTTCCGCTCCCGGCAATACATCGCGCCGTAGCGTAGCCGATACGGCGCCGATGACCTGGAGGTAATCGTGCTGGGCGCTTGGTGCGATACCAGGTTCTTCCCACAGAATCAAACGGATATTGTCGAAATCAGCAGTCGCTCGGTCGCGGCCTGGAGGGGCCAGGCGTAGGAATAAGCCGACGGCCGGTTTTAACGGATTCTGGTTGTCCAAATCATCGACTTCAGGGAAATTGGGTGTCGTGGTATCGACCCGGAACGGCTGCCAGGTGTCATTGTTCGGCACTAAATCAGGCACTACGGTTTGTAACGAGGAAGCGCCGCTGCTATCACGATACCAACTCAACTGCAATGAGACGTTGCCGTTGGTGCGCACGCGGCCAATGACCGAAACCTTACGATTGGGCTTGATCAGGATGCGATGTTTTGGAGTGAGCACCAGATCTGTGCTGTTACTGAAAAGCCGCCGCAGCCGCACACCGGCCTGGCCTTCATAAGCGTAGGCCGAGCCGATCATTCGATCATCGTTTCCTCCCAAATCCCATAATAATCCTGGATTAGCTTGGTCATCAGCGCTCTCGTCTTCAAACGAACCCACCCACAGTACATCCCGGCCGGGCAGCACTGTCCCGGAGCCTTGTGCTCCGTCCAGCCAGGCACCGTTTTCAAAGCGATAAAGCGTTCCGGCACCGGTGCCGCCGTCCAGTGAAACCGCGACTTTCTGGGCGACTGCCCGCCCGCCGATATCCACTTCGGTGGCGCCATCTTCGATGAGGAAGGGTCCGGGCGCACGACCCGCCGCACCGCGCGCGACATACTCGGCCAGCGTACCCACCACGGGCCGCGGCACATAGTCAGCGATCATCAACGGTTCGACATAGGCGTGAATCACCTGACCGCGCCGCAACTGGACCCCGATTAGATACGATTCGAAAGTCGGCCAAACATCTTGATCGAAGAGCATATTGCCGACGGTCCAAGCGGTCAGGACGCCGTTTTGCCAGTCGAGGCCACCGACCACATGAGGGTGGTGATTGATGATCAGGCTTGCGCCCGCTTTGCGCGCGATGGCGCTGAACTCTTGGACAATCGGCGAGGGGTTGCGACCATATTCGACTCCACCATGAATCATCATCACCACGATTTGCGCTCGCGTCCGCGCGGTCTGAAGAGCTGCTTGCAAGGGTTTTTCTGCACAACGGGCTGCCCCACCTTTTTGGGTGCCGTTGGCTACATAAGAGATGGGATGTTCAAAACCGGTAACCGTGGTACACGCGACGAAGGCCACTGTGGTGTTGCCAGTGGTAAAAAATGCTGGTTGCCAAGCCGCAGCTTCGGTATGACCGGCCCCGAATTGACCGGTGCCGATAGGGTAGCCGGAGCCGTCCAAGGTGATTGTGGTTTCAGTGATGCCGCCTTCCAGCAAGTCATACATGTGGTTGTTGCCAAGATCGACCACATCCACCCCCGCATCACGCAAGGCCAGCGGGGCACTGACATGACTGGCAAAAACAAATGCCTTGGTTGGGTGAAAAGCGCTGGGGCGCGGTTGGGTTGGATCAAAATAGGGAACGCTGGCGAGGGGCGACTCCAGATTGAGGGCGGTCACATCGGCGTTGGTCAACAGCGGCTGGATATAGCGCAATAATTGCGCCTGGCCTTGAGCCTCGTTGCCGATTTGAATGAGACCATCACGGGTATCGCCATCGTTATTCGGGTCATAAAAACGCCGGCCAAACATGGTGTCGCCGGCTAAGTGCAGGGTGATCGTTTCCCCGTCATCCGGCGTGAGGCGCACTAAAAGCCGTCGATCAGGGAAGGCGGCACGGGTGCGAGAGAGGAATTGAGCGTGTCGCACCGTGACCCAGCCGGGTGACTTGGCGGTTAGGCTGAACTGACCGCTGGCATCTGTGCGCGTGGTACTGCCGGCCAATTCGACTTGCGCATCTTTGATCGGGTGTCCATCCAAATCGATGACCAGGCCGCTGATATTGCCGCTCGGGGTCGGTAAAGGTGCATTGTTGCTGTCAGCACTGCCACCACCGCCGCCACAACCAAGGGTGGCCAAGGATAGAACGGCAAGCAGGATCAATGGGCGGATACGCATCAAACTCTCCTTCAGAATAACGGGCTTCACCAGCTATCGTATCGAAAAGCCGGTCTTATGCAGAAGCGGGCGGGCGGCGGAGTGAGGCCAGCCAGGCCCGGAATTGTTTTTCCAGCCAACCACCTTTCTGGCGCTGGGTCAGCGCTTGCAACTCCAGGGCGGCGCGTTGGTGGCCGATGCGTTCATCGGCTAAATCCCGGTAAATGCGGTCGGCGAGTTGGCGGCGCTTGACTGCATCGCCGGAATCCAAAAAGGCCTCAATGGCGCCGAGAACTTGGGTCAGGCGACCGGGCCTGCCGGCGTGGCCAGTTTGTAGCTGGGCTTTAAGCTTTGCTGAGGATTGCTCGATGCGGGTTTCGATCAGGCTTAGTTCTGCCTGGAAGTGTTCGCTTTGGGCTACCGGGCGCTGGCGTACGGCAGCTACGGTTTCCCGCGCCAACCGCTCGCCCAGTTGCCCGAACTCCTGTAGCGCGGCGAGTTCGCGTAACCCCTGTCGCGCTAGGGTTAGATCAGGGCTGGCCAACAGATCACAAGCCTTGTGACAAATTTCCCAGCCTTGCCAGCGATAGACAAAACTCAATCCCGGCCCCTTGATGTTCTGCATTCCCATGATCCGGTTGAACAAACCCGGCGGGGTTTCCTGGACGATACGGGCGATGGTTTGTTCGCCGGTGCTGTGGGGGTCACGGATCACGACCAGTTTGCGGGCAAACCATTGCCATAGTTGCTCACGAAACGCCGTTTCCAGCGCCGGTCGCTGGGCGGTATCGGCGGCGCTCACCCGGTCAGCCAGCGCCCGATAGGCTTGATAACATTCACCTTCTTCAACCAGATGGCGGGCAATGGCTTCCGCGTGCTCTCCTGCGCCAGCGGTCGTCAAATAGGCTTGCAAGGTGGCTGCATCGCGCCAGAATGCCGCAGGCGGTTCGGCGGTCACCGTGACGCCGATGCCAGCCAGCGCTGCATCCAGTCGTTGGCGGAGATGGATTTCTTCAATGGACACCCGCTGCCAACGGGCCTGCTGTTCCAGAATCTGTAATGCCGGTTCGGCGTCGGCAGTGGTCGGCCACAGGCTAAGACCCTGAATATAGATTCCCCAAGCTTCCTCAATGTAGCCTTGCAACCCATCCAAATTGGTACCGATGAGGAAATGGCGGTCGGCGCTGACATCGGCGACCAGGATGCCCGCGAAGACCCGTGATCGCGGTATCCGGTCGGCGCGATTATTAACTACCGTGGTAATCCAAACACCAGGTTCCTGATAGCGATCCTGCCGGTCGAAGCCCATCCGCACCCAATTGGTCAAGCAGCCGAAGCGTTCATTGGCGGACATGCCGTTGATGAATTCCAGAAAGCGGCCGGCGACACTGGTTTTCGGATATTTCTTCAAGACGCCGATGTCCATTACGACCCGGTCGGCCATTTCCTTGAGCGCGTAATCCCGTGGAACGCCTAATCTATCGGCCATGGCCAGCACCAGCGCGATATTGAAAGGATGCTCTTCGTAGGGAAACCGGGCCAGCACGTCCGGGGTCAGCAGCCCCGCTTCCAGCCAGCCCACAGTGCCCAGATCGGTGCCGAGCTGCTGGGCGGCATCCCGCAGGATCGGCAACATTTGCTCTTCACTGGTCAGCAGTGTGGAGTTTTGGGGGATGAAGTTGGTCATCACCTGCGGAATGTTATAGCCGGCCGGCCCTTGCACATCTTCATGATCTGGATAGGTATTGGTGATGGTGGCCAGATCATCGCGCATCCATTGCCGTTGCAGGGTGTAGACATAGGCCGGCGTTAGCCCCATGCACTCCCACAGGAACACTTCGGTGTGGAGGCGGTCGCCCAGACGCAGGACGTTGGCCTGTTCCCAGATGGTGGCTTTGTCGTAGGGCCGGTAGAGATACAATTCCCGCAGCGTGCTGTAGGGATCGGCGTGGAGGAACATCGCCTCGCAGCCGGTGGTCTTGGACATGATGCTAAAGCCGAGGGCGTTCATCAGCGCCGCTTTGATGCGCTCAGTGCCGGATTTGCCGCGTGTACCCCAGCCGCCGATCACCAGCGGAATTCGGCTGCGTGCCCGGCGGATCTGTTGGTTGATGACGATGTGGCGGCCAAAAAACAGAGCGCCGAGTCCGGCCAGAAAAATGCCAAGATCAAACAGGGAGTTCTGATAAACCGAGAAAAAATAGCTCCGAAACTCTTCCCAAAAGGCCGACCAGTCGCCGAATGGGATAACCGCCAACAGCGGAATATGACCGGCGAGCAGTGGTGCAGTCGCAGGCGCGAGATCGGGGGTTGTTTCGGGAACGGGTTCTGGGAAAAATCGCCCTACTAGGGGATCGATCATCTCCGGCGCATTGGCAGCGGCGGCGGGATAGGGGATGAAACGGATCGTGAAGCCAAGCTGGGCAATGGCTGTTAAATAGCCGGCTGGATTGGCTTGCGCACCTTCCTGCCAGTTGCGAAGCCGGGCATACTCCACAAAGCGAACGGTGAGCAGAACCCGCGCCCACAGCCGCCGCCACAGCGCCACCGGCGCGACGATTTCGGTAATCCCTTCGCTGCTGTAGCGGCGCAATCGCCGATCCCACTGATCCAGACAAGAAATCAGCTCGTCTACCAGCGGCAAATACGGGCGCCAGCCGTCCTCCGTGCCCAGATATAGCGGCTCCCCAGGCACTTTGGTTTCGGCCAGCTCGGCAAGAATGCCCGATGGCGCGTAGAGATTGCCGTCGTAGACTCGTCCGACGGTGTGGCGAAAGGCTTGCCGTTTGTCGGTGGCCGGATGGCGCAACTCGTGCAGCCAGCGCCAGGTCCGAAAGCGCAGCACCTGACCGCGCGTCAGCCAGCTCCCCCACCAGCCGCGTTTCAGCATACAGCCGTGATCGGTCTGTGCCAGTAATGCCAGCAGGCGCCCTAGCGTGGCCTCTTCCAAGGCGGCGACTGCCCGCGATAAGCGGCGCTGGTGGCCGGCGGGCACGGCGGCGACCTCGTTGGCTAGCGTTTGCAGCCATGTGCGGCGTTGGGGATCGCTCCACACCCAAAGCTGCTCGCAGGTTTGCGCCGCCCACCGTCGCACCGAGGGCTTGGCGGCATGGCCGCGCAGGTGCGTCACAGCCGGCAATACACCATTCGCCCACCGCGCTGCTTCACTTTCGCGAGTCTTGCTAAGTAAATGCTGATGAACTTGCCAGGCAACCCGCAAGGCTACCCGCAGCGTCCAGGCATCTTGCTCCTGAGCCAGTGCGGCTATCAGCCCGGTCAGTAGCGGTTCAAATGCACCAGGTTCCGCCAATAGAAGCGGGATTTGCAGCAGCGCCGCCGCACGCACCTGAGCAGTGGCATCGCGCAGCGCCAGTGCTTCCCAACTCGGCAGGGCTAACGATTGTGGCATGGTGGGTAGCGCTTCCGCCAAACCCTGGCGGACATAGGGGCTGGTATCTGCCAACGCGATAGGCAACAGCGCGGCCATTTCCGGCAGGCGGTGCAAATACTGACCCAGCAACAGCACCGCCCGCCGACGCACAAACAGATCATCACCGCTACCCGGTTGGCCAAGCCGCACTTTCAAAGCCGTGGTGAGGGAAACCTTATCCAGATGAGGCAACAGTGCCAGTGCTTCCGTCTGAATCCAGATCATCCGCCGCTGATCGAGCGCCGAACCGTAGATGTAGCGCAAGGCACCTTCACTGACCGGGTTTTCAATCTGATCCGCCGGCAAGGCCCGTAGCGCCAGCGCCAGCGCATGAAAGGCCGCCACCCGTACCCGCGCATCGCCGTCATAGTCGAGCAGCGGCAGCAATACCTCTTCCAATTCCAGCCGAGGCCATAACAGCGCATGACCGACGAGGGGGCCGGCCTGATCGAGCAAACGCGCGCTGATCGCACCGAGCCGGTCCAGCGTAAACGCCAGGAACCGATCACTGATGGCGTGGTGTCGCTGATAGCGTTCTACCAGGGTGTCGTGGCCGAACCAACGGTCAAAGGCGCGGCGATCACCGGCAAGCTGACGGCGGTTGGCACCCAGGGTGGCCGCGAATGCCAACATGTGATGCTGGCGCTCTTCCAGCGTGGCTGCACCCAGATAGCGGCGGTTGTAATCGGCGTAATCCGCCCGCAGTTGCCGGATTTTGGCTTGCCGTCGCTCCAATTCGTAGCGCAAAAACACCGTCAAGCGATAAAGCAGGGTCATGGGGAGCGCCCATTCCGGCGGATCATCACGCGCCCCCGGCCAATCGCCCAGGAACCCGGTAATCAGTTCGCCCAGCAAACTGCGGGAGGCGCGGGCCAGTGCCGGCGTTAGTCCCTCGTGCAGGTATTTACGAATCTCGGCTTCGGCAAATGCGAGACGCGGGCGCGGGGGTTCGACCCACTTCTTCCATTTGCCGGCAGCGGATTCGGCCGTTGCGATCACGGGACTCGTTCCTCACCGGGTGGTTCGTCCATGCGGTTGTTGAAATCCAGCGGTAACAGCCGCTCGCGCAGATCACGGAAGTCCACGGTACCGGGCCGGAAATCGCGGTAACCTCGGCCCCGGTCAGAAAACCAATGCAGGCTCAACCAAATCCCATAATCGCGGTTGTCTGGATCGTATTCCGCCTCTAACCCCGCTTGCAGCCGACCGGTTCCACCCCAGGCGCCATCCCACCAGATAGCACCCCGCAGCGTCTGACTATCGGATGCGCGTGGGCGATGCCAATCGTGCCCGCCCTGGGCGAAATAGTGGGTCCAGCGATAAGCAGCGTTAACTTGCCAGTCACCCAGGAGCTGTTTCCAGCCAACCGTGGCGCTGGCATGTTCCGGTTCAAAGAAGCTGCCGCGCTCATCGGAGGTCAGTGCCGCGCCAGCGTACCAAAGGGTATCCAGCCAGGGCCGATGGACCAGGGTGTCGGCCACCACCAGCCCCCGGCGATGAAAGTATTTGTATTCGCTGAGCACGTCCGAATCGACATAGCCCGGCTCATAGTCGTAATCCGCTTGCTGGCGGAGATCGCGATAAAAGAAACCGAGCGAGGGTTGATGTCGGGTCCGTGGGCCGATTTCACGAGCCTGGGCGATTTCACCGCGCACGGTGGAATTCCAAGCCCAGCCTTCCGACCGTTGTGCGTAGCCTTCCCAACTCAGCCGGAAGGTGGTATCAGGCCATTCCGTTTCGTGCTGCCAGATGGCGCGCAGACCGAAGGTAGGATTGCCGTAACGGTGTGAGCGGTACAGCGCATCGGCTTGATAGTAGTCGCGCCGCCATTCGTTGTAATAACGGTAGCTGGCCAAGGTTTCCAAATAATCGTCACCGATTGAGCTGCCGTTGGTTTCCTCGATGGGCACCGCGCGCAGGAGGTTAAGGCCCAGTGACCAGGTGCCCGCTTGCTGCTCGCCCAAAGCATACTGATCTTGTAATACCCACGTCGATGGCAGCGGCGCTTGCGGAACACGAGCGGGAGTTAGGGGTGGCGGTTCCAGAGTCCAGCGGGCGATGCGTGGCGGCGTGCTCTCACGCGGCTTATCCAGCAGCCGTTGGGTGTGCAGGCGATACAACCCTTCCGCCTGACCCTTGGCCGGGCGAATTTCCACCGTTTGTAGACCGGGGCCAAGGTATTGATAGCGGCTATCCAGCACATCACCGCGCAATTCATCGATCCGTAACCAGGCCGGACCCATCAGTGGGACTTGGAGCGGTTCACTGGCGGTCGCCACCTGATACATCCGTCGCAGATCATCCGTCACCGGCCGAGCGGTGCGCCCGCGCAATTCGCTAACCCGCACGCGCAGGTATTGATTGGCGACCGGCTCGGCAATGCCGATGCGCAGCACATGCTGACCGGGTGGCACGTCCAAATGAAGCGGGAGTGCTGCGGTGGCAGCGTCGAGAAGCACCCGCTGTGGGGACTGTTCGTCCAGCCGATACCAAGCAGTCAGCGGGCGTGGTAGCGAGTAACGGACATCGGTGGCACGCAGTTCGAGCCGCAGCCGGGTCGCTTGGTTATTGGCGCTCAATAGCCCCAGCTCCTCGTTGCCGGACAACACCTGTTCTTCGGCGGTGACCGGTGGCGAAAGCGCCTTGCGAATCCGCAGAAAGGGTGATTCCGGCCACCAGCCGGACGTCGTTATGGGGCGCACGCCGGCGCTACGGCCAACGTTCAGCAACGGTTCCCACTCCGCGCGTTGTCGTAGCCGACGCAGCAACGGTTCCACACCCGATACGCCCGGCTGCGTGGCGACCAGTTGCTCGGCTTCCGGCAGACGTTGTGCCAGTGTTTCCGGGGCTTGTTCCACTTCCCACAGCAGCGCTGTCAAGCGGTGACGTAGCGCATCCGCCGAGCCGGTAGGCGGCGTGGGCCAGGTCAGATCAGCCGGCAGCGCCGCCGTCAGTCGGCTCAGCAGTTCCGCTTGCGCGGCAGGCGCTGGGAAGGTGGTGGGGAACGCATAGAGCGTGCGCGGTTCCAGACGGCAGTCGGTGACAACCGAAACCGGCAAGCCGGCCGCGAGGCCCGAGGCCGATTTTTCCGGGGCCGGTGTTGAGGGGGTTTCTGCATCTGCTTCCGTCGGTTGGTTCGCGCTGCGGCCGAACGGCCAGCGTTCCCAAAGCCGGAGCGGGCGTTGTTCCGGCTGGCCGTGCGACAAACCCAGTGCAGCAGCGATGACAGCGGTGGGGGTCAGTTCCGGCAGAACCCGCAAGGGGATGGCCGGCCGCCAAATGGACGCCTGGACCAGTAACGACCGCTGCGGCGCGGTTACTTCAATGTGGTGCCAGCCTGGATCGACGATATACTCTAAACTGACTTTGCGGCCCGGCAATTCACTGCCATCATCGACGATCCGCAAGCCCTGGCTGGGCCGGTCGCCGGTAATCGGCAGGCGCTCAATCCGCGCACCGTCACGCAGCAACAACCAGCTTTCGACCGGCGGGGCATCTGCGACGGTTTGGGCCGGGTGAGTGAGCCGGGCATCAATGCGCAGCCGGGCCGGGCCGAACACGGACAGTTGTACGGGCCGGTCGGGCAGGGCGCGAAAGGTCTGACTGAGCAAATCACGGCCGGGTGCCGATAAAGCCGGTGCACCTGCATAGTCGCTGATTAGATGATGGGCGTTGTACCAGCGGTGAGGACCGGGTTGTCGGGTTTGCCAGCGCGCCCAATCGCCGATGGCCCGCTCCCGCACCATCGGATCGGGATCAGCCAACCGGTCGCGGATCGCCAGCCCGGTTTCCAATCGGTCGGCCAATTCCCGCCCAGTGACGCCCGCGTCACGCCACAGCCGCGCCGCCTCTTGATAAGCCCCCTCGCGCTGTGCCCGATACCCTTCCCAGAGTCGGCGTTGAGCGACATCCGGCCACTGTTCCAGAGTACGAGCAAATATTCGCCACCAGCCCAGTTCGTAGGCGGCGTGTGCCACCACGGCCAGTGGCCGTTTAGCGGGCGGTAACGCCAAGCTGACCGTCAGGGCATCATCCGCTTGGCCCTCATCAAGCAGCAGTTCCGCCAGTTGACGCAATCGCTCGGTCTCCGGTTGGCGGGTGACAGCCGCACTGGCCAACATCAGGGCATTGTCCATGTCCTCAGCCGCCAGTGCCCCTTGAATCAGTTGCTCGAAGGCCTGCCCGCGCACCAGCGGGCTAGGGTCATGCATGAACGCCCCACGTAACATCTGCTCGGCCAGCAAGGTTTCGTTCAATTGGCGTAAGGCCCGTGCTTGCCCCACGATAGCCGCCGCCCGTGTCGTTGCCCTGGCGGAGTCGCTTAACTGGCTCCACTGCTCCAAAGCCGGTAGCCATTGGTTCGCCTGCTCCAGTCGTGCGGCCGCCGCCGGATCGTCGTTGGCGGTAGCACGCGGTGTTAGGTTGGCGGGTGGTGGTCCTAACAGCGAAGCGAATTGTCGGCTGTGTTCGCGCAGCAACCGCAGTAGAGGTAACCAATGGTTGGTGAGTTCCTGCCGGGCATCGCGGGTCGGATCGAAGCGATTGGCAGGCGTGCTGTTGTTGGCGAGGGGTTGGTTCAGCGTTCCTGCCCGGTGAAGTTCCTGCTCGAATTGCCGGTAAACCTCCTCGGTACCCAATTGCTTGGTGACTTCCAGATACTCGCTTTCCGAAAGCTGATAGGGACGGCTGGCGCGATAGTGGAGCGCTACCGCCAGCGGCCGGCTTGCGCTTTCCAGCCGAATCCGGCGGACCATGGCCGGCAGCGCGATTTCTGCCACCGCCGCCGCCACCAGCGGGCCGGGTGGGCGTTCGGCGGCAAACGGTGCGCTTAGGGTGCCGGCACCGGATGTCCCGTGCTGGGCGCTCAAGGCAGTCAGCCCCGCCTCGCCCGTACCCGGCAGAAACAACTCCGAGGCCAATTCTGGCACTTGGACCCGGAGCCGCAATGGGGGCTGGTCGTCGTAGCGTAGCTGAAACTCCGTGATGGTACCGGCGACAGGCCGATCCACGGCAATGCGTAACAGCAACGGCGCTTGCCGCTCCGGCAACCAGTAGTTCAGTTCGGCACCCGGCACCAGTTCCACGAAGGTAACGCTCGCCAAGGTCTCCAGCAGATCGTCGCTGAACCGATCCGCGACCACCAGCTGCCGGGGTCGCTCGCCCAGCCCCAGCAATCGCCGGTTGCGTAGCCAGGCCAGCCGGGGTGGCGTAGTGGTTGGCTTGTTGGTCGGCAGCAGCGAGCGGTAAAAGGTGAACAGACCCAGTGTATCCTGGGCTTGCGGGCTAAGGCGGGGTTCTTCACGGTGGCCGAGTGCGGCTTGGCGTAGGGCCAGCGCGGCGGTCAATCCGCCCTCACGATAGCCATTGTCCCGCCCCACCCGCAAGGCGATCCGGTCCTCGTCGGCCAGGGATACACGGTTTAGAGGGGTGGCTAATTCGGTGACTGCCAAATCCCAGATGGAGCCGTGGGCGACCGGACGCAGGGTTCGCGCCTCAGCGGCAGTCAGTTTCGGTGCATTGAGGGCAGGCACCAGATAATCGGGATCACGCTGGATGCGTAGGCGGGCATAGAGCGGTTGGGTAGCGGCTACCGCCAATTCGTGTTCACCAGCCGGGAGTTCGAGATAACCGGTTTCGGCGCGGCCCAGAGTCTGCGCGCAACCGGATTGCCATGGCATCTCGCGCGTCTCGGTCGTGACCCAAACCGCCCGCCGGGTTTCCTGGGCGGCGACGAAATCCAATGACTGCCAAGGCCGACCGTCCAACCAGGCGTAGACGCGATAGGCTTGCCGAGTACGGGTTTCTTGCGGGGGATAGCGTAGCCGGTGTTCCAGAGCCAACCGTACCGGTCCACGGAGCCGCACGCGCAGTGGCGGTCTGGCATCCAGCGGCCAGAAGGCTTGCCCCGTTGCTGCGTCGCTTGGCCGCAACCAGACGGGCGAACCGGCGGCTGCCACGATGCCCTGGTCTGGCGCAGTGCGCTGTTCACCGGCTATCGGCGTAGGTATAGATTCCTGCGGTTGCTCTGAGGCTAATGCCGCCGCACGTTCAGGCACGGGGGTTTGCTCGATGGTTTCCCGGTAAGGCGCCAATTGGCCCAACGCATCCCGGCGCGAGACGAACAAGGCAATTTCTAGGGTGCCGGCCTTGTCCGGGAGTCGGCTCACCCGCACCAGCCGCTCTTCCGGCCAGTCGGGCGCTAATAGCAGCGAATCGCCTGCTGCTGAGGGTTGGAGCGGCACCTCGATAAACAGGCCGGAGCCGTTCCCGGCCGCAACCATTAGATCATCCGGTGCCAGGCGGCCATCGGGCCGATAAATCCGCAGCCCCTCGCTAGCTGGTACCCAGACCGTAACACTATCACCGGGATGCAAGCGAATTCGATACATCCCTGCGTCGTGCCGTTCTGATTCCGCTCGGTGCCAACCGTGCCCGGCAAACGGTTTGGCGCCGGCGACCCAGACCGGGGCACCGACCACATTATCCCAGCGTAGCGCTAAGGGATAACGACCTACCATGTCGATTTGCACCTGATCCGGATCGGCGTTGGCTGCTGGCCCGATGATTAGCCAAACCAGCAGGAACCGGAGCCAGGGGCGATGCTGCATCAGGGATGAGCCTTGAGCAGACACGCGCCGACCCGCTGACGCACGCTGGGGTCGGCGTTCACTTGATCGCGCAGCGGTTGATTCATTTCAATATGGACGAAGCTGGATCGTTCCAGCGTGCGCAAGGCTTGGCCGATTTGGTTGGTCAGCGCACCCAGTTCTTTCACCTCGGTCGGATAGAGCAGGGCGTAATTCATCAGGTTGCGCAGGCAGCCGACGACCTGCTCCGCTGCCGGTGTCGGCTGGTGTTGGCCTGCGCTAACGATGACATTCGCACGGCGCCCGATGTCGGTTTTCCGCTTTGCATTACTAAAGCCATGCAATTGCAAAATCGCGCTAGCCGGTTGCGCCGCCGCCGCCGCCCGGCTGAAGGCGATGAAATAACTGTCGGGTTGATGGGCCATGTCGGAATCCTTCACCACTTCGTCATCTTCATTCTCATAACGCCGTGGGGCCGTGCTCCAGGCGCCGGCCATGAACCCGCCTTCTGCCAGCAGCGCAATGGCAATGGCCCCGGTGTGCTTGTCGTCCAGTGCGTGGGGAGCTTGCAGGATCGGAGCGCCCGCCGCCGCCAGCGCGAAGATGTAAAGCCCCCGACCTTGCCGTTGATTCGGCTGTTCCCGAATCACCGTAAAAACCTGTTGCTTCTCAGTGACCCGCTCCACGGTAAAGCCTAAAGCTGCCCAAGCCGCCCGCTGCGCCGGCCGAGCAGCACCCGTGAAGGCTTGGCGAAACAGATACTCGACCTGCTTCAACTCATCGGGGGACGGTGCTTGATAAGTTTTGGTCTGGCTGTCCTGCAACAGCCGATTTAATGGGCTTTGCTGGGCAGCTCCCGCCGGCGGTAGCCAGGCGAGCAAGGCCACCAAGCCAATCCACCACCAGCACGGCTGGTTGCTGGGTATACCGGCTGGTTTTGGCGGGCTCCGGAAATTTTGGATTATCTCGTTCATCGTTGCGTTTCCTCACCGAATAGTTCTAACACGGCCGGCAGGCCCGCAATGACGCGATAAAGCGTCAAATACCCGCCACCCTCTTCCAACCAAAACCGAATTCGATAATTGCCGGGGGGTGCATCATCGCCCAGCGGTAAGAAAAACCGCTGCCCCACCCCGACCTGCTCGGTGGGCGTATCCAGCACAGGTACGGTGTCGCGCTCGTCCGGCCGGATATCGTACCGCCATTCGTGAAGGGTCGGGTGAGTAAACGGGCCTGGCAAAGTAGCGCTGGGGGTTGCCACGGTGGCTCGCAAGCGGATTCGCTGCCGGCTGGCCGGCATTTGCAGCACCCCAGAGAGGACTTCCACGCCGGCGCTGGTCTTGGCATAGGCGAATTCCAACGGCTGTTGATCCAGCCGATAAGCCAGGCGTCGGGTCAGGCTACCGGAGCCGCCGCCGAGAAAATTCATGAACCAGCGTGCGGGGCGTGTGGTTTGCACTAGAAGGGTGTGTGAGCCGACCGGCACTGGTGGCAGCCGTAACTGGCTGCGCCGCAGCGTCAGGATGCTGCTAAAGAGGGGTTGACCATCGATACTGATGTGCGCAGTGTCGGGTTGATCGGTATCCCGTAGCACCAGCAGCGAAGGTTCTACTGTCAATCGGCCCGGCAGGTTAAGCAACTCAACCTGCGTCGGGGTTCCGGCCGTCAGTGGTTGAAATACTGTGGCCAGCGCGCTATCGCGTGGCGGAGCCAGCGGATCACGCGGGTTCAGCACGTAGCGACCCCGCCACGGCCCAGCGGGATAGTAGTCCTCCCAATCGTAGCGCCCGGCAAGGATTTCGGGATCGCGTTGTGGGGGGCGGTTTTGCACCACCAGCAGGGCGGTTTGCCCGTTACGGGTTCGCTCTTGCGCCGCCAGCGGTAGAACTGGAAACCATACCGGCTGCCCGCGCACTTTTTCCCGCTCTGTCGGTTGGTAGTCCTCTGGAATCCGCAGCTCGCGGCGTAAATCGGGTGGTCGCGTGTAGGCATTGACCAATACCGGAGAGCTTGCGCTCAGGCGCACCCGAACCACGGTGGCGGGTAGTGAGAAGCTTTGGGTGGCGGGTTCGGAAACCTGCTCAAAGGGTGTGGTCTGACCGATCAGACGGTCGTAGGGGGCCGTCGTGCCGGCCACTGCCAAGGTTCCTTGGCGCAGTGCCGTGCCCTGCTGATCGAGCAGTTCATAGCGAACCGTCGTGGTGGCCGCCGGATCGGGCACGGCCAGCCGCAAATCGACCCGCCAGAGGGTGGGTTGATCGCCGACATGGGCGATGGCGAATTCCAGCGGCTGGGCCGGTTCCAACCGGTATAGCCGCAGATAAACCGGTTCGGGCAGCAGATCCAGACCGGGACCGGTTGTCTGGTGTTGAGTGGCTCTAATGACCAGCGGGCGTGGGGCTACGACTTCCAGTAGGCCGGCCTTGAGCTTCTCCGACCAGAGTGTGGTCGATAGTCCGTTCAAAGGGGCGCGATACGTGACGGGTGGACCGGGCTGTACATTGTGCCAAATCAGCTCAACGTCTCCAGCGGTGGGGATGGTGTTGTCAGAATGAGGCAGTGGCGGGGGGATTTCGACGAATTCCAATGTGACCCAGCCACCCGGTTCTGCAATCGGTAGGGTCGCGCGCAGCGCGCGGTCGATGTACAGGCCGGCCGGTAATAGCGAAACCCGTAACGGTTCGGCCTCGATATCGAGTGCGGTATAGAGCCGTTGCCTACGATAATCACGGCCGGCGACGCCAGCCGGGCCGAGTGGGTTCCAACGCTGGCGCAGCAGGTTCACCTGCTCGCTCTCACCTAGCAATTCCGGGCCGTGGACACTGGCACGCCCCAGAGCGTCCCGCTGCCGACGGGGGATGCGGTTCCAGCGGAACGTGGTGGCCGGCGCAAACAGATGCTCGCGCGTGTACACCCGCGCGACAACCTCAGTAACACTGGGCGCCTGGTTGGCCAGCCCTAAGCGCAACCGGGTTGCGCCGACCAGCTCGGCAGGGTCGATCAGCAGCAAACGACCATCGGCTGGTACGCTGTGACCATCGGGATAAAACGCGGCGGTCAAGGGCTGGGTCGAACCCGGTGGTCGGTACCAGCTCACCTGGGTCCGATGGTGGTAGAGGCTGTCCCTGAGAATACGGCCTGAGCTGTCCAATAGCTGATAATGCAGCGCATAGAGCCACTCAGCTTCAGGTTGCGTTGCCTGTGCGGGTTCGATACCGGCGTTGCTGACCACTTTCAGGCCGCCACTCTGACCGGGTAGTGGAAATTCAACCCAGTGATCCACATCCAATAGATAAACGGCGCTGGATGCGGCACCGATCAGTCGATCCGGGTCGGATTGGACCATGCGCCCGGTGTCCAAAGTCCGCCACGCATTTTCCAGCCAGGGCCACCATAGCCAAACAGCCCCAGCCAGCAGGGACAAAAATAGCAGGCCGCCTAGTAGATGACCCAAAAATCGGATCATGGCGCACCGAACACCAGCCAAGCCGCACGGGCATTCTTGAATTCGTCCACAGTCGCCGCTTGTAGCGGCAGGGTGGCCATAATTTGGCTATCCGGTTGGCGAGGCAGCAGATTAACGACAAGACGTAACCGCCCAGAGGCATCAGAGACCAGCAGAAAGGCTTGCTGAGTATCGCGATCCAGCAAGCGCTGGTAGCGCAAACCTGGCCAAGCCCGCAATTGGTGTAGGCTGACGATATCGCGGCGCTCCAGGTAGGCGCGGGCGATGGCCCGCCACCCCGCTGGAGTGCCACCGGCCGTTTTCGGTAGGCCGGCTAAATCAGTGTAAAGATCCTCCCGACGTGTGGTGATGCCCAGCGCTGTGAACTGTGCTTCTTGCACGGTGTTGTCGCTTTGTTGGGCAAAGGTGGCCCTGACCGCCGACGACAACCACAACGCGGCGAACGCTTTGTTGGCAGCGGCGTTGACATAGCGTGCTTGGGGAGAACTGCTGGCTTCGTAGCCTGCCGTTTCCGCAGCACCGGCAACAAAGCGGACATCCAGGCCATCACCTTCCAGCGTTTTTAGCAATTGCTGGCCTAGCGGACCAACGGATTCCTGCCGCGTTGCCCCGCTGTGCCAGGCCAGCAATACGTCAGCGGTCGGGGTCGGCCCGCCGGGGCGCAGGCCATAGGCCCGCACACTCGTGGTCAGCCAAGGTGTGTTGCGGGTTTCCCGGAGTACCACTTCATTGACCAAGGTGAACAGGCTGCCGGGATGGCTCGGATCGGTGACGTCGGCTGTTCCATCTGCATTCGCTTGTGGATGGGCGCCGGCCAGCAGCAGGACGTTGGCCTGGAGTTGTTCATAAAGTGAGACGCCGTATTCGAACGTGTTGGCTTCAAACAGCGGGTGTGGCACAGCGATTACGTAAGGCTGCCCGCCGCCGGCTCGAAATACGTATGTTCCACGATAGCCGCGTTCGCGCTGGGTTTCGTCTTCCACCAAAATGAGATGCTCTTGTTGGGTGGGGCGATGACGGTAACGCAGTAAGCGATAGCCGGCGACCTGGGCCGCCCCGGTCAGTGCCTGCAAAGCGACCAGATCGGTTGTTTCCCACTGGCCATTTGGCTGGGTGCCGCGCAGCAACTCTAACAGGGGTGTCAACACTTCTTCATCGAAGTAGAGCAGATCCTCTGGTCGCGGTGGCCGATACAACGCCGTCCCGCGCCCAGCCAAGCGGTTTTTGTCGGCCAGTAGCCATTCCCGCAGGTAACCGTCGATCCGAGCTTCACCGATTTCTAAGGGGGTCGCTACCGGGCTGGCGGTGGCTGGTGCCCGCGCCAGTAACTGACGCAGGTCGGGGCGGTTGAGCACCAGTTCGGCAAAACCGCTCTCGGTGATATCGCGTTGCAGATTGGCCAGCGGTGTTATGGCCCAACGGACTTGCAAGTCACCCGCTAAGCGTTGCAACGTCACCAGATCAACTCCCGGCGGCAAAGTGGCTCGTATCCACAGTGCAGTGGGCGGCACCTCCGTGCCGGCACGGAATGCGTCAGCCGAGACGCTGGCCAACTTTGCGCTGTTCCGCGCCGTATAAGCGCGCACTTGCAGCACGTCCCGGCGTGCCATGACCTGATGGAAAATGTGAAACGGCGTCTGACGGGTGCGCAATACATCCAGTGACCCGTCAGGATTGATAGCGCGCGGAGTGCCGGCGATGGCCAATGCCCGACCGCTCAATGCCTGGAACAGCCCGCTGCCAGCGGCCAAGGTATTTTGCTCATCCAATGGGGCCGGCACTTCGACTAGCAGGTTACCGCTGGCGCGGGTATCGATGACGTAAATTCCCCAACCATTGGTCGGTTCCATCTCTCTGAGGTAAAGATAGCGCCCCCCAATGTGATAAAGCCGGTAGCGGGCGGCGGCCAGTTGTTGGGCTGCCTGCTCCAATGCCCCCGGCTCGCCGTGCAAGTGCGCTTGTATTTGTTCCAAACCTGTCCGAAAGGCTTCTAACTCCCCAAGGAGCGGTACCAGCGCGCCAGTCCGCAAGCGGGAGCGTTGAATTTCTACATTGTCTTCGTTCAAGAGTTCAGCTAGCGGGCGCGTTAGCGAACGCACTATTGCGCCCGTTTCGCTCGGAGGGTGTGCCAACCACAGCCGATTTTCCGGCAGCAAGGTGAGCGCGAATCCAGCGATGCTGGCGATGCCGACCGCGACCAGCGAGGTTTGCAGCGTTGCGCGGGTCAGGCGGGCGGCGATCTCTTTGTCGTGAATCCGCATAGCGATCAAGGTGGTGAGCATATAGCCGAAGCCATAAATATCCATGATCGGAGCCGTTGGCCAAACCAGAGGCAACAACCACCCAAGCGCCAGCTTGTAGAAAAACCCCAAGTTAAAGAAAAACAGCAGCTCACGCGGCCCTTCCAAATGCAAGGCGGCGACCAGAGGAACACGCAGGAGCAAGCGCGCTACGCCAAGGATCAGGAACGCTTCCAGAAAGGAGCTGAGGATCTTGGCCGGTTGGTACCATTGCAGCGCCAGCAACGAAGGAATCAGGATGCCGTTAAATTCCCAGCCGTAGTAAAGATTCATTCGTGAGGCGAGGAAAGCCGTGGTCAACAGTACAATGTAAGCCTTTGGAGTTGCCAGCAGCGAAGCGGCCAGATTGTCGTAGGTATAACCCAGGTTACCGATGCTGAAATTGGTGAATTCCATCAGCCCGTAACGCACGATGAGGTAGGTGAGGGCCACCGTCGTGAACACCGGCACCGACCCCCGGATGACCCCAGTTTTCCAGAACTGGTTGGCAATCAGGGAGACGACGATCAAACCGAAACTGTGGAGGTCGCTGCGATAATCGAAGTCTTGGCGGAAATACTCATTCCACAAGGCGCCGATTTCCGGCCACAACCAGCCGTCGGCGCCCAGGCGCACGCCGACGCTAACCAGTACCAAGCCGAAGAAGCGGTCACGGCCAAACAGGCTGCTCCACCAGCCATAGCGGGAGCAGCGCTCGGAAAACCCATACACCAGCAGATAAGTGAGAATGCCTTCGATCACGACCACTGCTGCCGAGAGCGGTTTAACCAGTAGGAGTGGCGTCAGATAACCCGGCACGACCAGTCCTGATAGATTCCAGCCGAAGCGCAAAGTGAACAGCACAGCCACGGTGACCCCAACCCAAACTGTGGTGGTGACGGAGCTGGCCAGACTCTCGGGAAACAGCGGCAAGCTGAACACGTTGCCCGGCTCTACGTCAAACGGCTGCCACAGGCGCCGAAATCGGGCGCTCACGCAGCAGCCGCTCAATTTCGGCGAGCAAATCCGGTACCTGAATCGGCTTGAACAGCACGGCGTTGGCACCAGCAGCCAGGATCGGCTCGTCGCTTCCAGAACGCTCCAGCGCTGTCAGTGCCAGCACCGGCACGTTGGGGTATTCGTGGTTGCGCCACTCCAAAAACTCAAAGCCGTTCATGACGGGCATGATCATGTCGAGCACGATCAAATCCGGCAACCAACCTTGTAGGACAGCAATCGCTTGCTGGCCATCGGCGGCGGCACGAGCTTGGTAACCCTTTGCCTCCAAGGAGAGACAGATCAAACGTTGGATGACTTCGCTGTCATCGACCACCAAAATGCGTTGCGCCGCTGTCCCTGGCAGATGGCGTTGACTACGTGCGGTGAGTTCCTCGCGTTGCAGGGTCTGGCCGAAACTGGGCAAACGCATAACGAAGCGGATGCCTTCGCCTAACGCACTGTAACCTTGCAAGACCCCGTGCCAGCCGATCACCTGATGGCGGGCAACCCGTAACCGCCGAAACAGTGGGGTGGCCTCACTGTCGTCGCGGCTTAGCCAAGCTTGCAGCCGGTCATCGGGCATCCCGAAACCTTGGTTGCGGAATTCATAAATGACCCAGCCTTCCTGCTCGCGCAGCGTGACGGCTAGCTGGCTGTCGGTCATCGCATCATCGAGCAACACCGCCAGCAGGGTATGAAGGATATCCTGCAAGATATCGGCATCGGCCATGGCCAAGTTGAGCAGTTCTGGCATTTCCGCTGTCAACCGTACTTGGCGTTCCTCGGCCTGGTTGGCCAGTCGTTCCAGGGCTGCGCGCAGCGGTGTCCGTGGCTCAACTGGGTAGCGGTCGAATTGCTGGAGCGTGGCCAAATCGGTCAATAGATACTGCTCCGCCCGGTCGAGCAAATCGACCGCTATTTTAACCTGCTGCTCCAGAATGCCGCGCGAGGATTGGCGCCGGTCGATTCTACGGCGCTCTTCCTGGGCCGGTTCCAGGTGTAAATCGATTGCCAACAGCATCGCTTGGAGATGGTCACGCAGTTGTTGGTGGACCCGATCCGTTAGTTCTACCTTGACCAAGCTGAGATTATGCAAGGCCGTTACGTCGATCAATTCGATTAGCACCCCTTGAAGCTGAAACGGCAGTGCTTCAGCCATTTCGCCCGGCGGCCGGGCACTGTCGCTTGCCAGCACCGGTCGAACTCGTAGTGTGTACCGCCGTTCCGGTTCGCCCGGTAGTTTGGCGAGCAGAGTTACTGGTTGATGGCTGACGAAGACCCGTTGCAGGGTCTGGCGGCCTTCAGAAAGACTGATGCCGCTGAGCGTGCTCAGCAAATCCAGAGCGGTCATCTCGTAAGCAGGCAACTGGCCACGCCGCAGGATCGCCGTCATCGCTTCGTTGGTTTGTAACACCCGGCCGAAGGGGCTATAGAAAATTGCTGCCGTTTCCAGACCCTGAAAGACCTGCTCTAGTCGAAAAAGCCGCCTTTCGAAGGCCAACAGGGCTTGGCGGAGGGCGTGATCGTGGCTTTCGCCACCCTCTAAGCGCAAGTAGCGGACGGTGTGGCCGCCACGTTCCGGCAGTTGTTGCTGCCATTGCAGGCGGTGATAGAGCATTTCAGCAATCTGGTCGCGAAAGTTTTCCACTAGAGCGAAAAAACCCGGGTTGGCCGCCACGTTATCGGGCATGGCGCCCATCGCCCAGAAGCCTAACAGCTCACCGCCGAACAACAACGGGGTCATATATTGCTCGCCGGGTGATTCGGCCTTTAAAAATAAGCGCTGCACCAGACGCACGGTGCGCCGCTCGGCGACGGCTTCACTGTAAGGTAAGCGTCGATAATCTCGGCGGCGCTCGTTGATGTCAGCGAACTGACAATTGAGGGCGGCGATTTCCCGCACATAATACTGGTTCGGGATACGCTCCAGAAAAATCAGCCAGGTCAAGTCTAGGGTTTGCCGGACGAGATCGACGACCTGATTCCACGGTTCGGATGCGGCGTAAAAGCCGGGCGGGATCGCCTGTTCGCGTGAGCGTGCCGACAAGTCGATGGCGAGTGACCGGATCGCTCTATCTTGGGCCAGCAGCTTGTACCAGAAAACCGTCACGAAGGCCCCTGCCTGCGCCACCACCAACGCGGTCAGCGGTAGCCATAATTGCGCGTAGAGCGGCAACAGCCAAGCCGCCGCTGCGTAGATCGCCAGTACAGCGCCGGTGAGCCACGGTCCTAAGCGTGGCCACCCCCACTGGTAAAGGATGATATTGGTGACCACCGCGATCACCAGGAGGGCGAGCGTTAGCGCGGTGGCCAGCGGCTGGATCGGTTGGTCATTGAGCAAGGTTTCCAGTGCGTAACCCTGGAATGTCAGCAGCGACATGCCGGGGCCATCTGCTGGATCAAGCGGCGTGTGTAGCCCCGGCGTTCGGGGTGATGGTAGTAAACCGATCAGGACGCTGCGCCCCTTTACTACGGTGGGGATCAACCCATCACGCAAAACCCGTCCCAGCTCGACGGTCGGCAGATAGGCACTGCCACCCCGAAAATTGACCCAGTACGGTGTCTCTGGCAGCGGTGGCTGGTTAACGGCCCATTGGCTGGCGGCTTGGTTTTCCAGCGCCGGATAACGGTGCCCTTGCACGGTGTGCCAGGCATACTGATGGCGGTAGATGCCGTTGCTGGCGGGCGGTAGTGTCACGACCCCGAAGGCAGGTTGTTTGCCGAGCGTACCGACAGCAGACGGCCAAGGTTCTAGCTGAACGCCCTCAGTCGAGTTGGTCGGATCGGCGATCAGGCCACGGCCGAAGAGAACATTACCCGCACTGGTGGCCTGCTGGTAAAAGCGTGACGACGCCTTGGTCGGCAGGAATGTAAAGATGATTTGCCGAGCGTCCAGTTTGGCTAAGGTTTCCAGGGCACGCAGCCAGTAGGAATCGCCGGCATCGCGATCTTGCGGGTCAGCCCCGACGACCAGCACGCGGGGGGTACCTGGTCTGGCGGGTGCGTGGCGCATGGCCAAGTCATAGATCACGGCGTCGGGCCAAGCGAAAAAGCCGACGATCTGAGCATCCCAGATGCCAAATGCTAGCGCAGCAGCAACAAACGCCCCTTTATAATGAAGGCGTAGTGTCTCGATTACGTTGAGAACGGCCATGATCTAGGCATGTTCTCGCTCATGGTTGAGGTATTGCATAAAACTGATCATACCGTATATGTAGCATGAAATTTAACAATGTAGAGAAGATCGTAGTATAACGACAAATTAACGAGTACAGTCGAGTACAGTCGAGTACAGTCGAGTATTGTAGTGTTCAAGGGGATTGGTCGAGTCCAAGATTCCAGCGCGGCCTTTGCCAGGTGCGATTTCGAGTGAACCAACATGCCCAAACCGTGTCGCTGTCGGCGATCCAGCAAGATTTCAACGGGCTTGATACCGGTTATCGGTTGGCCGATGGCCGTTTCGTGCGTCGGCACTACCTGGACTCGGCGGCCTCCACCCTGGCGTTAGGGTGTGCGCGGCGGCTAACGGACGTGCTGTTGCCGCATTATGCCAATAGCCATAGCCAACTGCATTTTTCCGCACGGATTGCCAGCCATGCCCTTGATTGGGCACACGCCCAGGTACTGCGCTTCTTAGGCGCTGATCCAGTGGATTACACAGCCTTTTTCGCCGGTAGCGGTTGCACCGCCGCACTCAATCGACTGGCGCGGGGACTGGCAGCGCGTCGGCCAGAGTGCAAGCTGGTGCTGGTGTCACTGATGGAGCATCACGCCAACGATCTGCCGCATCGCAAACAGGCCGGTCGGGTCGTCCATATCCCTTTGACTGGAGCATCTCCCGCGCTGGGGACGGTCGATCTGGCGGCGCTGGCAGATGTACTGGAACAGCACCCTGGGCAAGTCAACTATATCGCCATTTCGGCGGCGAGCAATGTGACCGGAATCATCAACCCGGTGCATGATATCGCGGCCTTGGCACACGCCCACGGTGCCTGGGTGGTGGTCGATGCCTCCCAAGCACTGGCTCACGCGCCATTGGCTTGCAGCGATACGGGCGCTCCCGAACGGGCGCTGGATGCCGTGGTGTTCTCCGGCCACAAGCTCTATGCGCCGGGTTCGCCGGGCGTGGCCGTGGTACGGCGGGCGTTGCTGGAAGGGCAAGAGCCGGATGAGGTCGGCGGCGGTATGGTGGAAGACGTGCATCTGGCCGGCTATGAAATCGCCAGTCGATTCCCCGACCGTGAAGAAGCCGGCACGCCCAATATCCTGGGTGCGGTCCAGCTCGGCGCGGTGCTCAATGTGCTGCAACGGGTCGGGATGGCGCAGATTCACGCCGCTGAGCAGACATTATTGGCCGATTTGCTGGGCGGGTTGGCCGCTTTGCCTGGCGTGCGGGTATACGGTGATCTGGATTTGGCGCGCAGTCCGCGACTGGGCACCGTCGCCTTCAATCTGGCGGGGTTGGAGCATGGGCTGGTGGCCGCTGCTCTCAACGATTATCACAACATTGCGGTTCGCAACGGGTGCTTTTGCGCGCATCCTTACGTGCGGGAACTGCTGAAACCGGAGCTGTGGGCGCTGGAGCTTGATCCAGATGCCGAGGACGCAGTGGCCACGCTGAAGCGTCAGCAGGGCATGGTGCGCGCCAGCCTTGGGTTATACAGCCGCTCGGATGATGTGGCGGCTCTTTTGGCCGGTGTCGGCGATCTGTTGGCCCGGCCGGCGTATTATCGAGCGCAATACCAGACGACCGCCGATGGAAATTTCGTCCATCGTACCTTCACGGCCTCGGCTGAGAGCTTGTTCGATCCTGAAGCGGAACTGACGCGGATTTTGGGCGATTTACGGTGCTAATCCCCAAAAATGGATGATGCGCTCGCTGGCGCAAATCCCAACCGGCAGCACGTAATCGGCCGCAGTGCCACATTGCGCAGCGCTCGATCCTGGATCGATGGGTTGACCATGGCCCATGGCGGCGATCAAGTAGCTTTCGACGCGCGGCTGGCCGGTGGCATCACGATAAACCCGGTGGGTGTAGCCTTGGCCGGTTTCCTCACTGGCCGCATTCGATTGCAGGCCGTGCAGTGCGTTCCACTGTTCGGCCAACTCGCGGGCGTTGGTGGAATCGACCACCCAGTCTGACTGACCTTGCCAGATGGAGAGGATCGGCCAGCGTTGCGGGTGTAGGTTCGCCTCGGCGGCGGTGTGGCGCACCTTTTCCGCCCATTCGGCGGGGCGCAAATCGCGGCCCCAGGACTGGCAGTACAGGGCGCCGAGCATTCCGCTGGCGCAGCCGTAAGGGACTCCAGCGATGCTGGCACCACCGGCGAACACATCCGGATAAACCGCCAACAACGCCGCAGCCATCGCTCCACCCGCTGACAGGCCAGCGACATAGATCCGTTGCGAGTCGATGGGAAATTCCGTCTGTAACCGGGCGATCATCTGCCGGATTGAGCCGGCTTCGCCCTGGTCGCGTGTCACCTGTGCGGGCCGAAACCAGTTGAAGCAGCGTTGGGGATTATTGATCAACCGCTGCTCCGGCAACAACAGCAGGAAGCCCCACCGGTCGGCCTGTTGCAACCAGCCAGTCAGCCGGGCGTACTCCAAAGCCGTCTGCTGGCAACCATGCAAAGCCACCACCAGTGCAGCCGGTGTTCGCAGAGTGTCGGGTCGATAGAAAAACAGACGTAACTGACCGGGATTCGCGCCAAAATCCACCCGTTCCGCTGCTGTACCGGTCGCGTTGACTGGGTTTGGCAACGCAAAGATTCCAATCAGCAACAAACTGGCCAGAATAGATAACCCTTTCGGCACGGCCTGTCTCCTTAAGGCCCCACCGTGGTGCGATGGGCCTGCTCAGCTGATATGAAAGATGCCGACTGCTTCCCGTAGGGTATTGGCTTGATAGTTCAACAGCAACGCGGCGGCGTTAATCCGGTCGGCGAAGGCGGCATTTTCCTGGGTCGCTCGATCCAGCTGCATGGCTGCTGTATTGACTTGGGCGATGCCGGCTGCCTGCTCATCAGTAGCGCGGTTGATGTCACCCATGATCGTGGCGACTCCGCTGATTGCCGATACCGTTGCCGCCATCGTCTTGCCGGCTTCGTCGGACAGTTTACTGCCGGATGCCACTTTAGCCAGTGAATCGGTGATCAGGTGTTTGATTTCCCTGGCTGCGGTCGCGGTTTTCTGCGCCAGATTGCGCACTTCATCTGCGACTACGGCGAATCCTCGTCCCTGTTCGCCGGCGCGGGCGGCTTCGACGGCCGCGTTTAAAGCCAGGATATTGGTGTGAAAGGCTACTTCATCGATCACGCCGATAATATCGGCAATTTTGGCCGAGCCTGCGTCGATGTCGGCCATATTAGCGGCCAACTGGTCAACCGCGCGACCACCCTGTTCAGCCACAGAGGCTGCGGATAGCGCCAATCGGTTGGCTTGGCGGGCCAGATCAGCGGTTTGCTGTACGGTAGCGTGGATTTGCTCCATGCTGGCGGCGGTCTGTTGCAGGTTCGATGCCTGGGCTTCGGTGCGAGTGGAAAGATCCTCAATGCCAGCGCCGATATCAGCGGCTGCGTCATGGACGCCGTGGACTTGGGCGCGGACATCGGACACGATACCCCAGAGGTTGACGTTGGTCTGATTGAGTCCGCGTACCGCCAAACCCAGCGTATCATCCCGCGTGGTGCCAAAACGCCCGGTCAAGTCAGCGCCGGCGATGCGTTGGGACATGGTTGCCACTTCGCGTAGCGGTTTCGCTACCGAGCGATACAGCCACCAGCCCAACCCACCAGCCACCAGTAGACCGAAACCACCCAGCGCCCCTATGCCAGCCCAGCCCAAGCCAGTGCCAAATCCTGGCAGTGCGATTGCCGCAAATCCGACCATGGCCAACAGCAACGTGAGCAGCGCAAGCCAAATGCGGGTCTGGATATCCGGGTGAGTCCATCTGAGCAGTTTGCCGAGTACGCCGGTGCGGACCACATGACCGGCACAGACACCGTGACGATTCGCACCGGTTCGTATCGCGCGATAGAGCGCATCAGCCTGGGCGATTTCCTCGCGGCTGGGTTTGACCCGTACCGACATGTAGCCCACCGGACGGCCGTTTTTGATAATCGGCGTGATGTTGGCCTTGACCCAATAATAATCCCCGTTCTTACGCCGATTCTTGACCGGCGCCGTCCATTGCTGGCCGGCTTTGATCGTTCGCCATAGATCGGCGTAGGCTTCGGGAGGCATGTCGGGATGGCGCACCAGATTGTGCGGTTGGCCGAGCAGCTCATCCTTCGTGAAGCCGCTGGTCTCGATAAACGCCGGATTGGCGTAGGTGATCCGGCTGTCGAGACCGGTCATTGAGACCAGTGCAATCTGGTCGGGGAGCACGTATTCGGTGTCGGTGACGGGAAGGTTGTTGCGCATGGGGTTAGTCCTGATCGGCTTGGCTCGTGGCGGAGGAGAGGGTCAAAAGAGTTCCACGTCCCCTTCGTCCATTGATTGCTGTAAGACCGTCTTGCTTTTCTGGCATAGCCCCGACCGTTGCAAAGCGTGCAGGTTGTCTTGCAGTTCCAGCAGCGCCTCACGGGTATCGCCGCCGTTTTGCGTGCTCTCGGCGAAGCTGCGCAAGCGGTTGCGCAATTCGCTCAACACTTGTTCCTGTTCGCTCAATTCCCGATCCGCGTGCGACAGCAACTGACCGACGATATCTTCAAATTGCAAGGACTGCACCGCCAAGCCGACGCTGCGGTCGATGCCTTGGCTCAAGTCCGATACCTGGCCGAGATTTTCCGAGATGTACTCATTCATCACCCCCAGCTTGGCAAACAGGATATCGGCCTGGTCTTTCGCTTCGATCAATGAGGTGGTATCGCGCATCGCCATCTGATTGACCACATCGCGGGTCTCGTGGACGATTTTTTTCGATTGTTCGACCTGGACGCGAATTTGTTCGTTAAGGCGTGCCGAACTGTGCGAAAGATTGCGCATTTCGGTGGCGACTACCTGAAATCCCCGGCCAGCCTCACCGGAGCGGGCCGCTTCGATGAACGCATTCAGCGACAGCAAATTGGTTTGCTTAGTGATCATCTCGACGTTGCTGAGCAGGGAAAACGTCTGATTGACCACTTCGGTCATCGCTTCCATCTTGGCGATCACCCCGCTGCTCTGGGCGCTGACTTGGGCCAAGGTATCCATGAAGCCTTGCAGGATCAACGACATGCCGTCGGCGATTTCCCGCACACTGGCGCGATTGTTGTTGGTTCCGCCCGCTTTCTTTTGCGATACCTCCTCAATCAGCGAGGCCACCAGTTGTTGCTGGGCGCGGGTCTGACTGTTGAGGCCGTTGAAGCTATTGCTGAGCTTGACCGCCGCATCGCTGATGATGGTTTTACCGCGCCGGATATCTTCATGCACCTTGACATCTTTCGAAGCCAGGATATCGCGCAGGCAAACCAGAATTTTAGTGCCGAGCCGCGCCGTCTCGTCCAGGTCGGGCGCTGGTGATTCCACCGCACGCACGCTGCTGTCCCCTCTCATCGCGAGTGCTCCTCCGCAAGCCGCATGATGTGCGCGGCGATGGCTTCCAGGGGCAGAATCTTATCGATTCCGCCCAGTTTGACGGCTTGCCCTGGCATTCCCCACACCACGCTGGTCTGCTCATCCTGGGCTAGAGTGGGCGCGCCGGCCTCGCGCATTTCTTTGATGCCGCGCGCCCCGTCATCACCCATGCCAGTCAAGATCACACCCACCGCATTCTGGCCGGCGTTGGCGGCAACTGAGCGGAACAGCACGTCCACGCTGGGGCGATGGCGGTTGACCGGTGGCCCGTCGTTGAGGCGGCAGACGTAACGGGCGCCGTCACGCACCAGCATCAGATGGCGGTCGCCGGGGGCGATGTAGGCATGGCCGGGAAAGATCTGTTGACCGTCGCGCGCTTCACACACCGAAATCGCCGCCACCGAATCCATGCGACGGGCGAACGGCCCACTGAAGGCTTCGGGAATGTGCTGGGTGATGACGATACCCGGACAGCTCAGGGGCATACGGATCAACACTTCCTTGATCGCCTCGGTGCCGCCGGTCGAGGCACCGATAGCGATGAGGCTTTCAGTGGTCTTGAAGGGCCGGGCGCGCTCTTCCCGCTGCAAGATGACATCGGCGGAATATTTTTCGCCCGCCGCCGGCAGCTTGGTCGTCGGGGGCGGCGAGCGGCGTTCGATCACCCGTGCGCGCGCGGCCATCCGCACTTTCTCGCGGATTTCCAGCGCATAATCATCCAGGGTGTGGGCCAGATCGACCTTGGGCTTGGTGACGAAATCGACCGCGCCCAGTTCCAGCGCCTGCAAGGTCACTGTTGCCCCGGATTCGGTGAGCGACGACACCATCACCACCGGCATGGGCCGCAACCGCATCAAATTGCTTAGGAAAGTCAGGCCGTCCATCCTGGGCATTTCGACGTCCAGGGTCAGGACATCGGGATTGAGTTGCTTGATTTTTTCCCGCGCAGCGTAAGGGTCAGCCGCCGCCCCTACGACCTGGATGCCGGGGTCCTGATCGAGAATTTCGGCGAGAATCTGCCGGACTAAGGCAGAATCATCGACGATGAGAACTTTGATTTTGTCAGCCATTAGCCAAAATCTCCGAACAGTTCGACGTCACCGCCCTGGCTGCTGCTCCGGCGCAGATCCTCCCGGTAAACATTTTCCTGTTTGATGATCGTTTCGCTGCGGATGTTGCGCAGTTTTTTAACCAGGACTTTGCCGGACACCGGCAGGTAGGCCATCCGTCGCGGTAAGTCGCCGCCGACATCCTCAGCGAGGACTGCCAGACGTTCGGTACGCAAATAACTCCGCACGAACGCGATGTTCTGTTGGCCGATATCGGTCATTCCACCGATGATCCGGCCCCCGCCGAAGATTTTGATCTCCAGATTTTCTCGGCGGCCGCCGTACTTGAGGATGCAGTTGATCAGCCGTTCCATGGCGTAGCTGCCGTAGGCGGCATCGGCGGTCAGCCGACGTGGGCTATCGTCGCCGTTGGAGCGGTTTTCTTCCGGCAGCATGAAGTGATTCATGCCGCCGATGTTGATGGCTTTATCGCGGATGCAGACCGAAATGCAGGAACCGAGCACTGTGGTGATCATTTCCTCGCAGTGGGTCACGTAGTATTCCCCTGCCAGAATTCTGACCACCTCCACGTTTTGGATTGGGTCCCAATAGCTTTTGGCATCAGTGAATTCGGGTAGGCGTAAATGTTTGATTCTTTTTTGGCCGGCTGGGACAGCTCTCATGTTCGCGCACCTCAAAGGCAGCGTTGATAGATGGTCTTGCCTAGCGGCGCGAACCGCTCGGTCACTTTGAACAGGGATTCGGAGTGACCGACGAACAGATGCCCCGCCTCGGTCAGCGCGTTGGCGAAGCGGTCAAACAAAATTCGCTGGGTAGGCTTATCGAAATAAATCACCACGTTGCGACAGAATACGATGTTGAACGGGCCGCGCATCGGCCAATCTTCCATCAAGTTTAGCCGACGGAACGTGATCAGCTCACGCAGCGCCGATGCCACCCGCACCTGACCGGCCTGGGCGCCCCGGCCTTTCTGGAACCAGCGCCGCACGCGCGCTTCCGGTAAATCCTTAATGCGACTGGCGTCATAGACGCCGCGCTCGGCGGTGGCCAGTACATTGGAATCCAAGTCGGTCGCCAGAATTTTTACATTCCAACCGACCGAGGGCAGGCTTTCCCGGACCACCATGGCGATGGAGTAGGGTTCCTCGCCGGTCGAGCAGCCGGCCGACCAGATGCGCAGGCGGCGGCTGCCGAACTGACCGGCCCGCACCAAGGCGGGTAGTAACTCGCGGGCCAGGTAGTCGAAATGGTGAGCTTCCCGAAAGAAAGAGGTGAGGTTGGTCGTCAACGCATTGACGAATTCGCCCATCTCATCGGTATCCTCGTGCGTTTCCAGCAAGTTACAATAATCCTCGAAGCGTTGCAGGCCACGCTGGCGCAAGCGCCGGGAGAGTCGGCTGTACACCAGCTCGCGTTTGCCGTCTGCTAGAGAAATACCCGCAATATCACCAATGATCCGGCGGACTCGCTGGAAATCCTGCTCGGAAAATTCGAATTCGCCGTTCACTGCCGTTTTGCTCCCGGATTTTTTAATCTTTTCCTGTTGGCCTGCGACGACGCTTACGCCGCCTGCGCGATGCCATGTTCGTTGGCGGGCCGCACCGTCTCCAGCGCAAACATTTCTTCCACACTCAAAAGCCGATCCACATCCAGCAACATCACCATGCCCGCCTCAATGGTGACCAGGCCGCTGATGAATTCGGTGTGGACGGCCGTGCCGAAATCCGGCGGTGGCTGGATGTCGGCGGCGTTCGGATTGAGTACATCCGATACCCCGTCCACCACCGTGCCGATGATCCGACTGCCGCTGGCTGATTGCACCGTGACCACGATCACCACCGTGGTCTTGGTATAGGCCATTGTTTCCAAACCAAAGCGCAAGCGCAGATCGATCACCGGAACGATAGCGCCGCGCAGGTTCATCACCCCGCGCACGAAGGGTGGCGCGTTGGGCACTTTGGTCACCGGTGCCCAGCCACGGATTTCCTGCACCTTCAAAATGTCGATGCCGTATTCCTCGCCCGCCAAGCTAAAAGTCAGGTATTGCAAGCCTTCCGCCGTGGCGTCGCGCTTGGACAGGCCCCGTGGGCCTAAAGTGGCTAAATCAGTCGTTTTCGTGTTCATCGTCTACCTCACAGCACTGGGTTATTGACCCGGATCAATCCGGATATATCGAGAATCAAACCGACCCGACCGTCGCCGAGGATCGTGGCACCCGCCACGCCGGAAACCCGCCGGAAATTTTTTTCCAAAGATTTAATGGAGATTTGCTGCTGCCCTTCTAAATCATCGACGAACAGACCGACCTGCCGGCCATCCGCCTCTACCACCACCAGGAGTCCTTTTTCTAAATCGGTTACGGCGTCTTCCGTCCCAAATAGCTCGTACAGGCGCAAGATCGGTAACGGTTGGCCGCGAAACCGCAGGATTTCTCCTTTGCCGGCCACCCGGTTGACGGCATCAGCCCGGATCTGCACCGATTCGATGACCGACAGCAGCGGGATGATGTAACAATCCTGGCCGATGCTGACCAGTTGGCCATCCAGGATCGCCAGGGTCAGCGGCAGGCAAATGGTGATGCGCGCTCCTTTCCCCGGCTGGCTGGTGATTTGGATACTGCCGCCGACATCCTGGATGTTGCGGCGGACCACATCCATACCAACGCCCCGGCCGGACACGTCGCTGATCTGTTTGGCGGTCGATAACCCTGGATGGAAGATCAACTCGTAAATCTGTTCATCGCTGTAGTCCTCGCCCGCTTTAAGTAGCCCGGTATCCAAACCCTTGCGCAACAAGGCTTCACGGTTCAGGCCACGTCCGTCATCACCGACCTCGATGAAAATACTACCGCTTTTATGGTAGGCATCCAGGCTGATGACGCCGGTGGCCGGTTTGCCAGCTCGCACCCGCTCATCCGGTGGCTCAAGGCCGTGATCAAGGCTGTTGCGGATCAGATGGACCAACGGATCGCCGATTTTTTCGATGACGGTTTTATCAAGTTCGGTCTGTTCGCCGTTGATCCGCAGATCGACTTCCTTGCCCAGCTTGCCGCTCATGTCATGCACCAGCCGGGGGAAGCGACTGAACACCGAGCTGACCGGTAACATGCGGATGCGCATGACGTGCTCTTGCAAATCGCGGGTATTGCGGTCCAGTTGATCCAACGCTTCATGCAGCTTATCCAGCCGGCTCATGTCGAAGCCTTCGCCCAAGGCACTGAGCATCGACTGCGTGGTGACCAATTCACCCACCAGGTTGATGACGGCATCGACCTTATCGATGCCGACCCGGATTGAACCGCCGTCGGGCGTGGTCACCGCGCTGGCGCGGCGGTCGCCTTTGCGGCGATCCTCGGTCTGGCGCCGTTCCAGCAACAGCTCACCCTGTTGACCTTCTTCAGCGGTGCCGGGCCGGACGGCCGGGCTTGGCAACGGCGGCGCGGCGGATACTGGCGTCACCGCTTCCACCAGCGGTGTCAGGGTTAACTCGCAATCGCCTTCCACCCAGGCAAATACCTCGGCGACCGCATCGTGCGGCGCGAGTCCGACTAGCTCCAATTCCCATGACAGATAGCAATCTTCAGGCTGTAAATCCGCCAGCCGGGGCAGTCGAGCTACATCGGGACGGACTGTCAGCTCGCCCAACTCGGCAAGCTCGCGGAACATCCGCACCGGGTCATTGCCGCTATGCATCATCTGCGGGTACGGCTGAAATTGAATGCACCAACCCAGCGTCTGCGGCGGTGTGGGTTCATCACTGGCTGGCGTGGCCGTCGGTGCGGTTTGCTTCAATTCCAGCAACTGCATCAATCGATCCCGCAATGCCTGGACGCGCTCATCATCGACCTGGGCATTTTCCCTGGCGGCGACGAGCATTTCCCGCAAACAATCGACAGATTCCAGCAGGGTATTGACCGCAGCCCGACTAATTGCCATCCGGCCTTCCCGCATCTTATCGAGCAGGGTTTCCATCAGATGGGTGAAATCGGTGACGTTCTTGAAACCGAACGTGCCGCTGCCGCCCTTGATCGAATGGGCTGCCCGGAAGATGGTGTTGATTTGCTCCAGGTCAACTGCCGCATCGGGTTCCAGAGCTAACAGGCCGGCCTCCATGACATCCAGGCCCTCGAAGCTTTCTTCAAAGAAGGTCTGGATGAACTGAGCGAGATCAATAGCCATGGGAGTGTTATCCCAAGACCTTGTTGACGGTCGCCAACAGTTTTTCTGGATTGAACGGCTTGACGATCCAGCCCGTTGCCCCTGCGTCCTTACCCTCCATCTTCTTCTCGGTGGTGGATTCGGTGGTCAGAGTGAGAATCGGGGTGAATTTATAAGCGGGTAGGCTCCGCAATTCCCGAATCAGTGTGATGCCGTCCATGTTGGGCATGTTGACATCGGTGATGACCAGATCGGAGGTCAGACCGCCCTTGGCGATTGCTAACGCCGCTTGCCCATCCTCGGCCACTGTGACCTGGTGGCCAGCTTCCTTGAGAGTGAACTCCACCATCTGCCGCATCGACGCGGAGTCGTCTACCACGAGTATGTTTGCCATCTTGTTGATTCTCCAATGTGTTTATTCTAAAAACCTATCTTTCAAGCCGCGTCGGTGTCGGTAAGCCCCAAGCCATCCACCAGCCCCAGCAAGCGGGCGCCTTCCAGCAAAGCTGGGGAGGGGTTGCGCCAACTGATCGATATGCCCAAGGAACGGGCTTCGACGAATGCACTAAGGAACACTTGTAGAGCGGCGGTGTGCGCTCGGCGTATCGCGCTGGCCTCGATTTCCAGCGGTTCGCCCGCTTGTAAGGCATCCAGTAAACGCTGGCGTAAATCGCTCACCAGGGCGATATCCAATTCGGATTGGCATTCGATCAGTGTCATCGGTTTCTCCTAAAATTCTTCCCACTCTTGCTCGGTCGCAGCGGCGGTAGCGGCGGGTTTTCTAGCGGCTGCGACTGGACGAGGTTTTGCGGGAGTTTTCACGACGGTGGGTCGTGAGCCGGTGGTTGGGACAGGCCGCAACGGGGTCGGGGCTTTGGCGGAGGTTGCGGTGGTCCCGGCGGTGGGGTTGGTGCGATCCAATTTAAAGAAGCCCATCAAGCGTTGGAGTTCCTGGGCCTGATCGCCCATGCTGTGGCTGGCGGCGGCGGTTTGTTCGACCAGGGCGGCATTCTGCTGGGTGACTTGATCCATCTGGAGGATGGCTTTGTTGACCTGCTCGATGCCGGCGGCCTGTTCCCGACTGGCGGCGGCGATTTCTGCGACGATATCGCTGACTTTCTTAATGGAAGTGACGATCTCTTTGAGGGTCTGACCGGCCTTATCGACCAGCTTGCCGCCATCTTCGACTTTGGCCACGCTGTCGGTGATCAGGGTTTTGATCTCTTTCGCGGCATCAGCGCTGCGCTGGGCGAGCTTACGGACTTCGCCGGCGACCACGGCAAAGCCACGGCCTTGTTCGCCGGCGCGGGCGGCTTCGACGGCGGCATTCAGTGCCAGGAGATTCGTCTGAAAGGCAATCTCATCAATCACGCCGATGATATCGGCGATCTTCTTACTGCTTTGATGGATGGCTCCCATCGCGGCGACGGCCTGATCGACCACCTGACCGCCTTGCTCGGCCTGGGTGCGGGCGGCCCCGGCCAATTGATTGGCCTGACCGGCGTTCTCAGCGCTTTGCTTAACCGTTCCAGTTAGTTCTTCCATGGAGGAAGCGGTCTCTTCCAGGGCTGAGGCTTGCTCTTCCGTGCGTTGGGCTAAATCACTGCTCCCTTGCGCAATCTCCGATGAGGCAGAGGCCACTTGGCTCGTCGCTTCGTTGACGCTCCCGACCATTCCCTTGAGTTGACCGACCATATCATCGAGCGCTTCAGCCAAATCACCGATTTCATCACCGCGCCGCAGATACTGCGGCTCAATACGCTGGCCCAGGTTGCCACTGGCAATCGTCTTAGCAAACTCGACACCGTAAGTGAGCGGACGGGCGACCATGTTGGCCAGGACGAGGGCGATGATGATTCCTAGTATGACCGCGATAATGATGCCAATACTGATGGTGGTAATGCTGAGCTGTTCGGTCGAGATCATGCTTTTGGCAGCATTGCTCGCTGCGTCATAAGCCAAGCGGACAGCTTCACCGCCGCGCTCGGTCATTTGCGGGATTATCTCTTTCTCGACTTTGGTATCGTTCGTGATCCAGCTCGCCGCTGCTTGGAAATACTCTTCGGTGGCTTTACGGGCTTGGTTGACTTTCTCATCAGTCCCAGATCCATCCATCTGGTTGAAATAGCGAATCAGTTCCCCGCGCTTTTGTAACATGTCTTTATAATAATCACGGTTTTTATAGAGACGTTCATCCTTCTCACTCTTCATGATCTCTAGCGCATTGATATAAACCCACAAGGCGGCTTCCTTCTGGCTATTTTCGTAGTATTCCTTCGCCAGCTTAATCACTTGTTGCCCTTGGTTGACCATCGTTGCCACGGCTACCTTATTGCTTTTCATAGCCTCAAGGAAACCATCAAAAGCCTTGGTGTACTCCAGGGTGGCCGTGCGAGCAGCTTTGGATTTTTCCAGCAAATCAGTGTTGGTTGACGCCTTATCAATCGTTTCTAATGCGGTGATAATCGTTTTGAGGTCATTATGAACTTTGTCGGCTGCCTCATAGTCGCCAAGACGAAAATCCCGGACATGTACCCGTGCATTCAAGGCATAACGCTCAACTTGAGTGGCCTCGACCAGGCCATCGAACTCACCACGGATTTGAGTGAGGTTGAAGATCGCAGTAATTCCCAGGGCCAGAAGGATGGCGAGCACCACCGACACACCCAGCAAAATCTTCAACCGTATATTCATCCGCAAGCCTTTTTTTTCATTGTTTTCTTTCATAGAAAAATCTCCTAAGTTTCAGATAGAGAATGATGTTTTAGAAATGAAAATCCTAACTTTCAGCTAGGGTCTCCTCAGCCATCAGGGAGGTAAAACACAGCTAGATTAGATCTGGCCTTTTCTTAGGAAGGCTTCTTCTTATTTAGAGAAAGCAACCTACTTTAGCATGTTTGGTAGTAGGCATTTTTTGGCCGATAATAAATGAAGCTATCATTCTTTTTTAAGTAGCTACCTCGGACTTTGGCTGACTGGCTGGCGATTAAATTTTAAACATCGCCAACCAGTTGCCTTAACCAAAGCGAACGATAAAACCAAGTTATAATCCTTAAACTACTTTAAAGAACCTTCTCCTAAACGAACTGCTCTCTCTTAATGGGATGGTGCGCGATACTCTAGCTCATTAGAGCAGCGACTATCCCTAACCTTCCACGGCTTTACTCCATTTCATGGGTCCGCTAATAGCTTCAGAAATGATGATATGGACTGCAATTTTTTATCATCTGGCGGATTAGTCCGGTTGGTCGGCGTAAGGGCAATATCAATGCCAATCGTTAAATTTTTTTTCAGCAGATGTTCGTTGCCGGTCAGTCGGTAACATTAAATGACAAATATTAATTAATATTATTAATAGGTTATAAATTTGTTGTGCTGCTGATCCTGGTATCTGTCTTTTGGTGCACCGTGTGGGTTGCGGGTAGCTAACGACCCACTATCGGCAGAATGTCTTTCAAACCACCGAAGATGCCAATATTTTGGCGATGCCATTTCCACGCCCAGTCAATTCGCTGTCGCTTACTCCACTTTCACTCTCTTTTATGTGACCACAGGGGAAGCAAATACCCATTAACTGCTTGATCCATATTTGAATGATGAGGTTGGTTCGGTTATTGCTTAACCCCCCGTGTTATTGAACCTCACCGGTTCTTTTTCCATTGACCACGGACTGAAGGCTCATGCCTCACTGTCTGAGCAACCCTATCGGCTATGGACGACATCCTTAAAGAATTCCTGACCGAAAGCCTTGAAGGCTTGGATCAGCTCGACACCAAATTCGTCTTACTGGAACAAAATCCAGAAGATCGGGATACGCTCGCCAGCATTTTCCGCACGGTCCACACGATTAAGGGAACCTGCGGGTTTCTCGGTTTTGGCCATCTCGAAAAGCTGACCCACGCTGGTGAAAATCTGCTGTCGCTACTGCGGGACGGCAAGCTGCAATTCAGTCGGGAAATCGCCAGCGCCTTGCTGAATATGCTGGATGCGGTGCGCACGATGTTGGGCGAAGTGGAACGCACTGGAGGGGATGGCGAGGAATCCTATGCCGATCTCATTGAGACCTTGAACCGGCTCAAGACCGGAGGAGCCAGCGCCTCCGCTGGTTCAGCGGCCAGCCCGGTGACGATACCGGCGCCAGAGATCCCAGCATCACCGATCAACGAGGCACCAGCGGGTGCGCACTGCGAGTTTTTGCTCGCGCCTGCGGCTGATGTGCTGCTCGACGCTGTGGAGAAGACCCCGCCCGATGCTGAAGCAACCTTCAGCCCGGCATCGCAACCCGCCCTTGATAATCTGATCTTCTTTGGAGTGCCCGAACCGGCTCCATCGGTGCCTGAACCCGCCGCCACCGCGCCCATGCCCACCGCATCGGCACCTCAACCACCTGCTGAACCGATTTCCCCACCGCCGGAGCGAGCCAGTCCCGCACCCGTTGCACCGAGCAATGGAGCACCCACCATCGCGGAAAGCTCGATCCGGGTCGATGTGCCGCTGTTGGATAAGCTGATGAATTTGGTGGGAGAACTGGTACTGGCACGCAACCAAATCCTCGAATACAGCACCCTTCAGGAAAACGTACCGCTGCTGGCGGCTTCACAACGCTTGAATCTGATCACCAGCGAGCTTCAGGAAGGGATCATGCGTACCCGGATGCAGCCTATCAACAACATCTGGGCCAAATTTCCCCGCGTAGTGCGCGATCTGTCGGTCAGTTGCGGCAAACAGGTCCGGGTAGAAATGGAAGGCAAGGAGACGGAACTCGATAAAAGTCTGATTGAGGCGATGAAAGATCCGCTAACCCACTTGATCCGCAACGCCATTGATCACGGTGTCGAACTACCGGCGATCCGGCGGGCGGACGGCAAGCCCGAGGAAGGCCGGCTGTCGATGCGCGCCTATCACGAAGGTGGCCAGGTTCACATCGAAATCGGTGACGACGGCGCCGGTATCAATCCCGGCAAGCTGCGCAACAAGGCGCTGGAAAAAGGGCTGATTACCGCCGAACGTGCCCTCACCATGACCGATCAGGACATCCGGCGCCTGATCTTCCTGCCGGGGTTCTCCACCGCCGAAAAGATCACCAATATCTCTGGTCGTGGCGTCGGCATGGATGTGGTCAAGACCAACATCGAGAAAATCGGTGGGGTCATCGACCTGGAAAGCGAGCTTGGCCACGGGACGACTTTCAAGATCCGCATCCCGTTGACCCTGGCCATCGTGCCGGCGCTGATCATCACTAGCGGCAAGGAGCGCTTTGCAATTCCCCAGGTCAACTTGCTGGAGCTGATCCGCATCAACGAGGAGCAGCGCAGCACCGCTATCGAGTACGTTCACAGCAACCCAGTCTATCGGCTGCGCGGCAAGCTGCTGCCCATCGTGCATCTCAATCGGGAATTACGATTGGCTCCCGCCCGCGCGACCGGCGTCATCAATATCGTGGTGTTACAAGCTGGCCAGCACCAGTTTGGTTTGGTGGTCGATCAAATCAATGACACCCAGGAAATCGTCGTCAAGCCGCTCGATAAGGTGTTGCAGGACATCCCGGTGTTCGCCGGCGCCACCATCATGGGCGATGGGCGGGTGGCCCTGATCCTGGACGTGCTGGGCATCGCCCAGCAGGCCCACATCCTCAGCGAAAGCCACGACCAAGGCATTTCCGCTCAATTGCGCGAGGCGCGGGCACGCGCTGCCGAACGCCAGACCCTGCTGCTGGTCCGTTCGCCGGGCAACAGCCGCCTGGCCATCCCGCTGGCGCCGGTTTCCCGACTGGAAGAGATTCCAGTCGATCAGGTTGAAAGCGCCGGCGATGTGGACGTGGTTCAGTATCGCGGCCAGATCCTGCCGTTGATCCATCTGCGGGACATTCTCAGCGAGCGGCGCTCGTTCAATCGCCTGGCGGAAGCGGGCGGGGCGGCGGCCGATACGAACTTGTTGCAAGCCATCGTCTTCGGCGATGGGGTTCGGCAAGTGGGCCTGATCGTCGATGAGATCCTCGACATCATCCAGGATGTGTTTGAGGTCAAGGGCCGCGCGACCCGTAACGGGGTATCGGGCACGCTGGTGATTCAAGGGCGAGTCACTGAGCTGTTCGATGTGGATAGTTTTCTGCGCCGGGTGGCTCCGCTGCTGGCGCTGGTAGAGGAGGTATAAGCCATGGCCGACCAGCGTCAGCTCTGTACATTTTTCCTGGAAGAGCGCTTTTTCGGTATCGAAGTCGAGCGGGTCCAGGAAGTCATCCGCTACCAGACCGTGACCCCGGTGCCGCTGGCGCCGGCCGTGGTGCGTGGCCTGATCAACCTGCGCGGCCAGATCGTCACTGCCATCGATTTGCGGCGGTTGCTGCAAGTGGAGGATCGGGCCGACGAACGCTTGCCGATCAACATCGTGATGCACGCCCGGCAAGGGATTTTTAGCTTGCTGGTGGATCGGATCGGGGATGTGTTGGAAGTGGACGAAGACAGTTTCGAGCATCCACCGGATACGTTGGATGGGATTGCGCGGGAATTGATCAGGGGCGCTTACAAATTGCAAGGCCGCCTGTTGTTGGTTCTGAACATTGCCAAGTTGTTCAGTCCGGAAATTTTGCATCGCGGCCACCCGATGGCCGATGCCTGAGCGCGAGAGAGGGGAGGGTCCGGCCTGGCGTGGGCCACTCCGCATAAGATCGCCAGGAGGAGATTGAAACCGATGAAAATGATGAAGAATTTGACTCTGCGCGGCAAGCTGGCGCTGATGCTCGGCTGGGCTGTTGCCGGCCTGTTGCTCCTGGTGGTGTCGTCACTCGCCCTGCACTGGCGTGATACCCACGAAGGGCCGAAAACCGTGGTGCTCAGTGTGGTGGAGGTGGCGACCGGCGTCCTTGATCGCTACCAAAAACAGGAGCAGGCCGGTGCCCTCACTCGTGAGCAGGCCCAAAAGCTGGCATTGGAAACGCTGCGCAACATGCGTTACCAGGAACTGTATTTTGTGGTGCTGGATCAAGAACAACGGCTGCTGCTGCACGCCGCCCGGCCCGATCTGGAAAGCCAGCCGCTCCAGAATGCCCGTGATGCCGGTGGTTTGGCCGCAGCGACGGGCGACTTGATAGCGCTCACCCGGCGCGATGGCCGGGGCTTCGTGGCCCATGAGGGGTCATCGAGCGCTGACGGGGCAGGATCGCAGGTCAGCTACGCCCGCGAGTTTGCGCCCTGGCGCTGGACGCTGATGGCCAGCGCCCGCACGGTCGCAGCCAGCGGTGATCTGTGGGGCTTGCTCCTGCGCGAGGGGCTGCTCGCGGTGATCTTCATTCTCCCCCTCGCCGCGTTATTTTTCCGCATCAGCCGTACTCTGCAAGCCAGTACGGGCGGCGTCGTAGAATTGGCGCGTCGTTTGGCTGGCGGTGATCTGTCCCGGCGGGCGCCCATCGTGGCCGAGGACGAACTCGGTACGGTGACGCAGGCGCTCAACCAGGCGCTCGATAGCCTCCATGCCGGGCTGCAAGCTGAAAAAGTCGATTGGGCCGAACTGGCCGAACAACGCAAGCGCGCCGGACAGGCTCTGGCCATGGTTCAGAGCGCGCCGACCGGTATCCTGGTGGCGGATCGCAATTTGCGGATGCGCTATATGAACCCGGCAATGGAGCGCACGCTGCGGCGGTTAGAGCCGGAATTATCGGTGCCGGTCACCGGGTTGCTGGGCCAGCCGGTCGAGGTCTTGTACCCGCGTCAAACCGACCTGAAACGCATCGTCGCCGACCCCAGCCGTTTGCCTCACACCGCAACGGTCACGCTGGGCAATGAAACCTGCGAACTGCATTTCAGCGCGATCCATGACCCGGACGGTGCCTATTTGGGGCCAATGATCACCTGGGAAATCGTCACTGAAAAAGTCCGCGTCGAACGCGCCGCTAAAGAGTCCAGCGAGCGGGAGAAGGAAACCAGCGAGCGGGAAAAAGAGCAGAGTTATCTGCTGCAAACCAAAGCGGATCGCATCCTCAAGGCCGTCAGCGCCGCTGCCGCCGGGGATCTGACGCAAGAGGTCGCTGGCGGCGGCAACGAAACCATCGACCGCTTGGCGCTGGGACTAGGCCAGTTATTGGCCACGTTCCGCGACAGCATGGGGCGGATCGGCCAGACCGCGCAAACTCTGGCCGGGGCCGCTGAGGAATTGACCGCAGTCAGTCAGCAGATGGGCGGCAATGCCGAGGCCGCATCGCATAAAGCGGTCATGGCGTCTAGTACGGCCGACCAGGTTAGCGCCAACGTCGAAGCCGTGGCCACTGCCACCGAGGAAATGGGCGCCAGTATCCGTGAAATCGCCCTGAATGCCGCTGAAGCCGCCAAAGTGGTGGCCTCGGCCGTCACCATGGCGCAAAGCGCTAACGCCACCGTGCGCAAGCTGGGGGAAAGCAGCGCCGGCATCGGCAACATCATTAAGGTGATTACCTCCATTGCCGAACAAACCCACCTGTTGGCCCTGAATGCCACTATCGAAGCGGCCCGTGCTGGTGAGGCGGGCAAGGGCTTTGCCGTGGTGGCTAACGAGGTTAAGGAACTGGCCAAGGAAACCGCCAAGGCCACCGAGGAAATCGGCCGCAAGATCGAAGCGATCCAGATGGACACCGGCAGTGCGGTGGACGCCATCGGAGGAATTAGCACGATCATTAATCAGATCAACGATATCCAAATCACCATCGCCAGCGCTGTTGAGCAGCAGACCGCCACCACCAACGAGATCGGTCGCAGCGTGGTCGAGGCCGCTCGGGGTGGGGCCGAAATCGCCCAAAACATCACCAACGTCGCCCAAGCGACGCAAAGCACGCTCGGCAGTGCCAACGATGTGCATAACGCCTCCAGCGAAATGGCGCGCATGGCGGCGGAACTGCACCAACTGGTTGACCGATTCCGCTACGAACCCGCCGCGCCGGCCAACTACCGGCCAGGGCGTGGTGTCATTCGAGCGGTGACTTGAGATCTCAGCCATATCACTTGATTCAATAAGATGGACATATCGCAATGAACGGGATCGCCAAAATTCGCCTGATGCTGGTAGACGATTCGGCCTTAATTCGCCGGTTGCTGGCTGACGTGTTGACCGGCGACCCGATGCTCGAAGTGGTCGGTCAGGCCCCCAACGGCCGGGTCGCCCTGGAAAAGCTGTCGGTCTTCAATCCTGACCTGATCGTCCTTGATGTGGAAATGCCGGAAATGGATGGTTTGGAGACGTTGACGGAAATCCGCAAACGCCAGCCGCGCCTGCCGGTGATTATGTTCAGCTCGATCACCGAGCGGGGCGCGATTGTGACCCTGGAAGCCCTGGCGCGTGGTGCCAACGATTACGTCACCAAACCGTCCAACACCGGCAACATGGCGACCGCTTTACAGCGCGTGCGCGATGATCTGATCCCACGGATCAAGGCGTTTTGCCGTCATCTGACGATCCCCTCGGCAGTGTCGGCATCGGCATCGGCATCGGCATCGGCATCGGCATCGGCGCCGACGGTGGCACGGTCGGCCGGCTGGGTGCCGTTCGGCCGGGCGTCGGTCGAGCCACTCGTGTCGCCCAGGCCAGTGAGCCGGCCGATGGCTCCGGTTTTACCCCAGTTGCGCCAACGAGTGGATATCGTGGTTATCGGCGTATCCACCGGTGGCCCACCAGCGCTGACCACGTTGCTGGGGAGATTACCAGCCACGCTGCCGGTGCCGATCCTGATCGTTCAGCACATGCCGCCGATCTTCACTCGACTCTTAGCGGAACGTCTGGCCACGCAATCCCCGCTTAACATCGCCGAGGGCGTGGCCGGTGAGACGGTGCGGCCTGGTGTGGTGCGTGTCGCGCCGGGCGGTTCGCATATGACGTTGGAGCGTCAGGGAACCCAAGTGCGTCTGCAACTACATCAGGGTGAGCCTGAGAATTCCTGTCGGCCCGCCGCTGATGTGTTGTTTCGCTCGGCTGCCGAAATTTATCGCGGTAATACCTTGGCTTTGGTGATGACTGGCATGGGTAATGATGGATTGCGTGGCTGTGAGGCAATCCGTAAGGCGGGGGGCCAAGTCCTGGTGCAGGATGAAGCCAGCTCCGTGGTGTGGGGGATGCCGGGTTTCATAGCGAAAGCGGGCTTGGCGGACGGACAAATCCCGTTATCGCAACTCGCTAGTGAACTGCTCAGCCGCCTACGGGTGGGTCGCTAGATACCCCAACTTCAACCCTTGATTCTGCCGATGAACGCGATCAGCGAAACCGATTTCAACTACGTGCGCGACCTGGTGAAGCGTGTTTCGGCCATCGTGCTGGAACCGGAAAAAGCCTATCTGGTCGAGACGCGCCTGACCCCGCTGGCGCGCAAAACCGGCTTTGGGTCGCTGCAAGCGCTGCTCGCCTCATTGCGGGTCGATGGTAATCCTCGCCTTCGGCATCAGGTGGTCGAAGCGATGACCACGCACGAAACCTCGTTCTTCCGGGATGGCCATCCGTTTGAAACGCTCAAAGCCAGGATTTTGCCGGAACTACTGGCGCGGCGTTCGTCGAGCCAGCATGTTGCGATCTGGTGCGCGGCGTGTTCGAGCGGGCAAGAACCGTTCAGCGTGGCGATGCTGGCGCGGGAACATTTCCCGACCTTGGTCAAGGGCCGCTTGCGGATCATCGCTACCGATTTGTCGGAAGCGATCCTGGCACGGGCGCGGGAAGGGTTATACAGCCAGATCGAAGTAAACCGGGGCCTGCCTGCGACCGAACTCACCCGGTATTTCGACCGCCAGGGTCTGTGCTGGCGGATCAAGCCAGAAATCCGGCGGATGGTGGATTTTCAACAGAGCAACCTCGCTGGCGCGTGGCCGAATCTGCCGCTGATGGATGTGATTTTTATGCGTAATGTGTTGATTTATTTTGGCATAGAAACCAAGAAACAGATTTTGAACAATGTGCGTCGTGCATTGAAGCCGGATGGTTACCTGTTTTTGGGGGCTTCGGAAACCACGCTCAATCTGAGCGCCGCCTTCGAGCCGATTACTTTGGGTAAAACCACCTGCTATCAGTTAAGCCAGACCAGTTCCCGCTAAGGCCGCCACGCCCCTGGAACTCGTCTTCTCGATGCAAAACAACTTTATTTGAACAGGAGTCAGCCACATGAAAGTTTTGATCGTTGACGACAGCAGCGCCATGCGCATGATCGTCCGCCGGACCTTGCGCGAGGCGGGTTACGGGAATCTTGAGGTCTTGCAAGCGGGGGACGGCAACGAAGCGTTAGCCGCCATCCACAAAGACCCGCCGGACCTGATTTTTTCGGATTGGAATATGCCGAATAAATCCGGCATCGAGCTGTTGGAAGCTCTCAATGAAGAGGGTTGCAAAATCCCCTTCGGTTTCGTCACCACCGAATCCTCGGCTGAAATGCGGGCCAGGGCTGCCCAGACGGGCGCCAAATTTTTGATCACAAAACCGTTCACCGCCGAAATCTTTGCCAAGGTTCTCGATGCCTTCCTCAAGAAAGGTTAGGCAGCCGCGCATCCTGGTCATCACGGGCTTGCCGGTCAGCGTGACAGCGTGCCCATTCGTTTGTTTATATTGATAAAATCTGGAGATATTTTTATGGCAACGACCACATTCGCTTTACCTAATGCGACCAGCATGGCCAAAACCCTTGAAATGCTGTTCGGGGGCAATGTGCCGGTTACGTCCGCCAAACCGCTGGATACCAAAGCCGGCAGCGGTAATCTGGTAGCGACTTATGTCGGTGATGATGGCAAAGTCGTCGCCGCCGCTGTTTGCGATGTTCCCTTCGCTGCTAATGCCGGCTGTGCGCTGTCGATGCTGCCGCCCGCCGCCGCCAAAGACACCATCAAGGCCAAGAAACTGGAACAGACCATGCTCGATAATCTGTACGAGGTGATGAATATTCTCTCGACTCTACTGATGAACGAGCGTACCCCACATTTGAAACTGGCGGATTTGCATCCTGATCTTGGCAAACTGCCACCGGAAGCCAAGGCCCTGTTGGGAGCCGCTAAAGGACGCGCGGATTTTAGTGTGAACGTGCCGCGCTATGGGAATGGCAACTTGTCAGTGCTGACCGTTTAAACCATAAAAACCATTGTTTATATTATTTTTTCAGCCCTGGTTAATTATTCGAACTCCCCTCCCGAACCAGGGCTGTTTCCACCGCTTTTCTTGGATAGGTCAGCGGATCGCTGGCGCTTGCCAAATGCTATGAAAATCTAAAATAAGGGCTATTACCCCTGCGATCTTGGGCCATACTATTTATGGGACATCTATAAGCTTGGGGATTTCGCGCTATTTCTGAAAATCGCCTCCCTAGATTGTAGTTAAGCGGAAAGTCCCACAGTAAAAACTCGGTAATCAAAATAGCCAACCCCTACGGTGTTTCGCTTATGGCCAAATCCGCTACAGCTATTTGTCTTTTAGTTCTTTTTATTTTTGCGGGGTGCAGTGTGAAACCAACGATGCGGCAAATTGCAGATTCTATTCAACTCGGTAAAGAGTGGACCGAACTCCAGCCGACGCCACCCTTGGTGGTCAGTGAACAGGTCCAAAGCATCGCCATTGCCATGCCCAATCTACCCGATTGGGAAATTCGCCCGGAAAGCGCTTCCTTTGTGATGCCGGGTGGTACACCCATCAAGATTGAAGTGGAACTCCTCGCCGCTGACGGGGCGCGGTTTATTTTGGATTCAGTCGGTCTAGGTCAAGGACTTTTATTTTCGCGTCGTCCTCAAGACCCTAGCCCCAGTGCCTCCCGGTTGCCATCAGGTATGGCGTTTACGAGTGTGCGCTTGCGTTCCGACCAACCCCTGCAAGGCGGTCGGGTGATGTGGATTTGCATCACAAATTACTAGAACAGCTCATAGAGGGAGATGTTTCATGCTAACTATCAGTGATCTCAAACCCGCTGATATCCTCCTTTCCACTGGCGAGGCGAAAGCGTCCAAGGTGATCCGTGGCGGCACGATGTCTCGTTACAGCCATGCCGCGCTTTACATTGGTAAGAGCCAGATTATTGAGGCTATCGGCAGCGGAGTGACTTTACAAAGCTTGGAAGACGCCATGAGTGATGACACGTTGGTGTCGGTGTATCGACGGCTGCGTATGTCAGATGAACAAGGATTACAAGTCATTCGCTACGCAAAGGAGCAGATTGGCAAAAAATACGACTATGTTGGGGCTTTTGGCGGTGGTGTCACATCAGGGCCAGGCTTCCTCATCGGTATTTTTCTTAGTCCTATAGTCATTGGTGCCGGTGTGGCCGCCGATTTGTATAACCGAATGAACCCGGAAGCCGCGTTTTACTGTTCCGAGTTGGTGGCTATCGCTTTCGAAAAAGCCGCCGTCCCGTTAGGCTCTGGCGCGGCAAGCACCACCCCGGCGGATATTTCTCGCTCTCACGTTTTGAACTATATCGGCGATTTGAAAAAGACTTGATAGCGCATCAGCTACATAGGCCGGAGCCAGTTTGAGGGATGGCTACCACGTTTTGTCCTTATCCTACTGGATAGATCCGGCTGTACTATCCCAGACCTGTACGGCCCGTGAGGCTGTACGGGCGACCGAGCGGGTATGTGTGAATTCATCCCATCCGCTCGTCTGTTCAGGTGGCAGGCGAGCCATTGCCACTCGCATCTCTTCCTCACTGATCCTTGCTTCCATCCTATCGCACGACTATTCCCGCGCCAGAACTTTGGCGGCTGGCTAAAAATCGGTACTGCCGGTTTTTCGACGATCCCCATTCTTGATCAATAGCTCTTTGAAAAAAATAAAAATTTTTCAAATAGCGAGTGATGGCGCGTTATTTGCTAAACGCTCGTCAAGCAGGCTTTATCGACTCTCCAGACTTTAGGAACTCGTATGGCTCAGAAAGACGAGGCCAAGGCACCGGCCAAAAAAGGCGCCGGCATCATGAAAATTCTATTCCTCCTGTTGGCCGCTGTTTTATTGGTCAGCGGCGCTGTGGGCGCGACCCTCTATTACACCGGCGCGCTGCATAAAACCGCCGAGGTTGCCCAGGAGGAGGAAGAGCCTCCCGCTCCCAAAGCGGCTGAGGGACACGGCAGCAAACCGGCCAAGGCCCAGCGCAAAGCCAAGGCTGGCGGTCATGGCGAGACCGCCGCCCGCGCGCCGATCTATCAGGCGCTCGATCCGCCATTCATCGTCAACTTTGAAGATCAAGGGGTATTGCGCTACTTGCAAATTGGTCTGTCGGTGATGGCCAGAGAGCAGCAGATTATCGATGCGGTCAACAACAACATGCCGCAAATTCGCAATAACCTCATTCTGCTGTTTGGTGGCCAGAAATTGGAAACCTTCAACGGTAATGAGGGCAGAGAGCGGTTACGCACGCAAGCCTTGGAACAGATCCAAGCCGTGCTGAACGAGGAGATTGGCGAGCCGGGTATTGAAGCGATTTACTACACCGCATTCGTGATGCAGTAACGTCATGTCAACCGACGAACTCCTCAGCCCGGACGAGCGAGAAGCTCTGATGGAAGTCGTGTCGGAAACCGGTTGTTCAGGTGTCGAGACGGTAGGGGATCAAGAAAGCGCCCTACCATACGACCTGGCCGGTCAGGACTACGCCATCAGCAGCTTGCTGCCGGTGCTGGAGACCATTCACGAACGCTTCGCCCACCGCTTGGGAATCGGCTTATTCGATTTGGTGCGCCGCGAGTTGACCGTCACGGCCAAATCGGTCGAGCGGCGGGCTTATCCCGATTTCACCCGATCACTCGGCGCACCGTGCAGCGCCAATATCATCCAGTTAAGTCCACTCAGTGGCCCGGCGCTGCTGGTGTTTGATGTTGAGCTGATTTTTATGATTGTCGATACCTTTTTCGGCGGCACCGGACGCATGTACAAATCCACCAGCGTCAGGGATTTCACCACCATTGAAACCCGTTTCATCCAGCGCCTGCTGGATCTGTGCTTCAGTTGCTTGGAAGAAGCCTGGCAGCCGTTCGTGGCGCTCAAGTGCAACCGGATCGGTTCGGAAAACAGGCCGCAATTCATCACCGCGCTCAATTCAAACGAACCGCTGACCGTCTGTACCATCCAGATCAGCCGCGACAACATTGCCGGTAACGTGCACTTGGCGTTGCCGTACTCCCTGCTGGAACCGATCCGCAAAACCCTGCTCAGCAGCCTCTGCCAAGAGCACCCAAACCCCAGCCCGGCGCTCACCGAGCGGTTGCACGACGGCTTACAGGAAAGCCAGGTCGAGGTGCGCTGCGCGTTGGCCGGATTTGAACTCAGTCTCAGCGATTTGCTGGCTTTGCGGGTCGGTGACGTGATTCCGGTCAATATCCCGCCGACCGCCGTGTTGCGGGTCGAAGAGGTGCCGCTCTACAGCGGTCATTACGGGATCGCGCAGGGTTGGAGCGCGCTCAAGATCGATCAGGCCCTCAGCGCGCCCGATGATTGGGCGAGTCGCCTAACACCGCCTGATTTCGCGCCATTCGCGCCGGCGCCCTAAGCCTGATTTCCACAAACCCATTACCCCAGAGTGTATTTTGATGAATGCGCAAGCCGATACCCTCGAATCCGCGCCAGCCACACCCGCACTGGGTGAGGGGGCCGATCTACTCGGTGGCAAGACCGGACAGAATCTGGACATGGTGCTGGATATTCCCATCAACCTGTCGCTGGAGCTGGGCCATACCCGAATGAGCATCCGCGAACTGCTGCGCCTCACCCAGGGTTCGGTGGTGAAACTGGATCGGCCCGGCGGTGACCCGCTCGATATCCTGGTCAACGGTTGCCTGGTGGCTCGCGGCGAAGTGGTGGTGGTCAACGACCGCTTCGGCGTGCGGATCACCGATATCGTCAGCCAGGAAGAGCGGGTCCGGCGGCTACGATGAGCGGACGATACACGATGGCGACCGCTCTTTTAGCCTTACCAGGGTTGGCGGTAGGGGCCGAAATCGGGCGACCGGAAGCGGCAGTGACGGCGCTGCCGGGGAGTGCGATGCTGGGCCAACTGAGCCTGGGCCTGGTGGCGGTGCTGGTGGTGGCGGTCGGCTTGAGTTGGCTGGCACGCCGTTACGCGCTGCCCAAGGATGGACTGATCCGGGTCATCGGCGGACTGCCGTTGAGCAATCGGGAACGGCTACTGGTCATCGAGATAGACCAAACCCGCCTGCTGATCGGCATCACGCCCCAGCAGATTCAAACCCTGCATGTGCTGGCCGCGCCGTCCACCCAACCGGCTGAACCGTTTCCATTCTCGCTCGCGCCCCTCACGCCGGAGTTGCCGAATGATGCTGCAAAACCTTGAAGGTCGGCCGTTAAAGCGCAGGATTGGCTGGGGATTGATCCTGATGCTGCTGCTGTGGGCGCCGGTGCTGGTGGCTGCACCGGGTTTACCGGCGGTAACGGTGACGCAGACGGCGGGCGGCGGTGAAACCTGGTCACTGAGCCTGCAAATCCTGGCGCTGATGACCGCGCTGACCTTGCTGCCCTCGGCATTGCTGATGATGACCGCTTTCACTCGGATCATCATCGTCCTGGCCATGCTGCGGCAGGCATTGGGCACCATGCAGACCCCATCCAACCAGATCCTGATCGGGTTGGCGCTGTTTTTGACCTTCTTCATCATGGCGCCGGTGTTCGAACGCATCAACGACCGGGCCATCGCCCCGTATCTCAAAGAGACGATCACCTTCCAGCAGGCGCTGGAGGAAGCCCGCCAACCGTTGCAGGCTTTCATGTTGGCGCAGACCCGCGAGAGCGATCTGGCGTTGTTCGTGCGCCTGTCCGGTCGGGAGAAGCTGGAATCAGCGGATCAAGTGCCGTTTACTCTGCTGGTGCCCGCCTACATCACCAGCGAGCTGAAAACCGCGTTCCAGATCGCGTTCATGCTGTTTATTCCCTTTCTGATCGTCGATTTGGTGGTGGCCAGCGTGTTGATGGCGATGGGCATGATGATGCTCTCACCGATGATGATTTCATTACCGCTCAAGTTGATGCTGTTCGTCTTGGTCGATGGGTGGACGTTGCTGGCCAGTACGCTGGCAGCCAGTTTCTACCTGCCTTGACTCTTGGAGTACGCCATGACCCCGGAAACCGTCATCACCCTCGGCCAGCGCGCCATGGAACTGGCCATCCTGGTCTCGGCGCCGATGTTATTGGCGGCCTTGCTGGTCGGCGTCTTGATCAGCCTGTTTCAAGCGGCGACCCAGATCAACGAAATGACCCTGAGCTTCGTGCCCAAGCTGCTGGTGCTGGTGGCAGTGTTGTTGTTGGCCGGGCCGTGGATGTTGGAGCTTCTGGTCGATTTCACTCGGGATTTATTGAAAGATATCCCAAATCTGATCGGCTAAAGGCCATGGAGATCAGCACCGCTGAAATTGCCGCCTGGGTCGGTAGCTTCCTGTGGCCGTTGGCCCGAGTTGCCGCCCTGATGAGCGTCGCGCCGGTGCTCAGCTCGCGGATTTTGCCGCGCCGGGTTCGGTTGATGCTGGCATTGGCGCTGACTTGGGCCATCGTGCCGCTGCTGCCGCCGATGCCGGCGATTGAGCCGATCAGCCCCGCCGGCATCCTGGTGGTCGCCCAGCAAATCCTGATCGGTTTGAGCATGGGGTTTGCGCTGCGGCTGGTGTTCGGTGCGCTGGAGTTAGGCGGCCAAATCATCACCACTCAGATGGGGCTGGGTTTTGCCAGCCTGATCGATCCACAAAACGGCACCCAAAGCACGCTGCTGAGCCAATTCTATACGCTGCTCGGCAGCTTGATTTTTCTGGCCTTGAACGGCCATCTGCTGCTGATCGGGTTGTTGGCCGATAGCTTTATCACGTTGCCGCCGGCCCCGACCGGCGCAGGGCGTGAGCTGTTGTGGGGCCTGGTCGTCTGGGCGGGGCATACCTTTGCCGGGGCGGTGCTGATCGCCTTGCCGGCCATCGCTTCGCTGCTGGTGGTTAATCTCGCCTTCGGGGTAATGACGCGCGCCGCGCCTCAGCTCAACATCTTTGCGGTCGGCTTCCCGGTGACGCTGGTATTGGGTCTACTGGTCATACTCTACAATCTGCCCACCCTGTTCGATCAACTCAACAGCCTGTTTGACCAGGCGTTTCTGGTGATTGGCCAAATGACCGGAAGGAGCGGCTGATGGCAGAAAATGCGGACGGCCAGGAACGTACTGAAGAGGCAACACCGCGACGCCAACAGGAAGCGGCCGAGCAGGGCCAGGTTGCCCGCTCCCGCGAGCTGACTACGTTGGCAATGCTATTGTCTGCTGCCTTAGGTTTGCTGATGCTGGGACCGAGCCTGCTGGAGGGCTTAGCGGTACAGATGCGCGCCGGGTTGACGCTGGATGCCCGAAAGATAACCGATCCCGGCCAGATGACCGCTGTGCTCGGTCAAGCCTTCTTCGATTGGGTGCTGCTGCTGGCGCCATTCCTGGGCCTGATGGTGGTGGTCGCGCTGTGCGCCCCGCTGGCACTCGGCAGTTGGACCTTCAGCTTAAAATTACGCTGGGAACATCTCAACGTCTTGAAGGGCCTGGCCCGGCTGTTTTCCTGGCATGGGTTGGTGGAATTGGCCAAAGCGCTGGCTAAATTTTTGGTGGTCGGCGGGGTGGCGGTGATTCTGCTGTGGCGGGGTGAAGCCGAGTTACTGCAATTGGGTCAGGAACCGCTGGCATCGGCGCTGGCCCACACCGCCCGGACCCTTGGTTGGACCTTCCTGATGCTCACCCTGCCGATGCTGCTGATTGCCGGGGTGGACGTGCCGTTTCAACTGCTGAGTTTTCTGCGCAATTTGCGGATGACCAAGCAGGAGATCCGCGACGAATTGAAGGACACCGAGGGTAAGCCGGAGGTCAAGGGCCGCATCCGCCGCTTGCAGCAGGAATTCGCCCAGCGGCGGATGATGGAGAACGTGCCGACCGCCGATATTCTCGTCACCAACCCCAGCCATTACGCGGTGGCTCTGCAATACAAGCCGGAGACCATGAAGGCGCCGGTCATCGTGGCGTTGGGCGTCGAGCAGATGGCGCTGCGTATCCGCGAAGTGGCCGGGCGGCACAAGATTCCGCGCGTGGAATCGCCCTTGTTGGCCCGCGCTTTGTATTACAACGGTGCGCTCGATAAGCCGGTGCCCGTCAGCCTCTATCAGGCGGTCGCGCAAGTGCTCGCCTATGTCTACCGCTTACGCCGTGATGGCGAGTTAACCGGTGAGGCAATCGTGATGACCGACGTGCCGGTACCCGCCGAACTGCGTACTGAATAGGGAAAATCGTCAATGAACCTGACCGCCACGTTAAGCGGCATGGCCCGCTCCGGGCTGGGCGCACCCCTTCTGCTGATCATCATTCTGGCGATGGTGGTGGTGCCGCTGCCGCCTTTCGCTTTGGATGTGTTCTTCACCTTCAACATCGCGCTATCGCTGGTGGTGTTGCTGGCCACCATCTACAGCGAGCGGCCGCTGGATTTTGCGGTATTCCCCACCGTGCTGCTGGTCACCACCTTGCTGCGCTTGGCGCTCAATGTGGCTTCAACCCGCGTCGTGCTGCTGCATGGCCACCAGGGTGGTGATGCGGCCGGTAAGGTGATCGAGGCATTCGGCCATTTTGTGGTCGGCGGTAACTACGCCGTCGGCATGGTGGTATTCGCCATCCTCACCATCATCAACTTTGTCGTCGTTACCAAAGGCGCAGGCCGGGTCTCGGAAGTCAGCGCTCGCTTTACCCTGGATGCCATGCCCGGCAAGCAGATGGCCATCGACGCCGATCTTAACGCGGGGATCATCGATCAGGTGGAGGCCAAGCGTCGGCGGGGCGAGGTGGTGCAGGAAGCAGATTTCTACGGTTCGATGGACGGCGCCAGCAAATTCGTGCGCGGCGATGCCGTCGCCGGCCTGTTGATCCTGTTCATCAATATGCTCGGTGGTATGGCGATTGGTACCCTTCAACACAGCTTGCCGATAGCCGAGGCTGCCGAGTTTTACACGCTGCTGACGATTGGTGACGGTCTGGTGGCGCAACTGCCGTCGCTGCTGCTCTCGACGGCCGCCGCCATCATGGTGACCCGCGCCTCCGGTTCGCAGGACATCGGCCAGCAGGTCACCCAGCAGTTATTCGGCAGTCCGCAAACCTTGGGCGTGACGGCCGGGATCATCGGGATGCTGGGGTTAATTCCGGGAATGCCCAACCTGGTGTTTTTAAGCCTGGCCGGCGGCGCGGGCTATCTGTCCTGGCGCCTGGCGCAAAAGCGGCGGACGGCTCCTGCGCCGACCGAGGGTGGCGACGCTGGGCCTGCCGGTCAGACCGACAATGCGGATAACCGTGAAGTCGGCTGGGACGATGTGCCGCCGCTGGATACCATCGGCATGGAAGTGGGTTATCGCTTGATCGCCCTGGTGGATCGCAACCAGAACGGTCAGTTGCTGGGTCGCATCAAGGGCGTGCGCAAGAAATTATCGCAGGAACTGGGTTTTCTGATTCCGCCGGTTCACATCCGCGACAACCTCGATCTGGCACCGACTTTGTACCGGATTACCCTGCTGGGGGTGACGGCTGCCGAATCGGAAGTGTTCCCCGACCGCCAGCTTGCGATCAACCCCGGTCATGCGCAAAGCACCTTGCCCGGCATCGCCGCCCAAGACCCGGCTTTCAAATTGCCGGCTATTTGGATCGAACCTGGCTTACGGGAACAGGCCCAGACACTGGGTTATACCGTGGTCGATGCCGGCACCGTGATTGCCACCCATCTCAACCAGATTCTGTTGGCCCACGCTCACGAATTGCTGGGCCATGAGGAAACGCAACAACTGTTGGATCGGCTGGCGCAAAACGCGCCGCGCCTTGTTCAGGACCTGGTGCCGAAAACCTTGCCGCTGCGGGTGGTTGCGCGTGTGCTGCAAAACCTGCTGCTGGAAAAAGTGCCGGTTCGGGATATGCGGACTATCGCCGAAACTTTGGCGGAGCATGGAGCCAAGAGTCAGGACCCTGACAGCCTGACCGCTGCGGTTCGTATCGCACTAGGGAGAATTATTATTCAAAATATCAATGGCTTGGACGAAGAATTGCCTGTTATTACGCTGCCCGCAGAATTGGAACAGATATTGCTCCGTACCTTGCAAATGGGCAAGGACGAGCAGGCCCCCCTGGAGCCGGGATTAGCCGAACGCTTACACGGTACCCTGCTTGAAACAGCCCAGAAACAGGAGGTGTTGGGTCAACCGGCGATCTTGCTGGTTCCAGACGTGATCCGCGTGATGCTGGCGCGGTTCGTGCGCCACGGTGTACCCAATCTCCATGTCCTCGCCTTCAGCGAGGTGCCTGAGGATAAGAAACTCAAGGTTATCGCCACGGTCGGCAAGTGAGCGAAGCCAGCAAGGTTTGCCTCGGACCCATAGGCCGCGATCATAGCGGGAATGAAAACGATGAAGATCAAACGATTGAACGCCGCCAATATCCGCGAAGCCATGCGGAAAGTACGGGAGGAATTAGGCCCGGATGCGGTGATCTTGTCCAACCAGCATTCTGCCAACGGCCTTGAGATTGTCGCGGCCGTGGATTACGACGAACGCTTGCTGGCTGAGATGCTGCCGCCCAGTGTGGCCGATACCGGACGCCAGCCGACGACGGCAAGGCCGGAAACCAACGCGACCGAGCAGACAACACCCCAATCAATGGCCCGGCCAGCCGGTCCAGCGCCAGCGCCTCGCTCAGTTATTCCCACCGTCCAGCCGCGACCGGCTGCAAACACCGAGCCGATGACCCCGATCCCACCGGCCACCGACAAGGCCCGTGTGGTTTGGTCGCAAGATCCGTTATTAGTGGAAATGCGCCACCAGTTGCAAGTCATGCACGGCTTACTGGAGCAGCAGCTTTCTGGGTTGGCTTGGGGCGAGCTAGGGCGCCAGCAGCCCCATCGGGCCGACTTGCTGGGTCGCCTCCTGGAGTTCGGTTGCCACCCCACGCTTTGCTTGCGCTTGGCCGATGCCGCCGCCGCTGAGAGTGATCCGGCGCGGGCATGGCGGTTGGCGCTGAACACTTTAGGGCGCGGCCTATCGGTCACGGGTGACGACATTCTGACCCAAGGCGGGGTGGTGGCACTGATCGGCCCCACCGGCGTCGGCAAAACTACCACCATCGCCAAGCTCGCTGCTCGCTATAACCTGCGTCACGGATCGAATCGCGTGGCCCTGATCACGACCGACAGCTACCGCATCGGCGCCTTCGAGCAGCTTTCCACCTTCGGCATGATCCTGGATGCGCCGGTGCGGCTGGTGCGGACTGCGCAGGAATTGCAAGAAGCTCTCAAAGCCTTCGCCAACAAGGATCTGGTATTGATCGACACGGCGGGCATGGGGCAGCGTGATGTGCGCCTGTCGCAACAGTTTGCCTTGTTAAGCGATTCCACCAAGATACGCAGCTACTTGGTGCTGGCCGCCAACGCCCAGCACGCAGTGTTGCAAGAGACGATGACCGCCTTCGCCCGTGTGCCGCTGAGCGGCGCCATCCTGACCAAGGTCGATGAAACCGCCCGCTTGGGCGCGGCGCTGTCGGCCGTGCATGGCGAGGCACTACCGGTAGCCTACCTTTGCGATGGCCAACGGGTGCCGGAAGATCTCCAGTCCGCTCAGGTCGATGCGTTGATCCGGTTGGGCGAGGAATTCGCCGGGCCGCGCGATGCACTCGTTCCCGACGATACCCTCGCGCTGACCTTCGGGAAGAGGTTGACCGCTCATGTTCATGCCTGAATCTGTCCATTATCCAGTCGGTGACGCGCGGCAACCAGCCCAAAGCCGGCCGGTGCGGGTCATCTGCGTGACCAGCGGCAAGGGCGGCGTCGGCAAGACCAACGTCACGGTGAATCTGGCCCTGGCGCTGAGTCTGCAAAACCAAAGCGTCATGCTGCTGGATGCCGACCTTGGCTTGGCCAACGTCGATGTCATGCTCGGCTTGCGGCCGCTTTACAACCTTTCTCATGTCATCAGTCAGGAGCGAAGCCTGGCAGAAGTCATCGTGAGCGGCCCGAACGGCATTCGCATCGTTCCGGCCAGTTCCGGCATCAAGCGCATGGCGGAGCTGACCCCGCAAGAAAACGCTGGCCTGGTTGGCGCGTTCAGCGAATTGAACGATTCGCTGGATGTTCTGCTGATCGATTCCTGCGCCGGTATTTCCGAGAGTGTCGTCACCTTTAGCCGCGCTTCTCACGAAGTAATGGTGGTGGTTTGTGACGAGCCGGCTTCGATCACCGACGCCTATGCCCTGATCAAATTGCTCAGCCAGGAACATGGCATGGATCGCTTCCAGATTCTGGCCAACCGGGTGGCGAGTGCGCAGGAAGGCCGCGAACTGTTTCACAAGCTGCTGCGGGTGTCGGATCGGTTTTTGGATGTCGCGTTGAATTTTTGCGGCTTTATCCCGGAAGACCCCCAGTTACGCAAAGCCGTCCGCGCCCAACGAGCGGTGGTGGAAGCCTTTCCCAACAGTCGCTCGGCGGAAGCCTTTCATCGGCTCTCAGCGCAGATCATCGGCCGCTGGCCGATCCCGCGCGATGCCAGCGGCTATCTCCAGTTTTTTATTGAACGCCTGATTGATCCGGCCGGCCGCCTCAAGGAGCTGGCCGCATGAAAGGCGTGGCCCTCTATGCCACTCTCGGCGGCGATACGGCGGATGATCTGGTGGCCCGACACGCACCGCAGATTAAGCGGATCGCCTATCACCTGCTGGCACGGTTGCCGGCATCGATCCAGGTTGACGACCTGATCCAGGCCGGTATGTTGGGCCTGCTGGATGCCGCCCGCCGTTACGATGCGGGACAGGGTGCCAGTTTTACCACCTTCGCCGAGCCACGTATCCGTGGTGCCATGCTCGACGAAATCCGCAAAGGCGATTGGACGCCGCGCTCGGTGCATCGTCGGGCGCGCGAAATTACGGCGGCGATCCATGCGGTGGAGACCGCCACCGGCCGCGAAGCCCGTGATGGCGCCATCGCCGAACATCTTGGCATGAGCTTGACCAACTATCACGCCACCCTGGCTGATTTGCGCGGCCAGAAGTTGCTTTCGCTTGACCAGGCCGACCCGGACGAGGAAGGGGAAATCCAGCGGGTGCCCGCGCCCGGCGGTGATCCGGCTGAAACGGTCAACCGGGAATCGTTACTCAAATCGCTGGCGGCTGCCATCGACCTGCTGCCGGAGCGGGAGAAGCTGGTGCTGTCGCTGTATTACGACGAAGAGCTACATCTGAAGGAAATCGGCGCCGTGCTGGGCGTCAGCGAATCCCGCGTCTGCCAATTGCACAGCCAAGCGCTCGCGCGATTGCGGGCGCGGGTTGCGGCGGCAACGGCGTAAACCCTGATTCGGTGGAGCGGAACCTATGGATATTTTGACCCTAACCGGCCTGATCGTCGCATTCGGCGGCATCGTCGGTGGCATGTTGATCGAAGGTGGCCACATTAGCTCTCTGATCAACGGCCCGGCGTTTTTGATCGTGGTCGGCGGCACCATTGGCGCGGTTCTGGTGCAAACCCCGATGGTGGTGTTCAAGCGGGCCTTGGCGCGGTCAAAGTGGGCTTTCCTGCCGCCAACCGTCGCCATGGAGTCGGCTATTGAAAAAATCGTCGAGTGGAGCAACATCGCCCGCAAGGAAGGCTTGTTGCGGCTGGAGGATCATATCCAGCAGGAACCCGATCCGTTCGCCTCCAAGGCATTGCAACTGCTGGTGGACGGTAAGGAGCCGGAGGAAATCCGGCATATCCTGGAGCTGGATATGAGCATTCGTGAGGAAGATGACTTGCAGGCCGTCGGCTTCTTCGAAGGCGTTGGCGGTTACGCGCCGACCATCGGGATCATCGGCGCCGTGCTCGGCCTGATCCATGTGATGGGTAATCTTGCCGATCCCAGCAAACTCGGCGGCGGTATCGCTGCCGCGTTCGTCGCCACCATTTATGGCCTGCTGCTGGCCAACGTCTTCGCCCTGCCCATGGGCAATAAGATCAAAAGCTCTATCAAGAAACAGACCCGTCTGTGCGAGCTGATCATCGAGGGGGTGATTGCCATTGCCCACGGTGAGAATCCGCGCAATATCGAATCCCGCTTGCAGGGTTTTACCCAGAAGTGACGAGGCTGCCATGAGCCGTAAAAAACACGCTGAAGCCCACGAAAACCACGAGCGCTGGCTCGTGTCTTACGCCGATTTCATCACCTTGTTGTTTGCATTCTTCGTGGTGATGTACGCCGTCTCCTCAGTTAACGAGGGCAAATTTCGGGTGTTGGCCGATTCGATGATGGTGGCGTTTCGCTCATCCAATCCCAGCAGCTTAAAACCGATTCAGTTGGGTGGAATGGTCGGCACAGCGAGCCGGCAAGCGGTCGGCCAGGCGAGCACGGCGCCGAGTGTGGCGCCGGATTTGCGCCCGCTGCCCGCGTCGATCATCCAACGTGCGCCGCGTGTGATGCTTAGCATGACGCGCGGCCCGGCCTTGACCGGTGGCCCGACCCCGGTGTTGGCTGGTGATAAAGCCGCTAAAAGTGGTCGGCAGGCCAATGCTGATCCCAATCTGGCCAAGGTAGCGGCCAAGCTCCAGGATTATCTGTCGGATTTGATCCGCAGCGATGTGGTGAACCTGCGCAGCAGCGCGTTTTGGCTGGAGGTGGAGATCAAGAACAGCATCTTGTTCGCCAGTGGGAGCGCCACTGTCAATCCTGAGGCAGTGCCGGCCCTGGCGGCCATCGCGGATATCTTGCGCGAGATTCCCAACCGCATTCAGGTGGAAGGCTTCACCGACGACCGGCCGATCAGTACGCCAGTCTACCCGTCGAATTGGGAGCTATCAGCCGCTCGCGCCGCCAGTGTGGTCCATGTGTTGATGAACAGCGGGGTACGGCCGGAACGGATGTCGGCGATTGGTTACGGTGAATACCAGCCTATCGCGGATAATCGTAGCGAGCAGGGCCGTTTGCAAAATCGCCGGGTGGTGTTGGTGATCATGGGCAATGTGGATAACCGCTACCCGACATCTGAGCCGGAAAAAACCAGTGATCCACCTCTCGCTCCGCCTTCCACTACAATAGCGGAGAGTTCGGTTGTACCCGGCAAATCACGCAAGTGAACGGGTACGTTGATCCTTACTTTTACAGCGCCTATCGGAATTGATCCATGAACGACGTTTTATTCCACGGTATCGCGCTTGTTGCCCTGTTAGCCAGTAACGTTTTGCTGGTTACGGTGGGTTTTTTGGTGGGCCGGCGATTCTTTGCGACGCCGGAGAGTCAGGCTGGGCGGGAAGGCGAGGCCCATCTGCATCAGGACATTAAGGGCGTTGCGCTGTCGCTGGCCACATTGGGCGAGCGGCTGGCACGACTGGAGGCACAGATCGGCCAGCTTCGTGATCAGAGCAGTGCGTCAGGTCTGTCGCTGCATCGTGATGCCGACCAGAAATTTTTCAAAGTCGCCACTAAGTTGGCGCTGCAAGGCGCTCAAGTAGATGAGATCATAGAACTGTGCGGTTTAGGCCGGGGCGAGGCGGAATTGATCTGTATGCTGCATTCGAGCAATCAAGTCAGCCCCAGCAGCGTGGCCGGTGAATCGATCCAGCAGTTGACCGCTCGCCTTGCCGAACCGCGCACCAGCACAGACGACGGCGATGCTTTCGAAGCCTTGAATCTTGCCCGTTCGCGGCGGGCTGGTTAACAGGTCTTTAACCGATCCGCGCTGAGTTACATCCGCCACTTGGGATCGATCAAACCATCGACGATGCCGATTTGTCGGTCGGCGGCTTTGGCGAAGGTAAGATCGTGCGTGACCGCAATCACGGTCTTGCCGAACTCGCGGGTCAGGTCGTGCAGGATTTGCCGGACATTGGCGCCGGCGCGAGTATCCAGATTGCCGGTCGGTTCGTCGGCCAGAATGATCAGCGGATCGTTGGCGAGCGCGCGGGCGATGGCGGCCCGCTGGCGTTGGCCGCCGGAAATCTGGTGGGGCCGCTTGTGCCAATGCTCGCGCAGACCCAGTTGGTCGAGCAGATGCTCGGCACGTTGCCGGGCAAGATCCTCGGCCAGCGCGCCCAACCGCCGCATCGGCAGCAACACGTTATCCAGCACCGAAAATTCAGCCAGCAGGAAATGAAACTGAAAGACGAAGCCGAGCTTTTGCAAGCGGGTGGTCGCCAGTTCGTCCTCGCCAAAGCCGGAGGTATCCTGACCGTCCAGCAGGATGCGGCCGGAAGTCGGGGTATCGAGCAGGCCCAGCAGGTACAACAGCGAGGATTTGCCGGAGCCGGACGGTCCCATGATGGCGACGAACTCGCCGCGTTCTACAGCCAGCGAGACATCCTGCACCAGGGTGACGGGCACTTCAGCGGGCAACACCCGCCCGACCTGCTCTGCGGTCAAAATGGCGTTCACCCCATCCCCCGCAAGATCGCTACCGGCTGCACCTGCCCGGCCTTGCGCGCAGGCAGATAGGCCGCGCCCATCGCGGAGACCAGGGCGAAACCGGCCGCCAGCAGGTATTGCTCATAACCCCAGTAAATCGGCAAATGCACCAGTTCACTCACGCCGGGCGGCTTGATTTCGACGCGCCCCAGCAGGGCCATCAGGCCGGTGCCGAGCAGCACGCCCATGCCACTGCCGATCAAACCGAGGATGACGCCTTCCGCCAGGAAAATCCGGCGCACGTCGCGGGCGTGAAAACCCATCGATTTGAGGATGGCGATATCGTGGGTTTTCTCCATCACGATGGTGGAGATGGTGTTGTAAATGCCGAACGCGGCCACCACCAGAATCGCCGACACCACGCTGTACATGATCATGTTGCGCACGAACAGCACGCTCATCAAATCTTCCGAGGCTTCCAGCCACGACACCGATTTGTAGCCGGTGCGCGCTTCGATGATGGCGGCAACATCGCGCGCGGTGTAGGGATCGTCGAGCTGGATGATGAAGCGGTTGATCCGGTTGGGCCGATCCAGCAGGCTCTGCGCCCGCTTGAGCGAAACGAAGGTTTGCGTTTCGTCGTAACCGGCGTTGCCCGTGCGAAAAATGCCGACGATCTTCAGCGCGCGCACCTCGCCGGTGGCCGAGGCGACATTCAGCACGCTGCCCATGCTCAGCCCGAACTTCTTGGCTAGGCCGACCCCGATGATGATGCCGTTGGAATTGGCGGCCAGCGCGTCCAGCGAACCGTCGATCAGCTTTTCCTCGATGGTCGAGACCTGTTTCATCTTGGCGGGAATCGCGCCGGTGAGGGTGACGCCCTGGGTGCGACCGGCGAAGGTGAGGACTACGGAACTGACCAGGGTCGGGGCGGCGCGTAAGCCTGGCAGCGATTCGATGAAGGCGAGTTTTTGGGCATGGCCGCGAATGCCGCGCACTTCGTTCAAGGGCTTGACCCGGCGCACTTCGACCGCGCCGTCTGGCCAGCGCGAGACCGCCGATTGGCTGGCGGGGTTGCGGTATTCATCCGAAAGGGTGATATGCGGGCTGTTATCGACCAGCCGCTTGATGAAATCGTACTCGGAACCGCGCATCAGCGACGACACTGCCAGAAAGAACGCGACCCCCAGCACAATACCGATCAGCGATACCAGGGTTGATCGCTTGCGATGGATCAGATGGGTCAGGGCGATGCCGAGTTGGATCGACACGGCTCAACTGGCTTTAGCGGCTGGATCGGGCGTCGGTTGGCTGCGCGCCGCGCAGCCTTCTTTCAGTTCGGCAACGGGCCGGATCACGAGCGAGTCGGTTTCCGCCAGACCCGACAGGATTTCGATGCGTTTTTCACCGTTGATGCCGGTTTGCACCGGCTGGCGGTGTAACTGGCCCTCGCGCACCACCCAGACATGGCCATCGACTACCGCGCTGGCGGGCGCCAGGAGGGCGTTGGCGCGCTCGGTGACGATGATATTGACCTCGGCGGTCATACCGATGCGCAGCGGTGAGGTATCGTCGAGTTCGATCCGTACCCGGAAACTGCGGCTGACCGGATCGCCCTTGGGGGTGATCGCCGCCAGACGGGCGTCGATCACCCGATCCGGCAAAGCCGGGGCGCGGATCAATACCCGTTGGCCGGGATGCACCAGGCTAATGTCTTCCTCATCGACTTCCGCTTCGACCCGTAGCGGTTCGCGGCGCGCGAAATAAAAAACCGGCTGGTTGGCCGGGATCAGTTGGCCGATTTCGCCATCGCGGCGCAGGATTTGCCCGTCGGCGGGCGCGGTCAAGGTCATGAAGGCGCGTAAGGCGCGGGCGCGCGCCACGGCGGCGTCGGCGGCTTGCCACTCCGAACGGGTCCGGTCGCGCTCCAATACCGTACCCAGTCCACGATCCAATAAAGTTTGCGCCCGCTCGACTTGGGTTTTGGCGAAACGCGCCCGCGCCTCCAACTCATCGACTGAACGCTGCAAATCGCCATCTTCCAACCGGGCCAGTTCCTGACCGGCGCGGACTTGTGCGCCTTCGTCCGCTTTTAGCTCCATCAACCGCCCGGCGCTGCGGGGGGCAAGGGGGAGCATGACCGGCGGCTCCACCGTGCCGGTGGCGTAGACCGCGCGCACCGCCGGACCACGGGTCGGGTGGGCGGTTTCCACGGTGATCGGCCCAATGAACCGCCACGCCAGGAAACCGCCACCCGCCAATATGCCCAGCGTGATGAGTATCAAAAGAAAGGGGTGCCGTTTCATCCGGCCATGATAACTGTTTTAAGGCTACCCGCTACTTACGAGAGCATTTTCAAGGGGGCGGAATCCAGTAAGCTGCGATTGCCAAAAATGAAGTTACAACCAGAACAATCAGTTGCTTGCGCCGAAGGGAAGGCAAAGGGATTCCTAAAAAAGTGTACTGTCTATGCGGAAGTCTAGTCATTGATGGATCTCCTAAGCACCTATACAACGCAGCCTTTGGAGATTGTTTCTCGCTAGGGCCTCCAAGGTTCAAATCTAGGAGGCGTTTTTAACTATGTTTTGCTGTCAGTCAATCGCTCCGCCTCCTTGAGTTGATCGCGCTTCCCACTAGACTTGGGCTGAAATATTAAGACTCATCTTTAGACTCAGAGGATCATCAGACTGACCATTCTGCCTTGATCCAAGCTAAACAGTCTGAGCGTTTTCTGCCAATTCATGGCAACTGTGGGAGCATTTATGCAAAAAAACCGTCTGGAAGCGTTTAGCGATGGGGTGCTGGCCATCATCATCACGATCATGGTGCTGGAACTGAAAGTACCGCACGGAGAAGGACTTGAAGCGTTATACCCGCTTGCGCCGGTCTTGCTCAGTTACGTGCTGAGCTTCCTGTACGTGGGTATCTACTGGAACAATCACCACCACCTGCTGCACACCGTCAAGCGGGTCAAGGGCGGCGTCCTATGGGCCAATCTTCATCTGCTGTTCTGGCTGTCGCTGCTGCCGTTCGTCACCGGCTGGATGGGCGAAAACCACTTCTCGGCGCTTCCTTCAGCCCTGTATGGCGTGGTATTGCTGATGGCGGCCATTGCCTACTGGATTCTGACCCAGGCCATCATCGTGGCGGATGGTCCCGATTCGCTGCTGGCCAAAGCGATTGGCAAAGACCGTAAAGGCAATTGGTCGGTGGTTGCCTACGCCCTGGCGATTCCCCTGGCCTTCGTCCATCAGTCGATTGCTCAGGTCATTTATCTGGGAGTTGCGCTGCTCTGGCTGATACCGGATACGCGGGTTGAGAAAGTGCTGACTGAGGACTGACGCTATTTGCTTCGTGCTCACTCATGTCGTAACGCCTCAATCGGATCAAGTCGGGCCGCGCGGCGGGCCGGAAAATAGCCAAAGACAATGCCAATCGCCGCTGAGAACCCGAACGACAACAGATTGATAAAGGGATCGAACAAAAACGGCACCCGCATCACTTGCGCTAAGCCGACCGAGGCCAGCGCCGCCAGCGCGATGCCGACCAGTCCGCCCAGCGCCGCCAGCGCCACCGCTTCCACCAGAAATTGCAGCAGCACTTCCCGCTCCAGCGCGCCGATGGCCAGCCGGATGCCAATTTCGCGGGTGCGCTCGGTCACGGATACCAGCATGATGTTCATGATGCCGATACCGCCGACCAGCAAACTGACTGCCGCGACCGCACCCAGCAGCCCGGTCAGGACTTTGGTGGTGCCGGTCATGGTTTCTGCGATCTGGCGAGTGTCGAGGATGGAAAAATTATCGTCGGCGTTTTCCGCCAGCTTGCGCCGCTCGCGCAGCAACAGCCGCAGATCGGCCATGACCTGATCGGTGTCCGCGCCGTCCTGCGCCGACACCATCAGGCTGTTGACATCCTGCGTGCCGGTCAGCCGCCGTTGCAGGGTGCGCAGTGGGATGACGGTGATGTCGTCCTGATCCGTACCCATCGCCGATTGGCCCTTGGACGCCAGCACACCGATGATTTCACAGGAAAAATTGCCGACCCGCATTTGGCTATCCAGCGCCGATCCCCGCCCGAACAGTTGCTTGCGGATGGTCTCGCCGATCACGCACACGGCCTTACCGGCCCGCTGCTCGCCCTCGGTGAACAGCCGCCCACTCGCCAGTCGCCAGTTCGCCACCGCGAAATACGATTCGGTGCTGCCGGTGATGCTGGTCGCCCAGTTATTCGCGCCATACACCACCGTGGAGGAGCGGGTGGCAACCGGCGCGACCCCTTTGATGCCGCCGATCTGCCCGGCAATCGCTTCGGCATCAGCCACCTTAAAACGCGGGGCGGCGGAACCGTCGCGCATCGGGCCGAGCTGCTGGCCGGGCCGAATGATGATCAGGTTGCTGCCCAGGCTGCCGATCTGATCGGCGACCACGCGGGTGGCGCCGTTGCCGAGCGTGACCATCGTGATCACCGCGCCGACTCCGATCACGATGCCGAGGATGGTCAGAAACGAGCGCAGCAAGTTGCGGCGGATCGCGCGCAAGGCCAGTAACAGGCTGCTCCAAAACATCAGGTGTCCTCGCGGTGTCGATGGTCGGTATCGACCCGGCCATCCCGAAAGTGAATGATCCGCTTGGCGTAGTGGGCCATCTCCGGCTCGTGGGTGACCATCAGCACGGTAATGCCCCGGTCGCGGTTCAGCGCCACCAGCAAGTCCATGATTTCGTGACTGCGCTGGCTGTCGAGGTTGCCGGTCGGCTCATCAGCCAGCAGCACGGTGGGATCGGTGACGATGGCGCGAGCGATGGCGACCCGCTGTTGCTGGCCGCCGGACAGCTCGGCGGGCGTATGTTTTTCCCAGCGCAACAGGCCGACCGCATCCAGCGCCGCGCGTGCCCTGGCGTGGCGGGCGGCGCGGGCCTCACCCCGGTAGACCAGCGGCAATTCGACGTTTTCCAGCGCCGTCGTTCGCGCCAATAGATTAAAACCCTGGAATACGAAACCGAGATAATGCCGCCGCAACAGGGCGCGCTGGTTGCGCGACAGTTGTTCAACGTGCATCCCGCGAAAGCGGTACGCGCCTGCGGTGGGGCTATCCAGACAACCGAGAATATTCATGGCGGTGGATTTACCGGAACCGCTTGGCCCCATCACCGCCACAAAATCGCTCTGATCGATTCGTAAATCCACCCCGCGCAAAGCTTGAAACGCCGCCTGGCCCTCACCGTAAACCTTAGTGACGGCTTGCAATTCGATCAGCGGCGGCGGCTCGGCTGCGGCCGATGCGCTCATTTTGCACTGCTCAGGCTGGCGGTGATGACCGGTGTACCGACCGCCAGCCCCTCGCCTGAGACTTCGGTCATCCGGCCATCGGAACTGCCGACGGTGACCGACACCGCGACCGGTTGACCGTCGCGCAGCACCCAAAGCTGGCGCGGGCCGCTTTTTTTGTCGGATGCTACCCGCCCGCTGCGCCGCCCACCCATCCCGCGTGGCGGACGCGGCATCAGGCTGGCCAGCAGCCCGCCGCCGGGTTTCGATTCAACCTCTGTCGGCGGCGGGGTGAAGCGCAGTGCGGCGTTGGGAGCCAGCAGCACGTTTTCCCGCTCGGCAGTGACGATTTCGGCGGTGGCGGTCATGCCGGGGCGCAAACTCAAATCGTCGTTGTTGACCTTGAGGATGGTTTTATAAGTCACTACGTTGTTGACCGTTTCCGCCCCATAGCGCACCAGATCGATGCGGGCCGGATAGCGGCGGCTGGGGTAGGCGTCCACGGTGAAGGTGGCGGCTTGCTCCGGCTTGATCTGGCCGACATCGGCTTCATCGACATCGACTTGCAATTCCATTTGCGCCAGATTTTCCGCCAGTTTGAACAGCACCGGCGCTTGCAGGGACGCCGCCACGGTCTGGCCGGGATCGGCGGAACGGGTCAGCACCACGCCGTCGATGGGCGAACGGATTGAGGCTTTCGTTAAATCGGTTTCGGTGGTGCGCAGGGTGGCGCGGGTTTCTTCGACCGCTGCCCTGGCGCTGGCCTCATCGGCGATGGCGCGCTCCAGTTTGGCTTCGGCGGCTTCCAGTTCGGCGGGCGCGGGCACCTTGCCGCCGCTCAATTTGGCGACTTGCCGCAAGCGGCCGAGATTGGCGCGGGTTTCCTTGACGGTGGCGATGGCTTGCAACACTTTGGCTTCGGCCGAGGCCAGCGTGGCTTTGGCTTTGGCGATTTGATCGGTGAGTTTGGCGACATTCAGCCGGGCCAGCACCTCGCCTTTTTTCACCCGGTCGTTGTAATCGACGAACACCGCTTCAATAGTGCCGGACAGCTCGCTGCCGATGGCGACTTCATTGACCGGGGCCAGCTTGCCGGTCGCCGATACCGTAACCCGCAGACTGCCCTGAGTCAGTGGTTCGGTTTGATAGGGTGGCGCGGCCTGACTGTCGGCCTGGGCTTGGACATAGTAGTAGCCACCGAGCGCCAGCGCAGCGAGGACGCCGAGCGCCAGCAGCCAGCGGATGAGGCTGCCCACGCGGCTTTGCGGAGTGTCCACGCCGATGATTTTGGCCAATTCAGCATCGGCGGTATTGAGCGGGAGATTCACGATCAGTGTCCTTGAGCCGACGTGGCGACGGTCGCGGCTGAAGCCGACCAACCACCGCCCAGCGCCTTGTACAGTTGGATCAGGGCGGAAGCGTGTTCAGCCTGACTCGATTGCAGATTATCTTCAAGATTCAACACGCTGCGTTCGGTATCCAGCACGGTTTGAAAGTCGATGATCCCGGCGCTATAGCGTTGCCGGGCCAGAGTTGCGGCCAGCCGCGCGGCCTGCACGGCATCCACCAAATGCCGCTGCCGTTGCCGCGTATTGGCCAGGGCGGTCAGGGCGTTTTCCACGTCGGAAAATGCGTTCAGTACTGTGGACTGGTAAGCGATGAAGGCTTGTTCCTGCACGGCGGTTTGAATCTCGATCTGCTGGCGGATGCGCCCGGCGTCGAAAATCGGCGCGGCGATGCTGCCCACGATCCCACGCGCCAGCGCGTCAGCCCCGGCCAGCGCGCCGAGGCTTAAAGCGTCCAGGCTCAGCGAACCGCTGAGCTTAAAGCTGGGATATTGGGCCGCCTGCGCCACGCCGATCCGCGCCGTTTCCGCCGCCAATTTGCGTTCGGCGGCGCGCACGTCCGGTCGTTGGCGCAGGGTGTCGGCGGGAATGCTGACGGTCACCCGCGCCGGCACTTGCGGGATGTTTCTCGCCTCAGTCAGCCGCCCCGCCAGTGCGCCGGGGGTTTGGCCGAGCAGGATTTCCAGCCGGTGTTGGGCTTGCGCGAAACCGGTTTCGAGCGTCGGGATTTGGGCGCGGGTCTGGGCCAGATTGGCGCGGGCCTGCTCCACGTCCAGCGTGGAAACCAGACCGGCCTGCGCCCGCCATTGCGCCAGTTGCAGAGTTTCCGCCTGTGAAGCGACGTTGGCCTGAGCGATAGCCAGCCGCTCCTGATAAGCGCGCAGCTCCACATAATTCACCGCCACTTCGGCGGTCAGGGAGACTTGTACGGCGTAGAGATTCTCCGCCGTGGCTTCCAGATCAGCCTGGGCGGCTTCCTCGTTGCGTCGCAGCCCGCCGAATACATCCGGCTCCCAACTGGCGTCGAAACCGGCGCTGTACAGTTCGCGGGTTTTACCGGCGCCGGTCTCGGCGCTGCCTTTTGAGACATTGGCCGTACCGGAAGCGGTGACGGTCGGAAAGCGGTTGGTTACGACCAGCGCGCGGCGGGCGCGAGCTTCGCGCAGTTTGGCCTGAGCGGTACGGAGATCGAGGCTGGTTTGCAACGCCTGTTCGACCAGTTCAGTCAACACCGGATCGTCCAGTTGGCGCCACCAGTGGGCCAATTCCTCTGGCGTGGCCCGAACAAGCCCGACCCGCGCCGCTGCGGCGCTTTGCCATGTCGCCGGAGCGGTCGGAACGGGTGCGCTGTAGTTCGGCCCAACTGCCGCGCAGCCACCCAGCAGCCCAGCAATTGCAACTAATAACACCGTATCGCGCTGCCATAATGCGGCAGGTTTAGTGGCTGACCGCCAGCCAACGGCTGTTTTCAATATACGCTGCTCCGATTGCGGATAGACGGGCCAATTTCAGCCGAATAATTCGCCATGCTCCGTGAGGGGAGGCTGAATATGAAGACAACTATCTATCGGCAATGGTGCGTACCCTCGCCGCGAGCTGTAGGATGGAGTGCTGCCGAGCCGCTGCCGAGTAGGATAGTGATATGCCATCCCAACGGTTTTTTACCGGTGTCCTGCGGTTGGTAACGGGGAGATTATTTGTGATAAATACCCTGGCCCATCCCTGCTGGGCTTTTGGCCTCACTGGTGCCAACCAGGCTCCAACCTCGATATTGCGCAATCCCAAACAGCGCAAGGATCAAAATGCCGCTGATTAGATAGCTGCGGTATAGCATGGTTTCACCCGCTCCCTTTCCGGCCGATTAATCGTCATCATCGCTGTCATACTCATCGTTACTGGAGGGTATCGGATCGCTGTCCGCCCAGCGCGCCCGTTCGTAAGCGCGTGCCCGCCAGCTAAAGATCAGCGGAAAAATCAGCAAAGCGAGTAACGCGAAAAAGAAATTGCTCCAGCTTGGGGTATCGCGGAAGAAGGTAAAGGTGCAGGTGACGGTGGGGGAGTTGGGCGCTAATTCACCCTCAACGCTCAAATAATAAGTACCGGCTGGAATGCCTGAAAGCACCGCCAGATCCTCAGTACTGCCTTCGGACCAGGCGTCGCCTTCATCGATCCCCTGGTAGTAGCTGATCTCCTGGTTGATGGTATGACTGGCACCGCTATCGCGTTCGATCAGGGTCATTTCGAGATAGATCCAATTGTTATTGAGATTGGTCTGGGTACGAATCTCGATGTTGCTCGTTCTGCCACTGACGGTAAACGGTTCGCTGGTCAGCGCTTTATTCTGCGTACTGGCATCAAACAATAAGGTTTGTTGATGGATGCGCGCATTGCTGGACAAACTGATCACGATGATTTGGCCAATGATCAGCAAGCCTAAAAACAGCCAGCGGAGTCGGCGAAACTTGGGCCGTTGCGCTTCGTAGGGCGAAGGCTGGTTGGCTCCAATACCAATCCGCACCGGCAGGGTTTCTGCGATCTGAAAGGTCTTTTGAATCGTCTCCGGCTCGAGGTATTCGGCGCGCGACCAGACCATTTCCTTATCGGTGCGTTCCTGGCTCAACTGAAAGGGCGGGGCGATGTAATCGCTGATCAGGCAGCGCTCTCCCACTTGCACCCGCCAGTAAAACTCGCCGAGCACATAGCTGACTTCAGCCTCAGCCGTTTGGAATAACCGGTAGCTGTGTTGGTGAAAAGACGCGCGGCTATTGGCGCCGTAGCCGGTTACTAACGGCGGCTCGTTGAGGGTGCTCACCCAACTCCAATGGCCGTTATATTCCACCAACCAACGGAAGCCCTGTTCACGGTGAAAGAGCAGGTATTCACTCCATTCGTAATGGATGCCATCGACGCTAATCCGGCGGCGCAGATAGCCGATGACTTCATAATCGATATCCTCCAGGCGTCCGTGGGTGCCGAGCGCAATGACCGGCTCATAGTTGATTTGCGCCTTGAAGGTCGAGAGAATCCGAAAGTTATTATCGGTAATATCAATGATGGCCCCGCAAGTACCACACGCCAGGGACTCGGTATGACCTTTGGCCCGGACAGTCAGCGAGCTGCCACAGCCCGGACACTGGAACGCCTCGGCTGCAATCCCTTGATCGGGTTCCCAGCCAGCGGGCATCACTTGGCGTAGATGCGTCAATTGCAGGTCGTTGAAAGGCACCTGCTTACCCACAAACACCAGCGGCGGATCTTCGCTGTAATCAAGCGTTGCGAAGATGTTGCCCTGACCTTGCAGATCAACCACGGGCGCCTCGTAGCCCGCGCCGACCCGAATCGGTAATTCCCCTTCGCCGGCGATACAGCGGGCGGTTTCGATGTTACTGACCTGAAATAAACGGCCCTTGAGGGTCACGTTTTGCCCGGCGCGTAGCTCGGAAAACGGCGGCAGTGGCTCTGGGGGATGAATAATAAAGGTCAGGGCATAATTGCCCAAGGTTTCCCCAAGCCAACCGCCGCGCTGATTCTCAAACAGCAGATACCATTCGTTCCAAATCCCCTGGCCGTAACGCAGTTGGATACGGCCGACCACGCTAAACCGGGCCTTGCGATAAACGCCTTCCGTACCAAGCTGGATCGGGGAACTGTCGGGGAGCAATTCCGCCATCTTGCCGATGTTTTGCAACTCCAGATCGTGGCGGATCAGCGTGCTTTTACAGTAGGCGCAGATTGCCAGCAGCGAAACCGCTGACTGGAAGTTGACGGCGGCCCCACAGGAGGGGCAGTTGGCGGTTTTCATAAGCAGGTCAACATAGCAGGGAGTCAATTAAGGAAATGTAGATTTTATATCATCATCTTTATACCAATCTAACCAAAGCCCAGCAATTAGGGAAAGTTAGCAGCCAAAATCCCGGTCGTCACCTGAAAATCACATCAAGGCATCGGGAGGAGGGTGACAAGTTATCCACAAAAACTGTGGATAACTCTACAGCGAGCACTAGACCATAACCGGGACGACCAGAAAAAACCGCAGGTTGATATCAAAGGTACAAATTGATCAAAAAATACTCAACATGGATGGCAGTTTTATCGTCCCATCGAACACAAGTGGGCACAGGCCAAAGCTATCGGTAAAGCCCCAGAAATTTCTTCCATAAGAAGTCAACCGGTAAA
>NZ_CBTJ020000039.1 GCF_001051235.1 Candidatus Competibacter denitrificans Run_A_D11 | reverse complement strand
TACTTTGCTTAATGGTGTCGTCATCGTCAATGCTCCTGACACGTCAGTGTCCTCGTTTCCTACAGTGGAGCATTTACACAATCGAATTTACAGTCTCGCGGGTGGTGATGGCGTCGGGACTGTTGTCGGCAGCGAGCGCCAGCACCGCGCCAATGATTTCTTTCTGGCGCGCTTCGGTCGGCAGGCGGATTTTGGGAGCCATCACTACTTACCCTCACATAAGATAGCTCACCACCTATCAGTTTCTCATCACGGGGCAAACGAGGTAGAAGGATGGTAAGGGTTGTTGCATTTGGAGTCGCCTTTCAAGTGCGCGCAAACCGCGTTTGAACCAGGACACGGCACTCCGAGCCAGTTTTTTAAAGGTCCAATGGTTGGGGTCTGTTTGCTCTTGAGTTTTTTTTCCAACGGCGTCGGGTGATCGCAGGCCTCCTCTTGACCCACGCACACACACCAATGCATGGCCAGGGCCAGGGCCATGATCACCAGCAGCCGATCCAGCCGGTCTGCGGCGCGTAACCGGGTGTCTTCCCGTTGAAACCCTCGACTTTTGAAGTCGGAGTACATCGGCTCCATCCCCCAGCGACCGGCGTCATCGCGTACGGTCGCCCGATTCGGTGAGTCCTTCATGGCGATCATCCAGGGTTGCGGGTGTCCGCCTTCATGCCAAATCGCCAGATGGGTGGGTACCCCGTGATCGAACAACCGGACATTGGGCAGATAGCGCTCGGTCTGCCCCGCCGCCAGTTCGCCCGTCGTCACGATGTCGCCAAACCCCGGATCGACATTCAGATTCCCTTTCAGCCGTAACCGGTAATGCCAGCTGGGTTGCGCGTGGAGCCAGAGGAACAACTAGACGGAGGGATAGAAGCGGTCGGCCGACCGTAACACCTCCGCCCCAGCCGGGAGCCACGGCCGCACCCGCTCCAACAGGACTTTCTGGGCAGCAAAGCCGAGATTCGCAGGACCCGCTTCCACCGTCCATGCCAAGGGTAGCGCCCGGTCGCAACGCCTAAGCCGATCATCAAGATCGCAAACCGATCCCCCAAATCCGTTTGATCCATACTCAAAATGATCGTCTCTCCATGCTGACCCGCGGCGGCTAAGGCTTGACTGGCCCACGGTTCCAGCACCGCCGCACTCGATAGTAACGGATTCTTTAACAAGCGGCGCAGCTACTGCTCGCGCATGCCCTGCCGTTCCGTCTCCAGCGGCAAGACATTCGCCAAGTCCACTGTGTTCGGCGTCTGCGCTTCCAGAAGCGCCCCTACCGCTAACGCCCACTTCGTCACCACCGTCTTGCGCAGGGTCGGCAGCGCGGCACGCAACCCCTCTTCAATGGTGATCGCCAACTGCCGTACCGTTCCCATCAGCCCCTCGCTATCTCAGTTAAACTCGCCAGATAGCTTAAATTCGAAATTGATAGGTGGTGAGGACACGAACCAAAATCACCCCTATCGACCGACTGGCGCCGTTATACTGCGGGTGCGGGCCAGCATCGCCAATTTTCTCGCTACTTCTTTACCCTTCGTTGAACCGACCATGACGCTCTGGAATCGTTGCACGCTCTGGTGGGGACTGTGGCGCTCGGTGCTGATGTACCATGGCCTGCCATTGCGTCGCCGCCGGTTGACTCAGTTCTACGCAACCTTCATTCAGCCTGGCGATCTCTGCTTCGATCTGGGCGCACATGTGGGCAGCCGACTGCGGGCCTGGCTGCCGCTGGGCGCGCGGATCGTGGCGGTGGAGCCACAACCGCACTGCATGGCCCTGCTGCGCCGCAGGTTCGGCGCTCATGCCTCGATCACCCTGATTGAACAGGCAGTTGGAGCCGCACCCGGCGTCGCCAACCTGTTCATCAGCAGGCACACCCCTACTGTGAGCAGTCTGTCGGCGGCCTGGATCGCGGCGGTGCAACGGGAGCGTGGTTTCGAGCGGGTATCCTGGGATTACGCCGTCCCCGTGCCGGTCACCACCCTGGACCAACTGATCGCTGCACACGGTCTGCCTGCGTTCTGCAAGATCGATGTGGAGGGTTACGAACTGGATGTCTTGAAGGGTCTGACGCAGCCCATTCAGGCCTTGTCCTTTGAGTATCTGCGGGCCAATCTGGACGCGGCGCGGGCCTGTGTGGCGTATCTGGCGACGCTGGGACCCTACGAATTCAATGGTTCGGTCGGTGAAGTGCAGCGCCTGCATTCCCCGGCCTGGCTTGAGGCCGACGCCTGCCTGGTCTGGCTCGATACGCTTGCCGGACTGGGCGATTCGGGTGACCTCTACGCCCGGCTGCGAACGGCATGACTCCGCCCGTTCTTGCGCCGGACCAAGCTTGGTCGTTGCTGCTGGCGCTGCGCCGCGCGGGAGTCGGCGGCGGTTCCCGCACGCCGCTATGGACAAAGCCTACGACAGCAACGCCATCCGCGCCAAGCTCGACGCCAAGGGCATCACCCCGGTCATCCCACCCAAGTCCAATCGCTTGGAGATCGTCGTCTACGACCAGGAACGCTACAAGCAGCGCAACAAGGTCGAGCGCCTTTTTAACAAACTCAAGCAGTTCCGCCGAGTCGCTACCCGCTATGAAAAACTCAAAACCAACTTCCTGGCTTTCGTCACCGTCGCCCTCATCGTGATCATGCTCCGCTAGCAATTTTGTGAATACGGCCTAGCTCAAACTGATGGGTGGTAAGCATAAGATAGTAACCAATTACTATTTTAGTATGCAGCAGAAATCGTGGCCGTCAAGCGTGTAGGGTGACTTGCAAGACGAGGCAGGGATAGGGGGATTTGTGCCGATCCGCCTGGCCCGCGAAGCCTGAAGAGGTACAGAATCCGCAGCCTCGCGGGATTGACATTCAGTGAATGAACGTTCATTCTCTATGAGAGATTGAATGAATTTTCATTCGTTTTCTATATTTCCTTGTCGCCTAGGATACGGGATCGCACCCTCATGCCCACCCGCGCATCATTCAGATGTCTGCTCTCGCTGTCCCTGTGGTTCGTGCTGGCTGCTTACAGTGAAGCGCGCGCGCAAGGGGCAGCGCCGCCAGCACCCCCCCCTCCCGCCGTGACGGTTGTTACTCTCAAGTCCGAATCGGTGACCCTGACCCGCGAATTGCCGGGGCGCACTAATCCTTATCGGGTGGCCGAAGTCCGCCCACAAGTGAGCGGAATCATCAAGGGCCAGTTGTTCACCGAAGGCAAGCTGGTCAAGGCCGGACAGCCGCTCTATCAATTGGACGATGAGACTTATCAGGCCGATGTGAACAGCGCCAAGGCCAGTCTGGCGCGCGCTCAAGCCAAGCTGGAAGCGGCGCGACTGACCGCCAAGCGGGCGTCCGAGCTGGTCAAGGCCAACGCGGTGAGCAAGCAGGAGGCTGAAGACGCCACCGCTGCGCTGCGGCAGGCGGAAGCCGATGTAAAAGTGGGGCAGGCTGCCGTCGAGAGCGCCGAAATTATCTTGAAGCGCGCCCGGATTTCCGCCCCCATCGACGGCCGGATCGGCAAATCGGCCGTGACCCAGGGCGCGCTGGTCACCGCCAATCAAACCGCGCCGCTGGCGACCATCCAGCAACTCGATCCGATCTATGTCGATCTCACCCAGTCCAGTTCGGAAATCCTGCAAATTCGCAAAGAAGTAGCGGCGGGTAATCTCGCCAGCACCACGAATCTGCCAGTGACGATTTTGCTGGAGGACGGGGCCAAGTATGCGCAACGGGGCCGGTTGGCCTTCTCGGAAGTAACGGTCGATCCCTCCACCGGCAGTACGGCCATTCGAGTCATCGTGCCCAATCCCAATGATCTTCTGTTGCCCGGTATGTACGTGCGCGCCGTGGTCAGCACCGGTCGGCGGGATAACGCGCTGCTGGCGCCGCAGCAAGGCGTCACCCGCGATCCGAAAGGCAATGCGTCCGCTCTGATTGTCAATGCCGAAGGTAAGGTGGAAGTCCGTCCGGTCAAGGTCAGTCGCGCGCTTGGCGACAAATGGCTGGTGGAGGAGGGTCTGAAAGCCGGGGATCGGGTCATCGTCGAAGGGGTGATGAAGGTCAAGCCCGATATGCCGGTTCAAGCGACCGAAGCCGGGCCGCCGCCGGTGGCGAACACGCCGCTGATCATGCCGCCCAAGCCCGCTGGGCCACCGCAATAAGGAATCCGGCGCATGGCGCATTTCTTCATCGACCGACCGATCTTCGCCTGGGTGATCGCCATTCTGATCATGGTGGCGGGTGGGCTGTCGATCACCCGCCTGGGCATCGAGCGCTACCCCACCATCGCGCCGCCGCAGATTCAGATCAACGCCAATTATCCGGGTGCGTCGGCCACCGTGGTCGAGGATTCGGTGACCCAGATCATTGAGCAGAGCATGAAGGGTCTGGATGGTTTGCTTTACATGTCCGCCACCAGCCAGGCCAACGGCCAGGCGACGCTTAATCTCAGTTTCCAAAACGGCACCAATCCCGACATTGCCCAGGTGCAGGTACAGAACAAGCTGCAAGTCGCCATGCCGTTGCTGCCGCAGGAAGTGCAGCGCCAGGGCGTGACCGTGACCAAGGCGTCCACCTCCTTTTTGATGGTGGTCGGTTTCATCTCGCAGGATGGGCACATGTCGCGCGATGACATCTCCGACTACGTGGCCACCAATCTGGTCGATCCGTTGAGCCGGGTCGAAGGCGTCGGCCAGATTCAGGTGTTCGGCGCTAAATACGCGATGCGGATTTGGTTGGACCCGAACAAGCTCGACACCTATCGCCTGACCACCAGCGAGGTGATCGCGGCGATTCGGGCGCAGAACGCACAAGTCACCGTCGGCCAACTGGGCGGTGCGCCTGCGGTGCCCGGCCAGCAACTGAATGCCACCATCATGGCCAATCAACGGCTGGAAACGCCGGAACAGTTCCGCGAGATCGTGGTACGCAGTACCAGCGATGGCTCGTTGCTGAAACTGGGCGACATTGCGCGGGTGGAGGTTGGCAGCGAAACCTATGAAGTGATTTCCCGTTTCAACGGCAAACCGGCGGCTGGCGTCGGGGTGTCGCTGGCGACCGGGGCCAATGCGCTGACCACGGCGCGGGCGGTGGAGGCGAAGCTTAAGGAATTCCAGCCGAATTTCCCGGCCGGTCTGACCACCGCAGTGCCGTTCGATACCACGCCGTTTGTGCGGGCCTCGATCAAGAGCGTGGTCGAGACGCTGGGGGAAGCGGTGCTGCTGGTGTTTCTGGTGATGTATCTGTTCCTCCAGAATTTTCGGGCCACGATCATCCCGACCATCGCGGTGCCGGTGGTGCTGCTCGGTACTTTCGGCATCCTGTCGGTGCTGGGCTTTTCCATCAACATGCTGACCATGTTTGCGATGGTGCTGGCCATCGGTCTGCTGGTCGATGACGCCATCGTGGTGGTGGAAAACGTCGAACGGCTGATGAGCGAGGAGGGGCTGTCACCGCGGGAAGCGGCGCACAAGTCGATGGATCAGATCACCGGGGCACTGGTCGGCATCGGTTTGGTGCTGTCGGCGGTGTTCGTGCCGATGACCTTTCTCGGCGGGGCCACCGGCGTCATTTATCGCCAGTTCTCCGGCACCATCGTGGCCGCGATGGGCTTGTCGGTGCTGGTCGCTATCGTGCTCACACCGGCGCTGTGCGCGACCATGCTCATACCGCTGCACAAGGGCGAGCATCACGGCGCCCGTGGCTTTTTTGGTTGGTTCAACCGGGCGTTTGACTACAGCGGCTTACTCTATCAGGGCGGGGTGCGCGGGATTTTGGCCCGACCGATTCGCTTCGTGCTGGTGTTTTTGGCGCTGGTGGCGGCGATGATTCTGTTGTTCCTGCGGCTGCCCAGCGCGTTCTTGCCAGCGGAAGATCAGGGCATTCTGTTTGCGCTGATCCAGACCCCGCCGGGCGCGACCCAGCAGCGCACGCTGGCCTCTATCGCCCAGGTGGAAAAGTATTTTCTGGAGAAGGAAACCCAGGCGGTCGAATCGCTATTCGGCATTCAGGGGTTCAGCTTCGCCGGTTCAGGCCAGAATACCGGCCTGGCCTTCGTCAAACTCAAGGACTGGTCGGAACGCACGTCGCCTGCATTGAGTGCGGGCGCGGTGGCCGTTCGGGCGATGGGGGCGCTGATGCAGTTCAAGGATGCCCGCGCCTTTGCCTTTCCGCCGCCGCCGGTGCCGGAGTTAGGCCGCGCCAACGGCTATGCCTTCTTTCTCAAGGATAACATTGGCCTGGGCCATACCGCGTTGTTAGGAGCGCGTAATCAATTGCTGGGTGCGGCGGCGCAAAACAAGCTGCTGCTGAACGTGCGCCCCAACGGTATGGAAGACACACCGCAACTGCGGGTTGATGTCGATATTCAGAAAGCTGCCGCACTGGGTTTATCGATGGCCGACATCAACGCCACGCTGGCCACCGCTTGGGGCGGCAGCTACATCGACGATTATCTCGACCGGGGTCGGGTCAAGCGGGTGTATCTGCAAAGCGATGCGCCGTTTCGCATGACGCCGGAGGATTTCGACCGCTGGTCGGTGCGCAATAACAAAGGCGAAATGACCCCGGTGTCGTCGATTGCCACCACGCGCTGGAGCTACGGCTCGCCCCGGCTGGAACGCTATAACGGCGTCTCGGCGATGGAGATCAACGGTGAAGCCCAACCCGGTGTCAGCACCGGCGAGGCGATGGCCGAAGTGGAGCGGTTGGTGGCGCAGTTGCCGCCGGGCATCGGCATTGAATGGACCGGCGTGTCCTATCAAGAGCGGGCAGCCGGGGCGCAAGCACCGCTGCTGTATGCGTTGTCGTTGCTGGTGGTGTTCCTGTGTTTGGCGGCATTGTATGAAAGCTGGTCGATTCCGACGGCGGTGTTGATGGTGGCCCCGCTCGGCGTGTTGGGCGCGGTGCTGGCGACCTGGCTGCGCGGCATGGAGCGCGATGTCTACTTTCAGGTCGCCATGCTGACTACGGTCGGCCTGACCAGTAAAAACGCTATTCTCATTATCGAGTTCGCCAAGGCCAATCTGGAAAGCGGCCTGGATTTGATCACCTCGATCATGAATGCGGTGCGCGACCGGATGCGGCCCATCGTGATGACCTCACTGGCCTTCGGTCTGGGGGTGTTGCCGCTGGCGATTGCAGTCGGGGCGGGTTCCGGCACCCAGCGCGCTATCGGCACCGGCGTACTCGGCGGCATGGCGGTGGGCACTTTCCTGGGGATGTTCTTCACGCCGCTGTTCTTTCTGATGATTCAGCGGTTGTTTGGTGGCCGTAAAAAGCCGGATCAAACCGCCGTCGCTGGATCGTCGGAATTGGCCGCCGCAGGAGTGCAAGCGCATGGCTAAGCTCAAACAGAAAGTGCTTGCACTGGCCATGACGGCCTTGACCGCTGGCTGTGTCGCCCTCGAACCGCCCGCGCCGCCGCTCCCCGATCCCGCCGTGCCAACGCAGTGGCCGGTGTCCGTCGAGGAAACCGGCTTGCCAGCGCGGGCCGCGCCCGACATCGGCTGGCGCGAGTTCTTTCACGATCCCAAACTCCAGACGCTCATCGCCCGTTCGCTCGCCAATAACCGTGATTTGCGGGTTGCGATCCTGAACATCGACAAAGCGCGTGCGCAGTACCGCAGCCAGCGCGCTGGCCAGTGGCCCTGGGTCGGCGGCAGCGTGGGGTCGGAGCACATCGGCGGCGAAGTGCCGTCCAGCAACCAATACAGCGCCACGGTCGGCGTCACCGGCTTTGAGCTAGATCTATTCGGCCGGGCGCGCACTCTAACCGACATCGCCTTGCAACAGTATTTCGCCCAGGAAGCCACCCGCCGCAGCGCGGAGATCGTCCTGGTCGCGGACATCGCCACTCTCTACCTGACGCTGGCTATCGACCAGGAGTTATCCCGGCTCAGTCAGGCCAAGCTGAAAAACTATCAGGAATCGGCGAGCCTGATTGAAAAGCGTTTCAGCCTGGGCGCGGTATCCGGGCTGGATGTCGAGCAAATCCATACCCAAGTCGAATCGGCGCGGGTCGATGTGGCGCGGTATGACGGGCAAATCCTGCGCGATATCAATGCGCTGATCCTGCTGGTTGGCGCCCCGGTCGAACCGGCGGTATTGCCGGTTCGACCGGATGATCCGATAGCCGGATTTGTCGCGCCGCCGCCTGGCTTGCCCTCGGAAACGTTGTTGCGTCGCCCCGACATCCAAGCGGCGGAACATCGGTTGCGAGCGGCCAACGCCAACATTGGTGCGGCCCGCGCCGCCTACTTTCCATCCATCAGCCTCACCGGCAGTGTCGGATCGGCCAGTACCGAACTATTTGATCTGTTCGGCAAAGGTTCCTGGATGTGGAGTTTCATCCCCAAAGTTACCGTACCAATCTTTCAAGCGGGACGCCTGGAAGCGAATATGGCCAATGCTGTGGCCGACCGGGATATCGCGCTGGCCCAGTATGAAAAGGCCATTCAAACCGGTTTCCGTGAGGTAACGGACGCCTTAGCCTCAGCGGGTACGCTGGTGCGGCAATACGATGCGCAGACCGCATTGGTCGATGCGGCTACTCGTGCCGAACAGCTATCCCGTCTCCGTTATCAGGCCGGCCGAGATAGCTATCTGGTGTTACTCGACGCCCAACGCACCCTTTACGGCGCGCAGCAGGCGCTGCTTGCCACGTATCTGGCCGCTCAGATCAATCGGGTTACGTTGTATAAGGTGCTGGGTGGCGGTTGGACCGAGGGGGATGGATGAGCGCTACTTCGCAAAAATCCAAAGCGGAAGCGCACTGCGAGGCACAGTGCGAGAAAATTCTCGCGTCTGCTCGGAAATGCTTCGTCGAAAGTGGCTTCCATGCCGCGAACATGGCCAGCATCGCGCAAACGGCCGGCATGAGTGCGGGCCTGATCTACCGTTATTTTCAGAGCAAAAACGCGATTATCTTGGCCATCATTGCGCAGCATCTGGATGAGGTGCAAGCGGATATCCGACAGTTACCGGCCGGTATTGAGCAGATCAAGGCCCGAATCGAGCAGCGGTTCATCAACTGGCGGGATCATGAGGCAAGCGGCCTGGAGCCTGGGATTTTTTTGGAAATTGCCGCCTTGGCGACACGCGAGCCGCAGGTTGCCGAAGCATTGCGTCTCGCGGATGATCGTATTCGTGCTGAACTCGGTAATTGGTTGCTGGAGACTTGGCAGCACGCGGGTTATACGCTGAATCCGGCGGAAGTGGCCGAGCGGGTATTCGCGCTGCAATCTTTCATCGAAGGATTGATCTTTCGGGCCATCAAACAGCCAGGCGCGGAGCTTGAGCTGGTTGGCACCTGCGTGAGCGCCTTGTTAGCGTATTTATTGCCGGTCGGCCAGAAATCGTCACCCGGCTGGAATCCGATCTGCGCTGGTGACCAGCACAATCAAGTGTCTCACCCGCTCTCAATGGCTGTCGATTCCACACATCTTGATTTCACGGAGTAGTGGGCGCATGGAGGGGATAGATGAAACGACACGAGGCGAATGAGATGACGGAGGGGACGTTAGTGAGTTGGGCGGCGGAATTGGGGGGTGCGAGATTGGGGGATGCTCGGCTGAGCCGACGGTTGGTGCAGGTAGCGGAACGGTTGGGGGCGCAGCCTGGGGCGAGTATTCCGATGGCCTGTGGTGGCTGGGCGGAGACGCAAGGGGCCTATCGGCTGTTAGCGGTAATGCCCCAGAAATTTCTTCCATCAGAAGTCAAACTGAAGAGACTTTTGTGGAGGACAGGATGGGCAAGCAACGTCAAAGTTGGACTGTTGAAGAAAAATTGGGGATCGTGTTAGCGGTGTTAAGCGAGCGCCAGAGCGTCGCGGAGGTGTCTCGCCAGCACGGGGTGAACGAGAATCAGATTCATCGGTGGAAAGAGCAATTTCTAGCGGCGGGTCGTCAGGGGCTAAACGGGGCGAAGGCGCAGACGGCGGATCAGCGGCTGGACGCGGAGAATAGCCAACTGAAGAAACTGCTGGGCGAGAAGGCGCTGGAGATCGAGATTTTAAAAAAAGTCTCCCGGTTTTGAAGATGGACACCCTGGCGCAGCTTTATCGTCCGTATGCAGCCCGACTCGCGCTGAAAGGATTCATGCGCGTGATGGGCCAACCGTGTTGGCGGCTACGGGATGATCGGCGGGATCGTCCGCAGCGACGCCAGCGGGCAACGGCTCACGGGCGCGCGCGGGCTTGGGTCCAAGTGGTGGCGGCGTCGGAACCGACTACGGGTATCGTCGGCTCTATCACGCCCTGCGCCAACAGCACCGACCGATCGGACGTGAACGGGTCCGCCAGCTCATGGGCGACCTGGGCTTTCAGCCACCACC
>NZ_CBTJ020000038.1 GCF_001051235.1 Candidatus Competibacter denitrificans Run_A_D11 | reverse complement strand
TTCCTCCGCCAACCTCCGCACCGTTCCCATCCGCTTCGCCTCATGCCTTAGTTCACACAGTCCAGAAGATTAGCTCAAACTGATGGGTGGTAAGGGGGGTAAGAGGTAAGTGCATCGTGACAATAAAACAGCGTATCATAGCGAACGATAGCGAATAAACGAAAAGCGGAAAAGCTGTTAATAACAAAGGCTTATGATACACTATCATTTGCCACGATAGGCAGTTATTCACCCCAAAATAGCGCTCCTAAGGGTGAGGTCACAGGTTCAATTCCTGTTCGGGGCACCATGTTTTCGGTAGTCAAGAGCATTAGGTCAAACCATGACTGCGTGATAGTCCGCTTTTAATCTATACCTCCCATTAATCTCAAAATAAAAAGGCCCAATCGCACCATGTCAACGGTAAAATTCTTTAGTGGAGAAGATGTTCCCCTGGAAATGCACAAGGTGCGCATCGTTCAGAAACTGAACCTGCCGCCAGTGGATTACCGGCTAAAAGCGATCACCGAGGCAGGCAATAACACCTTCCTGCTACAAAACCGGGACGTGTTCATGGACATGCTGACCGACAGTGGCGTTAATGCCATGAGCGATCAGCAGCAAGCGGCCATGCTGGTGGCGGACGACAGCTATGCCGGCAGCGAAACCTACAATCGGCTGGAAACCAAACTGCGGGAAATCTTTGGCCTCCACTATTTCCTGCCCACGCATCAGGGCCGTGCCGCTGAAAACATCCTGTCCCAGGTGCTGGTCAAGGCGGGCATGATCGTGCCCATGAATTACCATTTCACCACCACCAAAGCACACATTACCCTGAACGGCGGTAGCGTCGAGGAAATCATCACCGATGCCGGGCTGGAGGTCACCAGTGAACACCCGTTCAAGGGCAACATGGACATCGGCAAATTGACGGCTTTGGTCGAACAGCATGGCCGCGACAAAATCGCCTTTGTGCGCATGGAAGCCGGCACTAATTTGATCGGTGGTCAGCCTTTCTCTTTGCAAAACCTCGCCGACATCCGCCAGGTGTGCGACCGATACAATCTCCTCCTTGTGCTGGACGCTAGCTTGCTGGCCGATAATCTGTACTTCATCAAGGAACGTGAGGAACGCTGCAAGAGCTTGAGCATTCGGGAGATCACCCGGCAAATGGCAGCACTGTGTGACATCATCTATTTTTCCGCCCGCAAGCTCGGCTGCGCCAGGGGGGGCGGTATTTGCCTCAAGACCGAGGAGCTGTATCGCAAGATGCGCGGGTTAGTCCCGCTCTACGAAGGCTTTTTGACCTACGGCGGCATGTCAGTTCGGGAAATGGAGGCACTGACGGTCGGCCTTGAAGAAACCATGGATGAGGACATGATCAACCAGGGGCCGCAATTCATCCGCTACATGGTGGATGAATTGGTCAAACGGGGCATTCCGGTGATCACGCCTGCCGGCGGCCTCGGTTGCCATCTCAACGCCATGGAATTCCTTCGCCATGTGCCGCAAAGCCAATATCCGGCCGGGGCGTTGGCCTCAGCCCTCTACATCGCCAGCGGCATCCGGGGTATGGAACGCGGCACCCTGTCCGAACAGCGCGATCCCGATGGCAATGAAGTCTTTGCCAACATGGAGTTGTTGCGCCTCGCGCTGCCGCGCCGGGTCTTTACGCTGTCCCAGGTCAAATATGCCATCGACCGGATCACCTGGCTGCACGAAAACCGTGGGCTGGTGGGTGGCCTGGAATTCATCGAAGAACCAGAGATTTTGCGGTTCTTCTACGGCCGTCTGAAACCGATATCCGGTTGGCAGGAAAAGCTGCTCGCACGTTTCCAGCAAGATTTCGGCGACAGCCTATAGCGCACAGCAAAAAGGCCGCATCTGCGGCCTTTTCATTGCTGGTTTCAAGAAAAGCTTATGCTGTGTGCTGCTCAGCCGCGACCAAGACCAGATTATCGCGATGAATCAATGCTGGTTCGTCGATAGGGCCGATAGATGCCTCGATCCGGCGGGTTGTTTTACCGATCAACAGCAAGGCTTGATCTGTACCGTAATTCACCAGCCCGCGCGCGATCTCATCCCCGGCCGGGTCCAAACAAGCCACCAGATCGCCACGGTCGAACCGACCTTCCACCGCCGTCACGCCCACTGGCAGTAAACTTTTGCCATCGGCGCGCAACGCGCGCACCGCGCCACCGTCCAGCCACAGTCGGCCCTTGACCTGTAATTGCACCGCCAGCCATTGTTTGCGTGCTGCCAGCGGGCTTTGGTGGGGTCGTAGTAAGGTTCCCAGGTTCTCGCCGACTGCCACCCGACGCAATACGTCCGGTTCGCGTCCCCAAGCCAACAAGGTAAACGCCCCGGAACTCGCCGCTTTGGTCGCCGCGTGCAATTTGGTTACCATGCCGCCGCTGCCCAAACTACCGGCGCCGCTCGCCATGGCTTCCAGCGCCGGATCGCCGGCCTTGCCTTCCGAGATGAAGCGCGCATCGGGAAATTGGCGCGGATTTTTGTCGTACAAACCCTGCTGGTCGGTGAGGATCACATACAGTTCCGCTTCGACCAGATTGGCGACCAACGCACCTAAAGTGTCATTGTCGCCGAAACGAATTTCCTCGAACGCCACGGTGTCGTTTTCGTTGATGACCGGCACCACCCGCAGCCGCAACAACGTCCGCAAGGTGTTGCGGACATTGAGATAGCGCTGGCGGTCGGCGGCGTCCTCGTGCGTCAGCAGAATCTGGGCGGTTTGAATGTGGTGATGGGCAAAGGCCGATTCCCACGCTTGTACCAAGCCCATCTGCCCGACCGCCGCCGCTGCCTGAAGATCGGCCAGCGCGGTTGGCCGTTGTGACCAACCCAAACGTCGCATTCCCTCCGCTACAGCCCCGGAGGTCACGAGCAGCACTTCACGACCGGTTTGATGCAGCTCTGCCATCTGTGCCACCCAGGCGTCGATGGAAAAATTGTCCAATCCCTGGCCGTCGTTGGTGATCATGGCACTACCGATCTTGACCACCCAGCGCTGGGCCGCCCCCAGTTGTTCGCGGCTCTTGCTAAACATCGTCCGCCTCATTGTTGGCTGTGGATGCTATGCCCTGCTCCACCGTCGCTGCCTGTTCTTGCTGGAGTGCTTCCAGCCGCTCCATGACCGCTTGCATTAACGCCTCCGTCCCCTCGCCTGATAACGCGGAAATCGTGAACTGTGGACCGCGCCAGCGCAGCGAACGGCGAATCTTGGCAACCAACGGCTTGCGCTCTGCTTCCGGCACCAAATCCAGTTTATTCAGGACCAGCCAGCGTTCCCGATTTGCCAGTTCGGGGCTGTAGCGCTTCAATTCCTTGAGGATCACCCGCGTGTCTTGCACCGGGTCGCCGCTGTCGCTGTGGGGCGAAACATCAATCAGGTGCAACAATAATCGGGTACGGGATAAATGGCGTAAAAACTGGATGCCTAATCCCGCGCCTTCGGCCGCGCCTTCAATCAAGCCCGGTATATCGGCTATGACGAAGCTGCGCAACGGCCCAACCCGAACCACGCCTAAATTGGGGTGCAGGGTGGTAAAGGGGTAATCGGCGACCTTGGGCCGAGCGGCGGACACGGCGCGGATTAAAGTGGATTTGCCGGCGTTCGGCATTCCCAGCAACCCGACATCGGCGATGACTTTCAATTCCAGTCGAATATCCCGCGCTTCACCCGGTGTGCCCGGCTTGGCCTGGCGCGGGGCGCGATTGGTACTGCTTTTGTAACGGGTATTGCCAAGGCCGTGAAAGCCGCCGCGTGCTACCAGCAATCGCTGGCCGGATTCGACCAGATCACCGATCAATTCGCCAGTTTCGACATCATGGGCTAGTGTCCCAACTGGAACGACGATCTCCAGATCGGCCCCACTGCGGCCGGTGCAATTGGCCCCCATGCCTTTCTTACCATGCTCAGCCCGGAACAGCCGGGTATAGCGATAATCAGCCAAGGTATTGAGTTCGGCATCAGCCTGGAGGTAGATGCTGCCGCCATCACCGCCATCACCGCCATCAGGCCCACCGAAGGGGATATATTTCTCGCGCCGGAAGCTGACACAACCGTTGCCGCCGTCGCCGGCCTCGACCCGGATGGTCACTTCATCGACGAATTTCATGGTGCGTCCCTCGAATTTGACCCAAAAGAAAAGCCCCATCTGGGGCTTTCATCGCGCCAGGAGTCACCGCTCACTGCGCAGGGTAGACGCTCACGTACTTGCGGTTGAACTGCCCTTTGGTCTCGAAGGTCACATGGCCTTCGACCTTGGCGTACAGGGTGTAATCCTTACCACAACCGACATTCGCGCCTGGATGGAATTTAGTACCGCACTGCCGAACGATGATGTTGCCCGGTACCGCCAATTGGCCACCGAACAATTTGACGCCCAAGCGCTGCGCTTGCGAGTCACGACCGTTGCGGCTACTACCGCCCGCTTTTTTGTGTGCCATATTTCAATCCTCTTGCGCTGGGGCCGTATCGGTTTTTTGCAAGGTCGGTACAGCGACATTTTGCGCAGTCGAAGCGGCGCCCGATGAACGGATACCGCCGATGCGCACTTCGGTAAAACTCTGCCGGTGACCCTGCGTTTTGCGATAATGCTTGCGGCGTCGGAATTTGACGATCAGAACCTTCGGACCACGGCCTTGGGATTTTACCGTGGCGCTCACACGCGCACCGTCAATGTAAGGCGAACCGACTTTAATTTGGTCACCGTCGGCGATCATCAATACCGTGTCGAATTCCACGGCGGCGCCTTCCTCGGCATCAAGCTTTTCGATTTTGAGGGTCTGACCCTCGGCCACCCGGTATTGTTTGCCCCCGGTTTTGATGACAGCATACATTGATCAATTCTCCAAAACGACTTCGGCCGTCCCGACTAAAGGGGTGAGATTCTAGCTGTGTGCTCGGCCCAGGTCAAACAAATTCCAGTCGTCAGGAAGGCTTAGGCGGTCGCCTTGACCCTGTGGCAGCCAATCCGTAGCATGGGCGACGATTTTCTGCCAAGCCACCATCCCCCATGACTATCGAACACATCCGCGCGCCCATTGCGGACGATTTGCAAGCGGTCAATGCCTTGATCCGCCATCAGTTGCATTCCGATGTGGTATTGATCAACCAATTATCGGCATACATCATCGAGGGTGGCGGCAAGCGGCTACGCCCGGTCACTGTTCTGCTGGCGGCCCAGGCTTGCGGCTATACCGGGCAACAGCACATCGACGCCGCCGCGATTATTGAATTTATCCACACCGCTACGCTGTTACACGATGATGTAGTCGATGAATCGGGCTTGCGGCGCGGGCGGGAAACCGCAAACGCGATTTGGGGCAACCAAGCCAGTGTTCTGGTAGGCGATTTCCTGTACTCCCGCGCATTTCAAATGATGGTCAGTATCGGCAGTATGCGCGTCATGGAAATCATGGCTGATACCACCAACACCATTGCCGAGGGCGAGGTCATGCAGTTGCTCAACTGCCATGATCCCGATACAACGGAAGAACGCTACATGGCGGTGATTCACTGCAAAACCGCCAAGCTGTTCGAGGCGGCGGCGCAACTTGGCGCGGTGTTGACCGGACTGCCCCTTGAGGATGAATTGGCGATGGCCCGCTACGGCTTGCATCTGGGTACCGCTTTCCAGCTCATTGACGATGTACTGGATTACAACGCCTCCAGCGCGGAACTGGGCAAAAACATCGGCGACGACCTAGCCGAAGGCAAACCCACCTTGCCGCTGATCCACGCCATGCGCCACGGCTCGCCCGAAGAAGCTCAGATCATTCGTAATGCCATCGAGCAAGGCGGATTGCAGCAGATTGACTTGGTGACCCGCACTATTGAGTCAACTGGAGCACTGGACTATACTTCGTGTCTTGCCGCGAAAGAGGCCGAACTGGCCATCACCAGCCTACCGAGGCTCCCGGAGTCTCCAGCTAGAGACGCACTGATCGGTCTGGCGCAATTCGCGGTCAATCGCCGTTATTAATCACTCCCCTGTCGGGGTGTAGCTCAGCCTGGTAGAGCGCTGCCTTCGGGAGGCAGAAGTCGCAGGTTCAAATCCTGTCACCCCGACCAATCGATTCAAATACTTATCTGGTTTTTGCATTAACCTCATTAATGTGCGCGTGACCATATCGTGACACGTTATCTAAAACAGCCACTGCCGCTCGCACGTTTTCTGGGGCTAGATGAGCGTAGCGCTCGGTCATCGTTATGCTGGAATGCCCCAGTAAATCTCGTACTTCCATCAAAGGGACATTCGCGCTTACTAACCGTGCGGCACAGGTATGGCGCAGGTCGTGGATGTGGAAATCCACAATTCCTGCACGACGACAGGCGCTATCGAAGGATCGACGAAGGCTGGTAATGCGCTGGCCTCCGGCATGACAGAAGACCCACGGCGAGTCGGGACAATGGGTCGCCCTGTAGCGCGCTCTTTGGATCAACGCGGCGCGAGCCGTGTTGTTGATGGGGATACTGCGCCGCTTTTCATTTTTGGTGTGCGGCGCCCTTAGCAAAATCAAGCCAGTTGCAAAATTAACACGATCCCATTCCAAGCCTAGTAGTTCTCCCTTCCGCATACCCGTATGCAAGGCTAATTGGATAAAAGCGGGTAAATGCGCGGCTGCCTTGGGTTCCGACTCCGCAGCGGCCATAAGTAAGTCAGTCTCATCAATAGAGAGCCACCGGACACGGCCTTCTGGCTCCTTTAAGGTTCTGCCGCTAACCGGATTTTGGATTGCCCATCCCCATTCTCTACCCGCATAGTTCAGCGCGGCAGATAGCAAGCGCAATTCCTTATTAATCGTGCTTGGTTGCGCATTTAGCGCTTGGCGACTTTTGATGTAGTCCCTAATGGTCGATGGCGTCAACTGCGATAATTCGATCCCCGTGAATACGGGGTATAGTTGTTTTGCGCTGTAGTAATTTCGCTCTGCGCTCCGCTTTTTATCTTTCGTTTCAGCGAGATAGGCTAGGATCAATTCGTCGAAGGTGTGCGTCGGCGGTTTATCCCAGTGCTTCTGCTGGTAGGCGGCAAGCCGCCATTTTGCAAGCAGCGCTTCTGCGTCTTTGCGGTCGGTAGTTTGAGTACTACGGCGAGTTCTGCGGCCGCTTGCGTCGGCAAAACTGGCCCACCAGTACGGCGAGTCATCGCGTCGGTATAGCCCGTCTTGGTCTTTTCGGTTATTTGGTTTTGCTTTTTGCATATTCCGTTATCCGTGGCAGATGGCCCAACGCTGTCATTAGCATAGGCATTATCAGCGTGTTGTTCGACCCAGCGATGGAGGCTGGCGGCGGTGACCATGACCCGACGCCCCACCGGGACCGTTGATAATTCTTTGTTTTCGATCATCCGATAGACTGTGCGCACACTGATATTACCAAGCTGTCGAGCAGTTTCCTTTAAATCGCATAGCAACGTATCGATCATGACTCATCCACTCTTACGACCTCTGGCCATTGTCTGATCATCAGGTCATCTGGGATCGGGGTCTTGCGGGCCATTTGTTTCATAAAAAACGCAACTCCCGCCGCTTTGCATTGGTCGCGAAGACTGCGCGCCCAGTCGGGGTCCATAGGTCTGGCGTTTGGCCCGGACTCACCGCCAACAATCACCCAGCGAATGCCTGGCTGCGCGCCGATCTGGCGACGTCCGGTTTCGTCTAATAACCATGGGAGCTTGACCGGTCCTAGTAGAGGCTCAATGCTTAAAAATCTGACGGTGGCTGGGGTGTGTAGTAAGTCCTGGATGCGTTCGTTTGCGGTGTCCTGATCTTCAACAGAGACACCGAGCCACAAATGCGCTGGTGGCGTTTTGATAAGGCTATGGTCCAGCAGGGCGGTGATGGCGTACCGCATCCGTTTGGCGCGCTTGGTGAGGATCTGGTATTGGTGCCAGTCGGCGGTTTGCATCACATAGAAGACCCTGGAAATCTCAGCTAAATTAACCTCATTATGGAATAGGTCACTCATGCTATTGACGAAGATTCGCCTGGGCTTTTTCCACTGGAGCGGTTGGCCGAGTCGTTCGTGGTGGTATTGGACAGTGGTAAACGGTCGGCCGTAGTAGACGGTTTTCGGATTGGCCGATAGTCGCGCCCAGTCCCGTTCGGCGTAGCAGTGTTTGCACCCCGCCGATACTTTTGTGCATCCGGTTATGGGATTCCAGGTCGCGTCCGTCCATTCGATGCTTGATTTATCGCCCATTCTGGTTCTCGGATAAGTTCACGACCCAGCCTGCCATTGGCCGGCTTGCTGTCGGTGGGTTTTGGCTTGTTGTACGCTGGCAACCCAGGCTTGGTGCTCGGCCTGCCAGTCTTGTTCTGGGACAAAATCGCTCGTGTCGGGGATCTGCTCGGTGGACCCGATTTCCCAGCGGCTACCTGCAATGAGCCGTACCCGTTTTTTGCCGCGTAGCCGGTGGAGTTTATCCAGGACAATTGCTCTTTTTTTGGAGAGCATTCGTGGGGTTGGGTTTGGCGTATTGGCGAGTTCGAGTCGTGCGAGTTGGAGCACGGTTGCTGGTCCGTATTGGGCGAGCAGGTTGTAGGTGTGGGCTTGCTTGGCTGTCATCGCCACTTTCGTGTTTATTTCTTCCTCTAGTTAAGATTGTTTAACCTCCGGGTCATTTGTAAAAAGGAAATCAACCCCGTGCCGTCCGTTTTGCACGAGGTGCAGATATCTCTTATCCCATTCTGAGTTCCACTTTTGCGCCATGGCCAGCAGTTCCGGCACCTTGGCTTCGGCTTCTCTTTTTGAGAGGCAATAGACAGGATCGTAATAGCGGGCCTTATCGAGCACGATCCATTGCTTTCCATGGTGGTGGAACGCCTCAAATACTGGATTTGTTGGCGGGCGTAGCGGGATACGCGGGATTGGGACGATAGCCACGGCCTTTCTCAGGCACTCGCTCAGCAGTGGGTCATCTGCGGTATAGGCATCCACTACATATTTGTTGTTGTGCAACGTAATCGCAAAACCCACTTTGGTGCGATAAAGATTCCAGCGCTCGTATTTCCGGTTTAGTTCGGCCACTAATGCGTCACAGCTCATTACATCAACGTTGCTCAAAGCAATTCTCCAAGTCCGACGTAGTGGTAGACCGGATGCGCCGTGTGCGGGTTGGGGTTCCACCAGCCAGGGGTCATCGCACGACCGCCCTATAGAGTTGGCTTAGGAGGTAAATGACGGCGCTTTCTGCGATGACGATCAGGCAGCCGGCAATGAGGACAGTTAGCCGGTCGATGATATGGCCGTCATCTAGGGGATGGATGCGCCGTGGTGGGTGGTGGCGTTTTGGGCGAGGCGGTGGGCGGGTGTTTTGGCGGGTTGGCCATTGCTCCGAGTCGAATAGCAGATTTCCGTCGATGTCAGTGATGGTGTAGCGGGAGATTAGGGGGTTGTTGTTCATTGGCTTGCTCCTGCGTCGATCTGGAAACCGCCTAGGGCGCCGGACCAGCGGGCAGCGCCGCCCAGGTGGCGAGCGATGCGGGTGATGGCCCAGGCGACTGTGATGTAGGGGGTGCTGGGGTCAACTTGCAGCGTTATGCGGGTCGGGGTTTGCGCCCAGTGGGTCATCCCGATTATTCCGGCGAGATGCGCGATGAGGAGGCTGAACGGGATGGCGGAGGCGGGGGTGTTTTTGATGTGGATGTTGATGGGGATGGGTTTCATGCGGGGTCTCCACATTCGAGCGTGCTCATGCGATCTGCTCGTTTTTTGATTTCGTTTAGGATTTCTTGAAAGGTTTTTTCCTGGATGGCTTCTCGGCTCGGTTGGCCGATAATGGTGGTTTCTCGATCTGTGTCGGTGCGCCATTCGGCTAGGCAACGCTCGATTCGTTGCCGTTGCATTCGGGAGTGGTCGTTTTCGAGTTCCCGTAAGGCGTTTTTAATAACCTGTTGTTTCCATTTGTCTATTTTCACCATGTCGGTTGTTCCTTAAAGCCGGTCAGTTTTTTGAACGGATTCATTCGGTTTCTCCGGTTCGATTGAAACCTTGCCTTGCCTTGCCTTGCCTTGCCTTGCCTTGCCTTGCCTAGCCCTGCCTTGACCTGCTATGCCCAGCCGTGCCATACCGCTCCCCGCCTAACCTGGCCATTCCTCGCCCGGCCCAGCTCGCCTATCCTTAAGCTTCTAAAAAGCCCGCCCATGGTGGGCGGGAATGTCAGGGGTATGGCCCGCTCCCTATGGGGTGGGTGGCGGGTTAGGTATATTTAATCAAACTTAAAATATAAAATCAAGCATACTTAAAAATAACTTAATAAAAAACCCCGCACGAGGGCGGGGTAGGGTAGAATTTGGGAAGCTAGCCGTTTTGTTGGAGTGATGAATTGGATAAAGCGTGTGAGATTGCTAGTCTTCTTGCGGCGTTGGATCAGGAGATTCAGGCTGGGGCGGAAGCGTTGGTAATGGATGGGCAGGCCGCGCGGGAAACAATACAACGTTATCAGGACGAGATTTCGGCGAAGATGGTGATGATGTCCCGGTTGGCAAATACCGATTTAATCCGGCTTCTAACAACCCCTTGGCCGCCATGTAGGTCGAATTCTTTCCAGCCGGGTCCGGGCAGACTTCATTAGCCTCAACAATATCCCCAACGAATTCAGCAAATTGCTCGGTTGTTGATAGCTTTGTTGTCACAAATAAAAGGACCAGATTAAGCTGCGCTTGCAGCTCTTGGTAATACATCGTTTGGGTGCGGGCCAACTCCAGCTGTTGGTTCAGCGCACGCCAAACCTCTACCGATTGCCGCGCATGGGCGGCTGACTCTTTTTGTAGACTGAGAATGGCTTCTTGAAGTCTCAATATATAGTTTGTCGTTTCAAGATCCATCATCTGCCCTCCTATTGTCTTTTTATTAATTGGTAACCCGCCACCTGCGCCAGACCGTCCACCGCGATGCCACTCCACCACGGCTATTACGTCCGCTTTGTGTGGGCTAAGGCTTCGTAGATTTCTTCGTTTTGCCGTTTCTTTGCCTCAACATCTCGCATCGCTTCGTCTTGCTGTTTGTCGGTAAGGCCGCGAAGATTAAGCAAGAACGCCATTTCGCGCGGGGAAACCATATCTAGGGTGACGCCACGCTCCATCGGGCCTTTCTTGGCTCCTAGCCAGTCTGTTGATACCTCCAAGGCGCGGGCTACCGCGACCAAATTTTCAGGCTTCAGCCCTTTGGTTTGGCCCTGTTCCCATTGGGTGACAGACGCGCTTGATACACCGACCGCTCTAGCAAGATCAATTTTTTGCCAGCCTTTCCGTTCTCGCGCGTAGGTGATCCGTTCCGCAAGCGTTAGTAGTTCCATAGCAGCTACGCTACATGGAATTAACTTTAGTAAGCTTGACATAAGAATTTAAGTATACTTAGAATTATGGCATGAAAACCTGTGATGCCATCGCCTTTTTCGGCAACGCCACCGCGACAGCCGAAGCAGCCGGTATTTCGCCGTCTGCGGTCTCTCAATGGGGAGACCTCGTACCTCCCGCGACAGCAGCCATCCTCGAAAAATTAACCAACGGTGCGCTGATCTTCGATCCATCTGCTTATCGGAAGCGCAATGGTCGCCTTTGGGCGCTTGCCAAAGAGGGGAACTGCCACGCCAAACCCGCCCTATCCATGGGCCAGGAGGCGGCGGCGTGAAGACCCCTCGTCAATTCCCAGCCCAGACCCCACCCGTGGAAACCGGCCCCGTGCGCTTTGGTAATGACGACACCGGGCTGTTTATCCGTGGCGCTGAGACTCAGATGTACCCGACTGCCCTGCGGCTGGCTGCGTCGTATTTGCGCTGCGCGAAATACTGGGTCAATGCCGACATCCTGGACATGCTGGCCCAGTACATCGACGAAACCGTCGAAAACGGCGCCTCCAGTGAGCCGGAGGCGACTTTATGCTAGAGCGCCTGGTTTGCTTCTTTAAGGGCCATGACTGGTGGTTCGAGCCTCGGCCTGGGGTTTCTTACGTGGTTCATGGGGCCACCCTCTACGTTCCAAAACGTTGCATCCGGTGTGGAAAGCGTGATCCAGGGAGGCCAATCCCAAAACCGCCGCCCGTCGTGAGCCAGCGCCATGGCCGGTTGCCCGATGGGGGATTAAATGCCAGCGAGGCATCGCCATGAGCACATGGAAAACCGCCAGTCCCGATGAGACCGCTCACCTTTGGGTTCCGTCTTACGACCACCCGGATTTCGATGAGCCGCTGTGTGACCGAGTACTGCCGGCATTCCATTCTGGACTCACCGTGGTGGCCCATGAGTTTGACCCTTCAGCCTGTTGTGCCGAATGCCAACGGTTGAGCGGTGGGGAGGTGACTGGATGACCAAATGGCAAAGGACAGTGAGCGGTGCGATGGCTCATGTTTGGGACTTTGATGATGACCTCCTATGGCCGATTTGCGAAACCGTTCTTCCAGAGCATGAGTACATGATGGACTGGGTTGACCCGGATATTGACGGCGTGGAGTGCTGCGAACGATGCCAGGCACTCGATAACCCCGTGTCCTATCGACAGCATGATTTAGACCTCGATTACTCGCCGTGCATTTTTACGCGCGCTTCGCTGCTGCGGGACGGCGTGGAGGTCTTGGCCTATAGCGTCGCCGTCGGCGCCATGACATAGGGTAAACGCCAGTGTTGATGAATCGTGAGTCGTTGCGGGACATCGTGTCTCCAGTGCGATTTAACGAGCAGGAGTTTTTGAAGATCCGTGCTCAGGCTATCGAGCGCGGGCTGTCGTTTGCGGCCGCTGTGCGCGCCCTGGCGCTGGAAAAAGCAGCCGAGGAACTGGCAGCGAACGCCCATCAGGATGCTCCGGATAAGGCGGCATAAGAAGATGCTAAAGAGATACTCCGACCGTTCAATTACCTGGAGCGACCATGCCTATCGGATATCAGCTAAAGGCATATACGGATGCGGAACGGGTGGTTTTGAGCCAGATCGCACGGCAACGCGGCCTTTCCATCGAGCAAGTGGAGATCGAACTGGCAAAAGAGTGGGTTTCGCGCCTGGCCGATGTGGCCGTGACCGAGCCGATCAGCGTGTTGCCGTTCCCGGAGGTCGGAGATGACCGCTAGCGCGTTAACCACGGAACGTGAGCGAAAACTATTTTCTGATCTGCTGGATCAGTGGCGGAAAAACCATCTACCCGACGCACCACGCGAGCAGTTGGAGGCGATTGAAGAGGCGATGTATCGGTATCGACCGGGTTTGGCCGCTGGTGAGCGACGGTCATGGCGCTAGAGGTTCGCTATGTCCGGTCTATCCCTGTTTAAGCACCAGGAAGCCCTCATGTCCGCCGTTAAGCAATCGTACTTATCAGGATCGCAAGCCGTGCTGATGATATTGCCAACCGGCGGTGGAAAAACGGCGATTGCAGCGAAAATTGCTCAATTGGCTCATGCGAAAGGAAAACGGATTCTGTTTCTGGCCCATCGCCGCGAATTAATTCTGCAAATTTCCCGAATGCTGACGGTGTTCGGCATCGGTCACGGGGTCATCTTGCCCGATACCTTCGAAACAAAACACTCGGTGCAGGTGGCCAGTATTGCGACGCTGGCTCGGCGGCTTTATCCCGGTAAATACCAGTTTGATCTCATCATTATTGATGAGGCGCACCACGCGGTGAACGGCTCCGGGCTGGGAGCGATTATCGAGGCATTTCCGAAAGCAAAACTCCTGGGTGTGACCGCAACCCCTTGTCGGCTGGATGGGCGAGGGTTGGGCAAAGACGCAGCGGGTTATTTTGATGCGCTGGTCGAAGGGCCAAGTGTGTTGGAGTTGATCGAGGCAGGGTATCTGGCGCGGCCGGTGGTGTATGCGCCGCCGGCCGGGCAAGAGGTGGATTTGCGCTCGGTGAAGGTCACGGCTGGGGATTACAACCTGGGCCAGTTGGCCTCTGTCATGGATAAGGCCCTGTTGACTGGCGACGCTGTGGCCCATTATCGGCGGCATTGCGATGGCGCGCCTGCACTGGCGTTTTGTGTGACGGTCGAACATGCCGAGCATGTGGCCCGCCAGTTTCGGGAGGCGGGTTATCGCGCGGCGATGCTGGATGGCAAGACGCCGGATGATCGGCGCGATGCGATGATCCGCGATCTGGGCCGAGGGGAATTGCAAGTGCTGGCCAGTTGCAATGTGGTAAGCGAAGGCACGGATATCCCGATTGTGGCGGCGGCGATTTTGCTCCGTCCGACCGCCAGTTATGCGCTGGCGATGCAGCAAATGGGCCGCGTGTTGCGGACGTATCCGGGCAAGCAGCGAGCGACTATTTTGGATCATGCCGGGAATACCCGTCGGCATGGTCTGCCGACTGAGCCGGGTCAGTGGTCGTTGGCTAATCGGCCACGGAACAAGTCGGCGACGAACCTCCATTTAACGAAGGATTGTGTTGATTGCGGGGCGCTGTTGCCGCTGGCCGCACGGACCTGTCCAGAGTGTAGCTGTGTGTTTGAGTGGGCGCGCACGACAGAGGAACCCCCACCGACGGTAGCCGGAGAGTTGGAGGCGATTGATGCGGTGGCGGTGGCGCGGGAACGTCGCCGCGAAGTGGCCAGGGCGCGGAGCCTGGAGGAGTTGCAGGCCATCGGCAGGGCGCGTGGCTATAAGTCGGGTTGGGCCTGGCATATCTGGCGCGAACGGCAACAGGGCGCGGTAACAGGGCAGGTGGCGTATGGCTAACTCGCTCATTCAGTTGGATTATCAGGGTATGCCCGTCTCGTTCACCGAGGAGGGTTGGTTCAATGCAACGGTGGCAGCGGAACGCTTCGGGAAGCGGGTCGATCATTACTTAGCGAACGCCGAAACCAAGGACTACATCGCCGCTTTGTGCGATGGGGAAAATACCCGGAAAGTCGGGGATTTTATTAGAGCGAAGCGAGGCCGAAACGGGGGCACCTGGTTCCACCCTGATCTTGGCGTTCATTTTGCGCGGTGGCCGGATGTCCGCTTTGCGATCTGGTGCGACCGGCAAATTCGCGCCTTGATTGCCGGGTATCACCCCCACTACGACTGGAAACGCTTGCGGCACGAAGCGACCAGTAGTTTCAAGGTGATGAATGCGGTGCTGCAACTGCACCGCCAATTGCAAGGCAAGCCTAGCGCACAACATCACTTTATCAACGAGGCGAAACTGGTCAACTGGGCGCTGACGGGCGAATTCCAGGGGCTAGATCGGGAGCGGCTGTCGGCGGGCGAATTGGATTTGTTGGCGAAGTTGGAAGAGCGCAACGCTGTTCTGATCGGCTGCGGGCTGGGACGTGATGAGCGCAAGCTGGCTTTGAGACGTTTTACACGGGATTGGCCTGCTTGCGGTGTTGGTAGTGCATTACATCAACAAGAGGTATCGATATGAATTCAGAAGAACATTCCGCAGGTTGTGGTATCCAGCATCGCCCGGCATTTGACCAGGATTTCGTGCGCTGCGAAGGTGAGAACCTGTGCCGCGATTGCCTTAGTCCCGTCGATCTTCGCGTAGATTCCGATCCCGCTCCAGCAGCATCAGCTCACAGATTTTTAGAGCGTGCTCTGGGGTGGCTTGGCCTTCAAAGACGGATTGCACTGCTGCCCATGCAAAATCCAGGGTGTCGGTAACATCTACGAGTGCTGCCCTCATGCCTTCAGGTAAGCGCTTTTGCAGGGCGAGCTTGGTATCAAAGGGGTTTTTTGCTTGCATGAGAAGCCGCTTTGGTGGGTTGTGGTCTCAAATTAAAAAGTATGAGCCGTCATGATCACTTTTGCCAGAGACTGTAAATTCGATTCAGGGCAATCGCGCTATGTAAGGAGTTGACAAGGGGTAGGTGAGAGGGATATGGGAAGGGAACACTTGTCAGGAGAAAACCGATGCTGCCTCAATTGCTGGACCCGCGCCCGTATTTAGCCGACCTGCCTGATCCCCGCCGGGAGACCCAAAACAAGCTGCATAAACTGCATGATATTTTGATGATTGTGTTGTGCGCGGTGTTAAGCGGCGTTGAGGATTGGGTAGGGATGGAAGCGTTTGCTGAGGAGAAGGAAGCGTGGTTGCGAGGATTTTTAGAGTTGCCCAACGGGATTCCTTCGCACGACACGCTAAGCGATGTGATGGGGCGGATTGATCCTGGGGCCTTCCAGAGGGCCTTTACGACGTGGGCGCGGGCGGCCTTGCCGGGGTTAACCGACGAACCGGTCTGCGTCGATGGCAAGGCGGTGCGCGGCCGTCGGAACGGTGCAAACCCGGCGGTGCATCTGGTCAGCGCCTTTGCCGGGCGGGCGCGTTGGGTGTTGGCGCAACAGGCGGTGGCGGCGAAATCCAATGAGATCACGGCGATTCCCGACCTATTGGCCCTGCTCGACTTGCACGGTGCCGTGGTGTCTGTCGATGCCCTGGGCTGTCAGAAGAGCATTGCACAAACGATCATCGACGCCGGTGCGAATGACGTCCTGGCCCTGAAGGAGAACCATCCGACCCTCTGCCAGGACGTTCGGCTCTGGCTGGATACCGAAGTGGCGCAGGAGCGC
>NZ_CBTJ020000037.1 GCF_001051235.1 Candidatus Competibacter denitrificans Run_A_D11 | reverse complement strand
CGTCGCAAGCAAAAACTGGATGTAATCTTCATCGGTCACTTTCGCTGGATTCATTCCGTCCTTTTACTCCATCAGATCCAACTGCGTAACTCCTAAAGCTTTGAAGTCGCGGTAGTGGGATTGATGAACGTGCATCAAGATCGTCATGATCTCGCTTAAGGTCAATCAGCTTGACCGTCGCCGCTGGCGAAGGCCGTCGCTCAAGAGCCGACGACCCAGCCCGGCATGAAGGCTTGCGTGGAGCTTCTTCGTGGCGTGGAGCTTGTTTTTACGCGAGATTTACATCTCCAACAATATCCGCAACATCCGCCGCAGCGGCTCCGCCGCCCCCCACAACAACTGATCGCCGCAGGTGAACGCAGCGAGATAGCTCGGCCCCATGTTGAGCTTGCGCAGCCGACCCACGGGAATGCTCAACGTCCCCGTCACCGCAGTGGGCGTCAGCTCGCGGATCGAAAGGTCGCGCTCGTTGGGAATGACCTTCACCCAGTCGTTGGCGGCACCGATGATCTCGGTGATTTCATCCAGCGGCGCGTCTTTGGTCAATTTGATGGTCAACGCCTGACTGTGGCAGCGCATCGCGCCGATGCGCACGCAAATGCCATCAATGGGAATCGGTTGCTCGGAGCGGCCCAAAATCTTGTTGGTTTCGGCCTGGCCTTTCCATTCTTCCTTACTTTGACCGTTCTCCAACTGCTTATCGATCCACGGAATCAGGCTACCGGCCAGCGGTGCGCCGAAATGGGCGGTCGGCAAGGCGCTGGAGCGGATGGTGTCCGCTACCGTGCGGTCGATGTCCAGAATCGCCGAAGCGGGTTCACTGAGTCGATGGGCGACCGCGCCGTGAATCACGCCCATCTGCTGGATCAGCTCGCGCATGTTCTGTGCGCCCGCGCCGGATGCCGCCTGATAGGTCATGGCGCTCATCCATTCCACCAGCCCGTGCGCAAACAGTCCGCCCAGGCCCATCAGCATCAGGCTGACCGTGCAGTTGCCGCCGATGTAATCCTTCACCCCCCGCTCTAGTGCGTCGTCGATCACGTTGCGGTTGACCGGATCGAGAATGATGACCGCATCGTCCTTCATCCGCAGCGCCGAAGCGGCATCGATCCAGTAGCCTTTCCAGCCTGCCGCCCGCAGTTGCGGATAAATCTCGTTGCTGTAATCGCCGCCCTGACAGGTGATGATCGTATCCAGCGCCTTCAAGTCGGCAATGGATTTGGCGTCCTTCAGCGCGGGCGTGTCTTTGCCAATGGCCGGGCCACGGCCACCCACGTTGGAAGTCGTGAAAAATACCGGATCAATCTGGGCGAAATCATTTTCCGCCAGCATCCGATCCATCAGCACGGAACCCACCATGCCGCGCCAACCCACCAAACCGACTCGCATCATAACGCTGCCCTCAACTCAATCACTGGAATTTGGAGATTTTTGAAAAAACCACCTTAGCCTTTTATCAGTCATCGCCGAAAATATACTGTAGATCAATCTCGGTTTCTGCAAATGGCGGTATTCTTGCTTTTTTAATGGTTAATTCGGCCCCATATTCGATAGAAAAAGTCACATGATATTTTTCATTATCTAATTCATAAGCAATCAGCGTCTTATCTTCTGGGGAAATCACCCAGTAATAAGGAACCTTGTTACGTTGCAATAGTATGAAATTGTGAAATAAATCTTTTCTTTCGTGATTGGGCGAGGTAATTTCGCAAACCCAATCGGGTATCACATTCATGATTCCCGTCGGTCTATGCGGTACACGTTCCTTTCTCCACCCTGCAAGATCGTGGCAAGGACATTGGTGTTCATTATATTTAACGCTGATCTCGGTCATGATCCACCATCCACCCAGGCCATCTTTGCGCTTGAATAAGGCAACTTCATCAGCAATATTCGACTGGATCAGCGCGTGCTCGGAACGCGCCATCGGGCGCTTGATGATCTCGCCGTTGATTAGCTCAATCCGCTCTTCGGCTGAGTGCAGCAAATCAGTCACAGTTTTTAGCTCTGTTGCTTCCAAAATACCTCCATCTATTTTGAATGCCTATGGTTCATTTTTCATAAGATAGCGAATGCGTACCCGCGTGTCTTCAATCACCCAAATAGTATAAGGATGGATTTCAATATCTTTATGAAACAGCCTTTCACAGACGTGAATCACGTTAGTGGACTTCAAGCTCCTTAGTCGCAGATAGAGAATCCCGTAACATGGCTTTCCTTGATTAATAGCTAATGTTCCAAAATCTGAATCATGGGTGAGGATAAATCTTTGTTCTCGATAGGCCCTGTTTATCAGTTCTTCATCTTCAGTTCCGTACCATATTTGCTCTTTCGTATCGAGAACATCCAATCCTATGTTGCGAAGATATTCAACGACTTTTGGTGAGATATTTTCATCTGTAAGAAGACGGGCTTGGAGAAGCCTCATGCTGAGGTAGGCTCAAATTCCACATAGATCTCATTCCGAAAGGAATGGGCGGCATATCTGAGACAAGCATGAATATCATCTCTGGTAATATGTTGATAATCTTCGATTATCTCTTCCTCAGAGATGCCGGATGCTAATAGTTCTAATATAAACTCTACCGATAACCGGGTCCCTTTTATGACTGGTTTTCCTCCGAGTATATTGGGATTTGCTGTAATACGATCAATCATAATGCATACCTTTCCAGTGTTTTTTCAGTGATTTTATGAATTTGCCAGCCTTAAAATCTCGAAGTTTTGAGAAATCCTCAGGATTTAAGTTATGGATACGTATCTAATCATGATACTGCCTAGATTTCGCTCATATGATTTAATTTATCCATAGTGCCTTTTTCTATGGCAGTTTGGACATAAAGCCACGACATTTTTTAGTATATCTTTGCCGCCCTGAGATAATGGTATTATATGATGAACTTCTAAAAATAGCTCGTTTGTACTCTTATTTACGAATGGTGCGGGATTCCCGCAGTCTTGACATTTTCCTTCAGCGAGGCGTTTTGCCTGTTCGACAACGTATGGATTACGTAAAAACATACTTGTTCTTGTTTCTATTTTTAACGGGATTGGATCGTATGATTGCGCCAGCTCTGATAATTTTTTATTAGATATATGTTTTAGCTTTCCTTGCATTATTTTTTCATTTTCTATAACTGAATTGTAAGCAAATATCGGATTTGGAGTTTTTTCACCGATAACACGAGATAAAAATTCAATTGAGCCAACTGAATGGGCATTAATCATCTGAGGGAGAATTTTTGTTTTCGAGACTGTATACTCAATAAAACAAGAATTGCTATTTGATATGTAAGGAATCCATTTTTCAATATTTCTTTTGAATACAATACCTATTGAATTAGGTATTTTTTCTAAAATTTGAGGGGTTTTATTAAAACTTTCATTGTTGATTTCTCCAAGACCTTGCTTATAGCCTCTAAAGAAAAAGTCATTATGCCCTTGTTGGATTTCTATTGGCAGTTTCTGTTTCAGGCATAACACTAAAACTTGATGTTCGTACAATTCAATGCAATACTCCTGCCCAACATTAAAGCGAAGAAAACTACCATCTAATGCTAAGTTAAGATTCCAATTGCTTGGATCTATTTTATTAGCAAACTTTATTTGTTCGGATAAAAATAATACGATGTTTTTTCTATTAGAAGCATGAGAGTCTAGTAAACAGCTTATACACTTTTCTGCGTCGAAAACGCTATTTCTGTTTATTTTAGCCATTCTCCACGTTAACACTCCATAAACTATTAGGAGTTACGCAGTTGGATCTCTAACGCTCTGATTTTAAAAGAAATCGACTTGTGCGGCAGACAGCCGAAATCTTCTATTAATCAATCACTTAGAATTTCAACTGCGTAACTCCTAACTATATAAAAACAGGTTATTAAATCCTACCTATCCCACTGTAGTAGCGGGATAGACAAAATGTGGCACTACCTGATAGGTAAAAGCGATTCAATCCCCCACCATCGCCGCCACCACAGCATCCCCCATCGCCTGCGTACCCACCGGCGTCATGCCTTCCGCCATAATATCCAGCGTCCGCAAACCCTGATCCAGCACCCGACCGACCGCTTGTTCAATCCGTGCGGCGTGTTCCGGCTCGTTCAAGCTGTAGCGCAGCAACATCGCCGCCGACAAAATGGTCGCCAGCGGATTGGCTGCGCCCTTGCCTGCGATGTCCGGGGCAGAACCGTGAATCGGCTCATACAGCCCCTTGCCCTTCGCATCCAGCGAGGCCGAGGGCAACATGCCGATGGAGCCGGTCAGCATCGCGGCACAGTCGGAGAGAATATCCCCGAACAGATTGCCGGTGACGATCACGTCAAACTGCTTCGGTGCTCGCACTAATTGCATGGCGGCGTTATCCACATACTGATGAGACAACGCCACATCGGGATAATCTCGCGCCACCCGCTCGACCACTTCCCGCCACAGTTCGGAGGTTTCCAGCACGTTAGCCTTGTCCACCGAGCAGACCTTGCGATGACGCTTGCGGGCTGCCTCGAACGCCGCCCGTGCGATGCGCTCGATTTCCGATTCGCGGTACAACATGGTGTTGAAGCCTTCCCGCTCGCCGTTTTCCAGGGTGCGGATGCCACGGGGCTGACCGAAATAAATGTCACCGTTCAACTCACGCACGATCAGCAGATCCAGATCGGCCACCAGTTCCGGCTTCAACGAAGACGCCGCCGCCAACTGCGGATAGAGAATCGCCGGGCGCAGATTGGCGAACAGTTCTAAATCAGCGCGAATCGCCAACAGGCCACGTTCCGGGCGCAAGGGTCGTTCCAGCATCTCCCACTTTGGGCCGCCGACTGCACCCAACAGAATAGCGTCAGCGGCCCGCGCTTTCTGGCGGGTTTCATCGGGATACGGCGCACCCAGCGCATCCACCGCACAACCGCCCAGCAGGCCGTAGTCCAGCGCGATGTCCAGCCCGTATTCCTGTTGCAGATATTGCAGGATTTTCGCACTTTCGGTGACGATTTCCGGGCCGATGCCATCGCCAGGAAGCACTAACACCTTGTGAGTCATCGGCTTTCCTCTAGCGGGCGATCAGGCGAACAGCCACGGCGTATCGTGCTGCCGCCGGGTTTCATAAGCGCGAATTTCATCAGCATGGCGCAAGGTCAGGCCGATGTCGTCCCAGCCGTTCAGCAGGCATTCCTTGCGGAACGGATCGACTTCAAAGCGGAAGGTCTCTCCACCCGGCGTGGTGACGGTTTGCGCCGCCAAATCCACCCGCAACCGATAACCGGGCGTGGCTTCGACTTCGCGGAACAGGCGATCCACAATTTCGGCGGCCAGCGGAATCGGCAACAAGCCGGATTTGAAGCTGTTGGAAAAGAAAATATCGGCGAAGCTCGGCGCGATCATGCAGCGGATACCGTATTCCTCCAGCGCCCACACCGCGTGCTCGCGCGAGGAGCCACAGCCGAAATTCTCCCGGCCCAGCAGAATCGTAGCGCCCTGGTAGCGCGGCTGATTCAGCGCAAACTCGGTGCGGCGCGGCCGATTGGAACAATCCATGCCCGGTTCGCCGTGATCGTGATAGCGCCATTCATCGAACAGAAAATCGCCGAAACCGGTGCGCTTGATCGATTTCAAAAACTGCTTGGGGATGATGGCGTCGGTATCGACATTGGCGCGATCCACTGCAACCACCAAACCATCCAACTGGGTAAAGGCTTTCATAGCTAAAACTCCCGGCCGGGTCTCAAAGGCCCACTTCTTCGGATTCGATGACTTCGGGTTCTTGTTCGGCGGTGGCCATCCACGCTTGCAAGTGTGGGTCGGCCATCCAGGTAGCGACATATTCATTCAGTACGCCAGGCCGGGTCACGCCATACGGCACAAAGCGCAGCACCACCGGCGCAAACATGGCGTCGGCGATGGAAAATTTACCGAACAACCACGGACCACCTGCGCCGAAGCGGCTGCGACAGTCCAGCCAAATCGCCTCGATTCGGTTGATGTCGGCGGCGACTTCCGGGGTGATCTCCACCGAACGGCCACGGGCGCGAGCGTTCATCGGCATTCCACCGCGCAGCGGGGTGAAGCCGGAGTGCATCTCCGCGCTGACCGAGCGGGCGATAGCGCGGGCGGCTGAATCGGACGGCCACAGGGACGGTACGCGCTCGGCCAGATACTCGCAAATTGCCAATGAATCCCAGACCACGAAATCACCCTCGCGCCAGACCGGCACCCTGAGCGACGGCGAATAACGCTGGATTTGCTCGTTGCCTTCGGGCGTAAACAACGAAACCCGGATTTCCTCGAAGTCGATCCCGGCATGACGCGCCGCCAGCCACGGCCGTAGCGACCACGAGGAATAATTTTTGTTGCCAATCACCAATTGCGGACGCATGGGAAAGATCTCCTAAAAGCGACGAACATCGACGAAATGACCGGCCAGCGCCGCCGCCGCCGCCATCGCCGGACTGACCAGATGGGTGCGACCACCGACGCCTTGCCGACCCTCGAAATTGCGGTTCGAGGTCGAGGCGCAATGCTCGCCCGCCAACAGCCGGTCGGCGTTCATCGCCAGACACATCGAACAGCCCTGCTCGCGCCACTCGAAACCGGCAGCGGTAAACACCTTATCCAGCCCTTCCGCTTCCGCTTGCTGCTTGACCAAACCGGAACCGGGCACCACCAGCGCCTGTTTCAGGCTGGAGGCGACCTTGCGGCCCTTGATGACCGCCGCCGCCGCCCGTAAATCCTCGATGCGGCCATTGGTACAGGAGCCGATAAACACTCGATCCAGCTTGATCTGGGTCATTGGGGTATTCGGCTGTAAGCCCATGTACCGCAACGCCTGTTCCATGCTTTGCCGCTTGACCGGATCGGCTTCGCGGCTGGGATCGGGCACTGCGCCATCGACCGAAGTCACCATTTCCGGCGAGGTGCCCCAGGTCACTTGCGGCTGAATTACGGCCGCGTCCAGCGTCACCACCTGATCGAAGGTCGCATCGGCGTCACTGTGCAACTCCCGCCACGCCGCCGCCGCCCGTTCCCACAACGCGCCTTGCGGAGCGGAAGGCCGACCCTTGACGTACTCAATGGTCTTGTCATCCGCTGCCACCATCCCGGCACGCGCACCCGCTTCGATGGCCATGTTGCAGATGGTCATTCGGCCTTCCATGCTCAACGCCTGGATGGCGGAACCGCCAAATTCAATGGCATAGCCCGTACCGCCCGCCGTGCCGATCTTGCCGATGATCGCCAAGATGATGTCCTTGGCGGTCACGCCCGGCCCCAGTTGGCCATCGACTCGCACCAGCATGGATTTAGCTTTTTTCTGGATCAGGCATTGGGTGGCCATGACGTGCTCGACCTCGGAGGTGCCGATGCCGAAGGCCAGCGCTGCGAATGCGCCGTGGGTGGAGGTATGGGAATCGCCACAGACAATGGTCATACCGGGCAAGGTCGCGCCCTGTTCCGGGCCGACGACGTGGACGATGCCGCGCCGCTGATCGCCAATCGGGAAATAGCGCAATTTGAGATCACGGGCGTTGGCATCCAGCGTTTCCACTTGCAGCCGGGACACCGGATCGGCGATGGTGGTAAAACCGGGATCGGTCGGGGTGTTGTGATCGGCCATCGCTACCATCGACTCGCGCCGCCACGGTTGCCGACCAGTGAGTTTCAGCCCCTCGAATGCCTGCGGCGAGGTGACTTCATGCACCAGATGGCGGTCGATGTACAAAAGCGTCGTCCCGTCGGGATCGGTGCGCACCACATGGGCATCCCACAGCTTGTCGTAAAGCGTCTTGCCGGCCATTGCGTCATTCCTCACAGGATGAAGTCCCTTTCCTTTGGGAGAGGGGCGTTTTCGGAGATGTAACTAAGCTTAAAGCGTGATTTTTGATAAAACAAATTCATATTTTTTATTGAATCTATAAAATACAGGAATTGATAAGCCGCTCCCGGAAAGCCAAATGTTATGGACATCGCCAGCCTGCACGCCTTTGTCACCATCGCCGACCACGGTACGTTTTCGTCCGCTGCCGACCGCTTGCATGTAACCCAGCCTGCCGTCAGCAAACGGGTGGCGACGCTGGAGGAGGAATTGAACGTCCGCCTGTTCGACCGGCTGGGCCGCACCGTGCGCCTGACCGAGGCCGGAAACCTGCTGCTGCCACGGGCGCGGCGGATTCTGGCGGAAGTGGCCGACGGTCGCCGCGCCTTGCGGAATCTGTCCGGGATGATCAGCGGCACGTTGACGCTGGCCACCAGCCATCATATCGGCTTGCACCGCTTGCCGCCGGTGTTACGCACCTTCACCGCCCGCTACCCGCACGTCCGGCTGGATATGCGCTTCATGGATTCGGAAGTGGCGTGTGGCGTGGTGCTGCGCGGCGAGGTGGAACTGGCTATCGTCACCTTGCCGCCGCATGTCGAAGCACCGCTGGAGGCATCGCCGCTGTGGCCCGATCCGTTGGTCATCGTCGCCGCACGAACCCATCCGCTGGCGCAATTATCGACGGTCGCCATGCCGCAACTGGCCCAGTATCCAGCTATTTTACCGAGCGAGGCCACGTTTACCCGGCGTATTTTTGCCGAAGAACTGGCCCGGCTCGGTGTGGATATTTCGGTCGCCTTCGCCACCAACTATCTGGAAACCATCAAGATGATGGTGGCGGTCGGCCTCGGCTGGAGCGTATTGCCGCGCACCATGCTGGATGGAGAGTTGGTGGAAATCCCGCTGGTCGGCTTGCGCCTGGAGCGGATGCTGGGCGTCGTGCGCCATACCGGCCATACGCTGTCGAACGCGGCGGGCGCGTTGTTGGCTATCCTGCACGATCAATCCACGATACCGGTAGAAAACTCATGAACTCCACTGACATAGCCGTATCCTCATCTCTGCAAGAACAGGTGGCATTGATCACCGGTGGCGGCCGGGGCATTGGCGCAGCGACCGCCGAAGCCCTGGCCCGAAAAGGCGCACATGTCATCATCGCCAGCCGCACCGAATCCGAACTGCTGGCTACCGTTGCCCGACTTCAGGACGCGGGACTGAAAACCTCAGCGCAGCCTTTGGATGTGGCAGACGATGCAGCGGTCGCCGCTGTCTTCGACGGAATCGCCAGTGAATTTGGTCGGCTGGATATTCTGGTCAACAATGCCGCTATCCTGCTCAGTGGCGCGTTTGCGGACATGGCGATGGCGGATTGGGATCGGCTGATGGCGATTAATCTGCGCGGTGCGGTGCTGTGTGCGCGGCAGGCGTTTCGGCTGATGCGGGAGCGCGGCGGCAGCATCGTCAATATCTCCTCGCTGGGTGGGGTGCAAAATACCGATAAATTCCCCGGCTACAGTGCCTACACCGTCAGCAAGTTCGCGCTTACCGGCTTGACCGAGGTGCTGGCCGCCGAGGGCAAAGCGCACAACATCCGCGTCAATGGCGTCGCACCGGGGGCAGTGGACACCGAGATGTTACGGAAGGCCGCGCCGCATCTGCGCACCCGCACCACCCCCGCCGATGTCGCCAAGGTCATTGCCTTTCTCTGCGATCCGGCTGAATCGGGTTGCATGACCGGGGCGACGCTGATGGTCAATAGTAATCTGTAAAAGGAAGCACGATGCGCCATAAGGTCATTGATCTGCTGGAGCAGGGTTACGACGTTCCCGATTGGCTTTTTCGGCTCGGTATCCGCTGGTCGCTGGGTCGGCAATCGCCTGCCAAAGCGAAGGATGCTGATTGGGACTGTGCGGCTACTCGCCAGCAAGATCACGATGTACCGCTGGGGTTTTGGCAAAACGTGCTGGGGCCTCGGTTGCACTACAGCGCGTGCTGGTGGCCTAAAGAAGCCCGCGATCTGGAAACCGCCGAAGCCGCCATGCTTTCCTTCATCTCCGAGCGCGCCGAACTCGGTTTCGATCAGGATATTCTGGATTTCGGCTGTGGTTGGGGTGCATTGGCGCTATGGATGGCGGAGTTCTACCCGGATTCGCGGGTTGTCGCAGTGTCGGATTCGCACGCTCAGCGCGTATTTATTGCGGCACGCTGTCGGGAACGAGGCTTTGGCAATGTTGCGATCAGCACTATCGACGCAATCAATCTTTTCGAGAGCCATCGCTTTGATCGGGTGATGTTAGGGGAAGGATTCGAGTCGATGCGCGGCTATCCAGAACTTGGCAAACAGCTTACCACTTGGCTTAAGCCAGGCGGCAAGCTGTTTCTCCATGGCATCACCCGCCGCCAAGGGGCCAACCCGCCAGAAGACGATTGGCTGCCGCTTTTCCAGGATGGTTTGAAATTAGAAAACCAGTGGTGTTTCGACGGCCGCCATTATCAGCGCACCCTGAACGCTTGGCTGGCTCAGCAGGATCGTCAACGGGGGACAATCATGGCCCTGTTTCGGGATCGCTACGGTTCGGAGCAAGCAGCGCGTCGATTCCAGCGCTGGCGGCGCTTCTTTATGACCCGGGCCGAAGTCTTCGGCTATCGCGCAGGGCAGGCGTGGGCTATCGGCCATTACCGCTTCGTCAAGCCTTGAGTCGCGTCTTCACGGTCGCCTAAAGGGCAGCATTCGATTTAAAAACCCATCCCGGTCGAAGAGATGGTGCTTGAGACCAAGGCCGACATGCCACGCGATAAACACGATGGCGGCGTAAGCGGTGACGATATGAACGACTTGCGCCAGCTTGGCCAAAAAGGCTTGTTTACCAATGGGGTTGGCCAGAGCAACCTCGCCGAACAGCTTGATGCCGAAACCGCCTGCCATCACAAATAGATAGCCGCTGATCGGCAACAAAAACATGCACCAATATAGCCGCGTTTCGTTGCGGTGTGAGATGGTCCGCTCCGCGTCCGACAGTGTTGGCGCCCAATCGGGCAAGGGTGTCGCTTTGCGCCACAGCCAGCGCGCCAGCGCCAACCCAAGCAGCACCAAACCGATAGACTTGTGCCAGTCGTAATAATTGCCCTGGGTCAGCCCAAACAGGGTTTGATCCCGCGCAAGCCGAGTCATGATATTGGCGCTGAGATATTGATAGACAAACAACAAAAAGACCGACCAGTGCAGGAAGCGGCTCACCGCACCGTAATCGGTGGCGGAATTTTTTAGCGGCATACGGGCCTCCTCGCGCGGCTCCCCGATCTCCCCTGGGTCTTACCGTTAAGAGAAAGGGGAACAGTCGGCAAGCAAGGTTATTCGTGGTCGTGGATGGGCTTATCGGTGAACAGATAATCCTTGAGTTCTTTTGCAAAGGCCGGGTCTTTGCGGCGCAGCCATTCGATTAGCATGGCGGCGTGTTCCTTTTCCTCGTCCCGGTTGTGGGCGAGAATTTCTTTCAGCGCTTTATCTTTGCAGGCATCGACCCGCTGGTTATACCAATCAACCGCTTCCAGCTCTTCCATCAGCGAGATAATCGCCCGATGCATGTCCCGCGTTGCTACTGACAGATCCTCGATAGGTTCATGATACCCTTCGTGCGCCATTTCGCTCTCCTCGTTGATTGCTGGTGAGATGGTTTGATTCAAGTATAGCGTTTATAGCGCTCCTGCCGATGGCCGTGCCTATCGCGATGAGACGCTGAGCAAGATAGCGCTGCCTCAAGGGTTGCGCCGCAGCAGCACGTAAATCGCACCGGTCCCGCCATCCATCGGGCGGGCCGAGCAGAATGCCAACACCTCGTCGCGCTGGCGCAGCCAGTGATTGATTTTTTGCTTCAGCACCGGCCCCCGGTGGCGAGAACCGTTACCCTTGCCGTGAATGATGCGTGCGCAGCTTAGATTATCGCGACGGACACGCTGTAAGAACACGGCCAAGGCCGTCTTGGCGGCGGCAACCGTCAGCCCATGGAGATCCAGCGCGGCGCCGACTTGATACTGTCCGCGCCGCAATTTACGCAACACGGCCTGCTGCACGCCCTGGCGACGGTAGTACAATTCCTCGCCAGTGTCCAAATCCGCCGGCTCGAAGTAGTCCGACACCATGTCGGCGACGACTTGCTGTTCGTCGGCCAACGTAAAGCGTGGGATTGGGCTAGGATGGAATTGCGTTGGCTCGATCCGATCACAGTGCAGTGGTTCGACTGGACCCACCGCCTGACGGAACAGTTCCCGATCACGGGGATCAATCGCAAACGGTTTGCGCATGGGGCGCCTCACTCCATCACCCAGGGCGGCGAATCTGTCATTTTAGCGTCAGCATGGCAGGATATCCTAGATTTGTCCCATCGCTTACTTCAGGAGAAAATCACACGATGCGCATCTTGGTCAGCAACGATGACGGATATCAGGCGCCGGGTCTGCTTCGACTGGTGACTGCTTTAAGTGAACTGGCGGAGATCACCGTCGTAGCGCCCGACCGTGACCGAAGCGGTGCCAGCAACTCGTTAAGCCTGAAAAATCCGCTCTACGTCACGCGCCACGACAACGGTTTCTATAGCGTCGAAGGGACGCCCACCGACTGCGTGCATGTCGCGATCACCGGCTTATTGGACAAGGAGCCGGATATGGTGGTTTCCGGGATCAACTGCGGCCCTAACCTCGGCGACGATGTGATCTATTCGGGTACGGTGGCGGCAGCGATGCAGGGCCGTTTTCTCGGCTTACCGGCCATCGCCGTCTCGCAGGCTTCACCGCGCCCTGAGCATTACGATACGGCGGCTCGCGTAGCGGTTTACCTGGTGCGTCGCGTGCGCGAGCGATCTTTGCCGCCCGATACCATCCTCAATGTCAATGTACCCGATCTGCCTTGGGAGCAGCTCGCGGGTTTTCAGGCGACTCGGCTTGGCCATCGTCATAAAGCCGAACCGGTCATCAAGAGCACCGACCCCCGTGATCGAACGATCTATTGGGTGGGTCCGGCCGGCCCCGAACAAGATGCTGGCCCAGGGACCGATTTTCACGCTGTGCGCGCTCATTACGTTTCCATTACTCCCTTGCAAGTCGATCTGACCCGGCATAGCGCATTAGGGATGTTGCGGGAGTGGCTGGATGAGAAAGACTAATAATCCCTATAAAACAATGGTTATCTAGTTTTTCCCGTGTGAATCCTGAGTAGACTCGCACGCTAAGAAAGGCTTATCATCCCTTTCCGCTTGGTGTCTGGAGCGCGCAAGGATCGCCGCGCTGTCCAAATAACCCAAGCACCGGTTAATAGGTACGGACAAAAAATAATTTGCCGCACCGCCGGTCCAAACCCAAACACAACGATAAATGGCGCGGCAGGCACTTGCCCCAGCGCCCACCCCCATACCCACCGAGCGAAGCGAGTCAGGAGGTAGTATGTCCCGACAGATCAACGCCTGTCTGGCGGCCGTAGTGTGTGACGACGAGTTGCATATCGACGACCCCCTACTGGACGAGGATAAGCTGGAGGAAGACGCCGAGGACGAGGCGATCACGCAGGAAGAAGAACTCGATACGGAAACGCCGTGGCCGGCACCCACCGCCAGCCGCGAATTTACTCAGGAAGAGTTGGACGCCACCCGCATGTATTTGGGCGAAATCGGTTTTTCGCCTCTATTGACCGCTCAGGAAGAAGTCTATTACGCCCGCCGGGTATTGCAGGGCGATACGCTTGCCCGCAACCGGATGGTTGAAAGCAACTTACGGCTGGTCGTCAAAATCGCTCGCCGCTACATGAATCGAGGGCTAAACCTTCTCGATCTGATTGAGGAAGGCAATCTGGGGCTGATCCACGCGGTGGAGAAATTCGACCCCGAACGCGGATTCCGGTTCTCAACCTACGCAACGTGGTGGATTCGGCAAACCATTGAGCGGGCACTGATGAACCAGACCCGCACGATCCGGTTGCCGATCCATATCATCAAAGAAATCAACGGCTATTTGCGTGCCGCGCGACAACTGGCGCAAACCCTTGATCACGAGCCGACCGCTGAGGAGATCGCACGGTCTCTCGGTCGCTCTGTGGCCGATGTGAAACGCATGTTGCAACTCAACGAGCGCGTCACTTCAGTCGATACGCCAATTGGGAAGGATGAAGATCGCTCATTGCTAGATGCGATTCCAGATGAAAATAATCCTGATCCATCGCAGTTGCTGCAAAACTTCGATCTCAACGAAAAACTGGAGTTGTGGCTGGATCAGCTCAACGATAAACAGCGGATCGTCATGAAGCGCCGCTTTGGGCTGGGAGGCCATGAGAAAGCCACCCTGGAAGAGGTCGGTAACGAGATTGGTGTCACTCGGGAGCGGGTGCGGCAAATTCAGATCGACGCCTTGCGGCGGCTGCGCAAGATTCTTGAAATTGAAGGGTTTTCGCGGGATTTCCTATAGCCGCTGACCGGCTACCTAACCCAGCATGTAGGACTGCTTGCTGGGTGGGGTTGACCGGCCACTAGGGGGGCCAGGGATTCAGGCCCCAATCATCATCAGAGCCGCCACGACTCGGCGGTTTTCCAGCATGACGATATTATAAGTACGGCAGGCGGCAGCCGTATCCATAGTTTCGACCCCGATCCCTTGACTGATTAACGGGCGCAGCAGCCGAGGATGGGGAAATTGCTGCCGAGTCCCAGTGCCCAGCAGCACGATTTCTGGCTCTAGCACAGCAATGGCTGCAAAGTGGCTTTCCGTGCAATCGGCCAAGCTTTGGGGTGGCCAGTCGGCGATGATCTTTTCTGGACTAACCAGCAGACTTTGGTGGAATTCCCGCTCATTGACGTTGATCCAACCCGGTCCATAACGGGTAATCAGGTAGCGGTTGGCGTCGCCTTCAAGGGTAAAACGCATGGGTCATTCTTCTCGGTTGAACTCTCTACCAGTAAACTTTGTGTCTTGTCGGGTGGGCGGGTAGGCATAGCCGCCATCAAGCCCGTTTCCAGCCGCTGCGCCCTTGTTGATCGGCTACTTTCACCACGCCAGCAGGTTCGCCTCGGACACTGGAAAACTGACCGTTTTGCACTTTGGGAGACGTCTGCAATGACCGCCAATCCCCCCTATACCGTACACGCGCTGGAACTGGGTCAGATGAGTAATTTTATCTACGTGATCCATGATCATGCCAGCAACCGCGCTGCTGTGGTCGATCCGGCATGGGATGCGCCGCGCATCATCGCCCTGGCTGAACAGCAAGGGTTGCGCATCACCGATATTTTACTGACCCATAGTCATTTTGATCATATCAACGGTGTCGAGGCGTTACTCAATCACAGCGATCCCCAGTTGCACCTGCTCAAGGCCGAGGCGCAGTTTTGGAATCGCTATCTTGATCTGCCGACGCTACACGCGGGCGGTGACCGCATCGAGCTGGGTGACACGACCATCGAAATCCTGCATACCCCTGGCCATACACCGGGATCGGCCTGCTATCGCTTGGGTGATCAGGTACTGACCGGCGATACCTTGTTCGTATTCGGCTGTGGCCGCTGCGATCTGCGCGGTGGCGATCCGACACAGATGTATCAAAGCTTACGCCGCTTGGGTGAGCGGCTACCCGATAATACAGTGATTCGGCCGGGTCATAATTACGGCATCACCCCGACCTCGACCATGACTGAGCAACTGGCTGGCAATCCATTCCTGCATTTCGACGACTGTTTGGGCTTCGTTGACTACCGGATGCACTTGCACGACCGCGAAGAACCGTACCGGCCGGAACTACGGCCACACCGTCACCCCCATTGAGCACAAGCCCATGATTGTCAATTGCACCGCTTACGTGGATGGCCACAAGCTCGACAATCTCACCCTGGAAGAGATTCCCGCAATCCGCCAGCGCCCAGATGCGTTTGTCTGGCTGGGGCTGTTCGAACCCGACGAAGCCATGATGACGCAGGTTCAGCACTTGTTCGGCCTGCACGAACTGGCCACTGAGGATGCCCATCACGCCCATCAGCGGCCCAAGGTCGAAGTGTACGGTGATTGTTGGTTTTTGGTATTGCGCACGGCCCAAGCCAAGGAGAGTCAGATCGATTTTGGTGAAACCCATCTGTTCGTTGGACCGCGTTATCTGTTATCAGTCCGGCATGGGGCATCGCTGCCTTACGCACCGGTGCGCACTCGGTGTGAAAGTAGTCCAAATCTGTTGTGCAAGGGGCCGGGTTTCGTCCTGTACGCCATTCTGGATTTTGTGGTCGATCAGTACTTCCCGATTCTGAGTGGCATCGAAGATGCCGTCGAGGATCTGGAGGAGCGGTTTTTCAAGGGTGATTTTGACCAAGCCGATATCGCTCGTCTGTACGAACTAAAGCGCGATCTGGTGAGCTTGCGGCGCGCCGCCGCACCCCTGGTTGAGGTTTGCAATTATCTGCTGACCGATGTCTTTAATCATTATATTTCTGATGATATCCGACCCTATTTCCGCGATGTCTATGACCATATCCTGCGGATCACTGAAACGATAGACTCCATCCGGGAAACCCTGGCGCTGGCCTTACAGATCAGTCTGTCGCTGGGTGCGGCGCGACAAAATGACGCGACCAAACGGCTGGCGGGATGGGGCGCACTCCTGGCGGCACCGACGATGATCTTCAGCATCTATGGTATGAACTTCAAAGGCTTTTTTCCCGAACTTGAATGGCAATACGGCTATCCCATCGTCATGGGCAGCGTGGTGGTCGGGTGCCTGTTGTTGTACATCAAACTCAAGAAATCCGGCTGGCTTTAAGGTGTTAGCATTCACCCCGGTTGGGATCATTCATTCCTGCTTTCGTGAAAAATTCGGCATTCCACGCCAACCGGGACTCGTCCCCGCAGCGCGGGCTACGCTGGAATTGCTGCCACCGTACAACCAACCTGAGACGGTGCGTGGGCTGGAAGGTTTCTCGCATGTGTGGCTGGTTTTTGTCTTTCACGGCATTCCGGCGGGGCACTGGCAGCCCACGGTGCGACCACCGCGATTAGGTGGCAACCGGCGCCTGGGGCTATTCGCCACCCGTACCCCGTTCCGGCCTAATCCCATTGGCCTGTCAGTGGTGCGATTAGAGCGTGTCGCCATCAACCGGGGGCGGGTGACATTGCATCTCACGGGCATCGATCTGCTGGACGAAACCCCGGTGCTGGATATCAAACCCTATCTACCCTATGTCGATTGCATTCCGACAGCGACGGGTGGCTTCGCCACCGAATTACCGGCTACAGGGATAACGGTGGAATTTAGCCCAGAGGCGGCAACGGTTTGTGCAGCCTGGCCGTCGGTCAATCTACGAGAATTGATCACCCAATTATTGGCGCAGGACCCACGGCCCGCCTACGAACGGGCCGATCCCGACTCCCGTTGCTACGGCATGAAGCTATTCGATTTTGACGTGCGTTGGGAAATGCGCGACGGCCTAGTGTATGTGATGGAGATCGTGCCTATTGAGAAAGCAGGCTCAGTGCCTACTCCAGCAGATGAATCGCCTCACCCAGCGGACAGGCCCGGATGGCCTCCGTCAGCAGGTCAATGACCCGATGGCGAGGAAAGCTCTTGCGCCAAGCCAGCGCCACGATTCGAGTCGGCCTTGGGTCGCTGAAAGGCCGCACGCTCAGCAAATCACTGACCTGTGCGTAACCACTCACTGAAGTATACGGCAGGACGGTAATGCCCATGCCGGTCGCCACCATCAGGCGGATCGTTTCCAGCGAACTGCCTTCCAGAGTGCGTTGCATATTGTCAGAACCCACACTCAAGCGGTTGCAGTCCGGGCAAAAGCGCAGAACCTGATCCCGAAAGCAATGACCGGGACCGAGCAACAACAAATCCTGCCGGGCCAGTGTTTCCGCATCGACCCATTCGACTTGCTCCAAGGGGTGACCCGTCGGTACCAACACGACGAAGGGTTCGATGTAGACCGATTTTGTGCAGATTCCCAGTCCTTCGAACGGCAGTGACAGGATCAGCACATCCAGTTCGCCGTCCTTGAGCCGCTCATTCAGCACCGCTGTGTAGTTTTCTTCAATCTGCAACGGCATGTGGGGTGCGCGGCGGCGCAAGCGCGGGATCAGGTGCGGCAGCAAATAAGGCCCGATGGTGTAAATCACGCCCAGCCGCAACATGCCGGCCAGTTCATCCTGGCCTTGGCTGGCGAGTTGTTTAACGGTGGCCGCTTCCTCCAGTACCCGTTGCGCTTGTTCAACGATCCGCCAGCCGACAGGTGTCGGTGTAATCTCACCGGGTGTGCGCTCGAACAAGGTAACGCCCAATTCGTCTTCCAGTTTGCGCACGGCGACGCTCAAGGTCGGCTGGCTGATGTGACAGGCATCGGCGGCACGACCAAAATGGCGTTCGCGGGCAACAGCGACGATGTAGCGCAGTTCGTTGAGAGTCATGGTCAGGGTATCTGCAAGATCACTGTGGGAAGATGGGTTCTCAGGTCGGCCGTCATGGACAGAAACCGCGTTTACGTGTAGTTTTACTTGGTTTTTTCGCGCAAACGCGACATCTCCAAACACCCACGCACTTCAAGAAACCCTGTAGAAACCCCATCAGCGTCAGGAGGCTTCATGGCGTACAAGCATATCCGCATCCCCGCCGGCGGTGAAAAGATTACCATCAAGGACGGCAAGCTTAATGTTCCCGATCAACCGATTCTGGGCTGTGTCGAAGGCGATGGCATTGGCCCCGACATCACCAAGGCATCGCTGCGGGTTTGGGACGCGGCGGTCGAGGAAGCCTATGGCGGCCAGCGCAAGATTCACTGGTGCGAGATTTATCTGGGCGAGAAAGCGGCCGAGCTATATGACGGCAACTATTTCCCCGATGAAACCTTAGAAGCGATTAAGGAGTTGGTGGTCGCCATCAAGGGACCTTTGACCACCCCGGTCGGCGGCGGTTTCCGCTCCCTGAACGTCGCGCTGCGCCAGGACCTCGACCTTTACGCCTGTGTGCGGCCGGTGCGCTACTATCCCGGCGTACCTTCGCCGATGCGCCACCCGGAAAAGGTCGATGTCATTATTTTCCGCGAAAACACCGAGGACGTTTACGCCGGCATCGAATACAAATCCGGCACACCAGAAAATGCCAAGTTAGCCAAATTCCTGCGCGAGGAAATGGGCGCGGAATTCTTCGAGGACGCTGGCCTTGGCATCAAGCCGATTTCGGCGTTCGGTTCCAAACGACTGGTGCGCAAAGCCATCCAATACGCCATTGACCACGGCCGCGACAGCGTGACCCTGGTGCATAAAGGCAACATCATGAAGTTCACGGAAGGCGCGTTCCGTAACTGGGGCTATGAATTAGCGCGCGATGAATTTCCCGACCAGACCATCACCGAAAACGAGCTGTACAGCGTTTATGGCGGCAAGCAGCCTGCGGGTAAGGTGGTGATCAAGGATCGCATCGCCGACATTATCTTCCAATTGCTGCAATTGCGGCCGGAAGAGTTTTCGGTGCTGGCCACCATGAATCTGAACGGCGACTACCTCTCTGACGCGGTGGCTGCCGAAGTCGGTGGCATCGGCATCGCGCCGGGCGCGAACATGGCCGATCATATCGCGGTGTTCGAGGCCACCCACGGCACCGCGCCCAAGTACGCCAATCTGGATAAGGTCAACCCCGGCTCGCTGATGTTGTCTGGCGTGATGATGCTGCAATACATGGGCTGGACCGAAGCCGCCGAGTTGATCGAATCGGCGCTGGCGAAAGTTATCGCCGATAAGACCGTCACCTACGACTTCGCCCGGCAAATGGATGGCGCGACCGAGGTGCCGACCAGCAAATTTGGCGATCTGCTGATCGCCAAGATGCGCGAAGAAGGTCCGGCGCTACGGCAGGAAATCGAACATCGCCGTCGCCATCAGGAGCAATCCCGCCGCGAACTGGAAGCCGCCCGCGTCGCCGATCCGGTGCAGGCGATGATCGCATCCGGCCGGATGCCGACCACGATTGGCGGGATCATGTCGCCGGTGGTGACCGTCAAGAACGACGAACTGGTCAACGTGGCGATGCACACCATGATCGAAAATGGCGTCAACGCGGTGATGGTGGAACCGGACGCCAGCGGGCAATGGGGTATCATGACCGACCGCGACGTGCTGAAAAAGATCATCAGCGTCAATCGCTCACCGGCGCGGGTCAAGGTCGGCGACGTTACCACCCGACCCCTGGTGACGGGCAAGCGGGAGATGTCGCTGGCCGAAGCCGCGCAAAAGATGTCGCAGGCCAATGTGCGGCGCGTGGTGGTCGAAATGGACGGCAAACCGGTCGGCATGGTGACCGACAACGATCTGTTCCGTACCGTGGAAGTGTTTGGCTGGGGGCCGGACATTTGAGGTAAAACGGTCAGCCCTGGATGGGTGATATCCCCACGGCGGCCAATAGGTCCTTTGGGGATATTGCATTTTTGAAGCCGTAATCGTGATGCTCAGCCTGTTGTTTGGCGTGATGGTCGGTTTTTCGCTCGGCCTAACGGGTGGAGGCGGATCGGTGTTTGCGCTGCCTTTGTTAGTGTATGGACTCCAGGTGCCGGTCCATCAGGCGGTGGTGATATCCCTGGCGGCGGTTGGCATTACTTCGTTGGGCGGTGGCTTGGCGCGTCGGCGTGACGGTCAAGCAGAATATCGGATCGCACTGATTTTTGGCCTATCTGGTGTGACCGGCGCTCCACTGGGCGTGTGGCTGAATCCACGTTTTCCCGAATCGGCATTATTAGTCGGCTTTGCGTTGCTGATGTTGGCAGTCGCGGGCCGTATGTGGCGACAAGCAAACCGGCAGCCGGAAGAAACCCGTATCGTGCGCGCCGACATCAACGCTGTCGTGGATCATCATGCCGAACCGACTTGTCGTTACGATCCCGGCGGACGCTTGCGATTGACTTCGCATTGCGCCGCGCGGCTGGCTTTGGCTGGTGGCGCAACCGGACTCCTGTCGGGTTTATTCGGCGTCGGTGGCGGATTTCTCATCGTGCCAGCTTTAATCCTGATCGCATCGCTGCCGATACGGCGGGCTGTCGCTACCTCCTTGTGGGTTATCGCAATCATCAGTGGGATTAGCCTGTTATCTCACCTGATGGCCGGCCACCGGTTGCCGGTCGCTCTCACCGCTGTTTTTATCCTGGGCGGCATGGGCGGGATGTTATCCGGCATTGCGTTAGGCCGACACATCGCCGGACCAATCTTACAAAAGATCTTCGCCGGGATGATGGTTGCGGTCGCAGTGTTTATGTGCGGACACATCGTGATCTAATCAGCAACCCGGATTGACTGCCCGAAACATGGCAACCTGGAAAGACTCAGCCCACCGCCTCGGTTATCTGATCGATACCCATTTTGATCGGTTGCGCTACGGCCTAAAGCGCCGTTTGGGCTACGATCAGCCATTGCAGGTGGTGCCCTACGACGGCTATGGCAATCAAGAAACCCTGTTCCTGACCGGTCGCGTGCTGGAAGATCATGGCGATATCGACACCACCGATCAAGAAACCCTTTGGAGTAATCTCGTCGCGTCCTACCGGCGCTTCGGAAGTGACGAGGTTCCTGGTCTCCAGATCCGGGCAACCTTTCAAGATCGCAGCGTGGAAACCGTGACGGATAGGGAAGGTTATTTTCATGTCGCGCTGCCGGTCATGCGATCTCTTGATCCCGATTTATCGTGGCAGTCGATTACCCTCAGTGTCCCCCCACAGGCGATGCTAAGACGGCAACCGCCTGAACCGGTGACCGGCCGCGTCCTGACGCCGGCCCCTCATTGTGACTTCGGCATTATCAGCGACATCGACGATACGATTTTGATCACCGGTGCCACCAGCCTGTTGAGGATGGCCAGGCTGACCTTTCTGCGCAGTCCAAGCAGCCGGCTGCCGTTCAATGGAGTCGCCGCTTTTTATCAAGCCTTGCAGACGGGCGGTCCATACCGTCGGCCACTGTTCTATATCTCCAGCAGCCCGTGGAATCTTTACGATTTTTTGGTAGATTTCATGGGTCTCAATGGCATTCCGGCTGGCCCTCTGCTGTTGCGCGACTTTGGCGTACAACCGGAGCGTACCATCGGCTCCAGCCATCAAGCGCACAAACTCGCACAGATTGAGCGAGTGATGAAGACCTATCCCAAAATGCCGTTCATCTTGATTGGTGACAGCGGGCAGCATGATCCTGAAGCGTATGCCCAGGTCGTCGCGACCCGTCCGCAGCAAGTGCTCGCCATTTACATTCGTGATGTGACCCAAAACCCTCAGCGGGATGCGGAAATCGCCTTGCTGGCGGCGCAGGCACAATTGCATAAAATTGCTTTGCTTTTGGTGGAGAATACGTTACAGGCGGCTGAACACGCCGCACGACACGGTTACATCGATTCTGCAACGTTGCCATCGATCCGCGCCGATCATGCCAGATCGGCCGAGCCGCTTGATCTGATCGAACATCTTGTGGGTGAGGACGATTAGAAACACGTTTCGCCGATGCGCTGGTGAGTGAGCGCTGATAGTGCTTTCACAAATAGGATAGTATGTGCATGTTTTGAGTCACTGAATCCATCACCTGATATGACCTTCCCGGTGCGCCTATGGCTTTTGCTCCCGAATACCCGATCCGTTGCCTACGCTTTATCCCTATGGCTATTTTGGCGATATTGGTCACCGTGTTCACGGGTTGTGCTTCTAAACAGGGCCACGAACCCGTCTCCGTTCCACCAGCGGGTATTCGCGAGAACGGTATGTTAGTGGTCACCCACACCGACAATAATCGCACCGCTGAACTCCGGGTCGGTGAGCGTCTGGCGGTCAAGTTGCCTGAAAATCCCAGCACGGGTTACGCTTGGGCCATTGATGAAAGCGATAGTCGCCTGTTGGCTCTGGATAGTACCGCCTATGATGCACCGACCGAAGGCTCCATCGGCGCGCGTGGGCGGCGAGTGTTCACGTTTAGCGCCCGCCAGGCCGGTGATGTGGTGCTTAAGCTCAAATACTGGCGTTTTTGGGATGGTGATGCGTCAGTGACCGAGCGGTACCAAGTCACGCTCAAGCTGGTTCCGTAATCTCGAATGCCGTTCTGCCCCATCGCAAAGCTGCTGAGCTTCTGCTAGGCGGTAATTGACCAAGAGCGCTCGTATCAGTTTTGGTAAAACTGATGGGGGACGCTATCATCTGCTTATAGGGCTTTTTTCGCGCTTTTTTCAACAACCCTCGTTTTAGGGAGATTTTGCATGAAGAAAACTATCTTGGCTGCAGGTGCGGTGCTGGGCTTATTGTTGGTCGGCGGCTGTGCAACCACGCCGGATGAAGCAAAAACCGCTAAAGTCAATCCGGCAGCTACACAACTTGAGATTCGGGATCAAATCACCGCAACCGCGATTGTGCAATCGGTCGATGTGGAAAATCGTCAAGTTACCCTTAAAGGCAAAGGGGGTAAGCTCCATACCATCTCGGTGAGCGAAGGGGTCCGCAACCTGTCCCAGATCAAATCCGGCGACCGGGTGGAATTGACCTATCATGAGGCTCTGGCAGTTAGCCTGGATAAACCTGGTGTGACTCCAGATCGCGCCGAAACTGGCCAAAAATCGGCTATGGCCCGCCAGGATACGGAGATTGTCGCCAACGTCACCGCCGTAAATCAAAAAAGACATAAGGTGACTTTGCAAAGCGCACGGGACGCGGTGACCCTAAAAATTCCTGCCAACATCGATATCAGCAAGCTTAAGATCGGTGATCAAGTCAAGGCGAATTACCTACAGGAATTGGCCGTTGCCATTGAGCCGGTCGCTATGAAGAAGAAAAAGAAGTAAACGCATCATTGCCTCTCTCCGTTATTTCTTTGGGGAGGGGTTTCGTCGCAGCCAGTCCAAGCGTGTAACGAGTCCAGTGCTCATCGACTGCGGTTAGATGATATCGTCGCTGGCAATACCTTGGTGCAAGGTTGGTTGCGTATTGCGGCAGGTAGGCTTTGATTGCAGGCCGGGGCGGGTTGCTGAACAGCACTCGCCCCGGCGTGGTGCAAGTGTGCATCCTTTCGTGTCTGCTTGATCAAGAGATTAGGTCGCCTTCGAAGACATTGGCTTAATAAAACCGCCAATCTTTTAGCCAAGACGAAACCAGGGTGCTGGTCAACCCGCGTCGCCAGGCGATTTGCAAGCCGATTCGTGTTATCACCGCCGCCGCCCCGACAGCCAGAAGAACCAAAAACGGCAGCGCACAGAGCAGGCAGGGTGTCTCCATCTTTATTCTGCAAGGCATTGAAAAATTTTGAATTCTATTGATTAGTCCCGATTTTTAACTCAATGAAATAAATTCCCGGCTTACCTGATTGAATGATCGATAGAGCTAAGGGGCGGGCGTGTGGTAGCCAATGACGCTGAAATCATATTATTTCCAATGTCGCATGTAGGGGAGAGGATGTATGCCGATAAAAATACCGCTATCATTAAAAAGTGACAGCTTCGTTAAAATTATCGGGCATTGCCTAGAAAAGTGGTTGTCCTAAAAATCTGGATCGTGCGATGACTCAACTGATCAATACGCTGCTTGCCGTTTTTACACTGAAAAACGCCTCGTTAAGGAGTATCTTTATGGGGAACCTTCGAGTCGTGACGCGCCTTGTCGCGGGCTTGAAGTGGGAAAACCACCGGCCTGATGTAGCCGGTGGCGGTATCCAAGCCAATCCCGCCGGGGCTTTGAGCGCTCGGCGGCGGAATGGGGACAGGTGCATGTCGACCAGGACATTACTCCGGTTAACCTCTTTGGCCGGTCTGGCCGCGCCAGTGTGCGCTTTTGCTCTAGGTGTCGGTCCGCTCGCCGTGCGCTCCGCGCTCAATGAGAACTTAGATGCTGATGTCCCTCTGGTCGTCAGTAATCCTGGCGAGCTGATGGGGTTGACGGCGCGGATTCCTCAGCAGCAGGATTTTGATCGAGCTGGGGTTGAGCGCTTAGCGACTTTTTCGAAATTGCGTGTCTCGGTTCAGACCCCGCCGGGGGGGCCGAACCTGATTAAAATTACGTCAACCGAGCCGGTTCGTAACCCTAATTTCAATTTGTTGCTCGAATTGGTTTGGCCGCGCGGTCGGTTGATCCGTGAATTCACGGTTCAACTTGATCCCGAGCTTTATGCCAACCGCCGTCCGCCGCCACCACCGCCACCACCAGCGATTCTGCCGGCACCGGCTGCGGCTGCGGCACCGGCAGCTGCTCCCCCACCGCGCCCGGCTTTGAACTTGCCGCCCGCTCCTCAGGTTTCTCTGGAGGGCGCTTCCACTTACGGGCCGATCAAAGCCGGTGAAACCCTGTCAGGTATTGCCAACCGGGCACAGGCTCCAAGCGGCATTAGCACGCCGCAGATGATGGCAATTTTGCTTGCAGCAAACCCACAAGCGTTCACCAATGGCAACCCAAATGCTTTGCGCAAGGGCGCTGTCCTGCGGGTTCCGTCCGCTCAAGCCGTAAGCGGACAGAGTACCGCCGCCGAGGCAGCGCCATCGGTAGTGTCGGATTTGAGTGTACCGCCACCAGCGATACCCCTATCGCCACCGGCGGCGACACCCGATGTGGCCGCAGCGCCACCTCCTCCTGCCGTACCCGGCCCAGTCACGCCTACATCTGGTCCAGTGTCCGCTCAGACACCGGCGGTGCCACTTCCTCCACCGCTTTCACCGCCGCCTGTGCCCACTCCTCCCAGCGTAGTCGGAACGCCATCGGTGGTGCCACCAGTAGCACTAACGCCTTCGTCCTTGCCTGTCGGCCAGCAACCCCAAGAAATCGTTCCTCAAGCCAGCATTCCCCAGGCACCCGCAACTTCGCCTACAGCAACCTCCGGAAGCACGGTGACCCCTACTGTAACACCGCCTCCGAATACAGCGACCGGTACTGTGACGCCACCGTCCGGTACGGCGGTAATGCCTGCGACACCGCCGGTAGAATCGCCAAAACCGGTCGCACCAGCCCCTGTTAAACCACCGGTTCAGCCCGTGGCGGAATCTGAGCCAAGCTGGTTTGATAACCCTGTCATTTGGCTCGGCGGTGCTTTGATTTTGCTGGCCATCGCTGCACTGGTGCTGTTGCCTTTGCTGCGGCGGTCTGCTCGTTCGAGTCCAGCGACTGTCGAACCGGTCACCGAGCCGGTGACCGGCAGGCCAAGCGCGGCACAGACAGCCGCCAGTCCAGCCGCCGATAGCCCCACCCGCGTCGTGCGACCTCTTGACCCTGCAATAGTGGCGGCGCTGGCGCCACCCGCTCCTGCGGTTGCAGCGCCTGAACCCAGTTCAGTCAGCAATCTACTAAGAGATATCGACTTGGGAGTCAGCAACTTGCCCCTGAGCGCCAGTGATACCTCTCCCCAACTGATCGATAGGCGAACACCATTGCCTGATAGGGAACCGGCCACGGCGTCAGAGCACGAGAAACCGTCTATCCCAGCGATGACATTGGCCAAGCCGTCGGAGCCTGCTCAAAAATCCCCGGCGCGAGCTGAATTGCCTACCGAATTGCAGTTTGGTGGGATGGATTTCGATTTCGGTGACATGAAGCTGCAACAAACCGGTTCCCAGCCGGTCGAACTGGCCCCATTGGAAATGAAACCGGCGATTTCAGGAGCCAAAGCAGGCGGTTTAGCGCCGGTACCTATCGACCGTATGGAACCGGCCACGGAACCGGCATCCAGTTCCGGCGCTGCCATGGCGGCGATCTTGGCCGCCGATGAGACGTTCGCCATGGAACTGAAACCTGGGCATAGTGCGGATCAGACCTTGGATTTGGATATAAAATCAAGACGGTCGCAGCCTAGCGAATTGCTTCCCCTGGAAATGATGCCTCTTCGCTCTGATCAGGAATTGCTCAACCGCCTGCCGCAGGGGATAGACCATCCCGAACCGGTGACTGAACCTGGAACATTTTCGGGGGTTTCGGCTATTTTGTCCGCCCAGTCTGCGGCCGATGCTGAAGCTTCGAGAGCACAGGTCAAACAGCCGCCTTCGCCCGTTGATCATAAGTTTGACTTTGCGGATATAACGCAGGAAGTTGGGCGGCAAACTGACGATATTTCATTGACGAAATTGGATGAGGATCTGCGCAGTTTCGGCGATAAAACGCTTGATCTTGCGCCGATGGAGGTTAAATCCTCGCCGGTTATGCCCGAAAACGCTATGGCGGATTACATGGAAACCAAACTGGATTTGGCGATGGCCTATCTGGATATGGGAGATCAGATGGGCGCGCGAAGCTTATTGGAGACTGTTTTACAGGAAGGTGATTCTTCCCAAAAGCAACGCGCTAACGACATACTCAAGAAAATAGCTTGAGCGTTCTATAAAAAACCCCTCCCTGAGTGGAGGGGTTTTTCGTCTGTTGGGAGATGTCTTCAGCGTAGCTTGGCGGTAGTGACCGTATCGGCTAAAGCGACTGCCCGATCAGTGTCGCCGCGTTGCGCAAGTCGCGTGATGGTGCCGGCGGGTAGCCATATCAACGTACCGGCGGGCAGAGGCAGCCGGCCTGATTGAGCGGCACTATTCCATGCCTTATTGAGGCTATTAAGCTCCCAAAGATTCACCTCATAGTAACTGGCGACGGTGGTGGCTGAAGCCGTTTGCCGAAGCCGTACTCGATCCAGGTTCAAAGGCGGTTCGTAATTGACGCCTTCTGGAAAAAAGCGCTGGGGATTCTTAGCGATGTCGCGGGCGGCCAGGAATTCCGCATAAAAGTTACGTGAGGCAAAACCGAAGCCTGAACCCGAGTAATTTTGCACGATAGCAGCAAAATTATTACCGAAGGCTGCGCGTGCTTGCTGCATCCCACCGACACCATGGTTGTAGGATGTGAGCGCCATAGGCCAGCTTTGCAGTCGGTCATGTGCGTTACGCAGATAACGGGCGGCTCCCTGAGCCGAGGCGACTGGGTCACGCCGTTCGTCGATGGCCGCGTTGAGCATCCCGAAGTGCCGAGCTGTACCCGGCATAAACTGCCACATGCCCACAGCACCCGCTGCTGAGGCCGCGTGGTTTTGGAAGGATGACTCAACATGGGGCAAATAGGCGAGATCCTCCGGCAGACCGGCTTCCCGAAATGTCCGGCGAAAAGCCGCATCGTAACGGCCACTCATTTCCAGGCCGCGCTTAAAGCGTTCGCGGGTTCCCCGCTGGCTGCGAAGCCGCTCGCTGGCACCCATCAAAGCACGAGGACCGCCGCTGCTGGCTTTAATGCGATCAGCCAACGCCTGTTCGGCAGTCGTCAGAGGACTATTGGCAGCGGTTTTATACTCGACCTGGCGCAAAAGCTCTTTCAAAGTCTCCAGATGTCCCTTGACGAACTCTTTGTGCTCAGCGGTTTGACTCTCGTCGATGGAACCGGGCAAGGTGAGTACCCCATAGACGATATCCAGATAGCGGTCATCGTGTAAGGCGACCTGGCTTCGTCCCCAGCTCGCGTAGACTTTGCGCCAAAACCCGACCTGTGCCTGGAGTTCTGGAAGTGCCGGAAACGCCGCGTCGGAGTAGGTGCTGGACGTGAAATTGGTCGGTGGCGGAGTCGGTTGCCCAGCGCAGGCTACCAGCAGTAGCGTTACCAAAAAGGTCAGAAATCCGCGCGTTTTGGGTGGCATCGACAGTTACTCCCTGGTAGTTGCGTCGGGATCGGTCTGGATCGCAAAGGGTGGCAGCTTATATGATAATTAACTATTTGAAAATAACCTAAAATGCCGGACCGGGTTCCATCGGGGCCGGCTTACCGGAACGCATTTTTAATCACCAGATAAATTCCAACCTATAGCGGCAAAGCGCCTGAAAAATTCAAAGGCCAGCGCCCATCGGCGCCCGGTGGTCCTAATAGGCTCATTGCTTGGCGCAGTACCTGGTTATTGGGGTCGCGGACCATTGCTTGACCGGTGAATCGGTAGCGTCCGTCGGGTTGCAAGCTCAGCGTACCCTCCAGAACGAGGGGAGCATTGATGTCCTTGATTTTACCTTGCATTCCCTCTGATCCAGCCGAATCCAGGCGTAACTCATAATCGCCCAGCGGCAACGGTTGGCCGAGGTTGACCCGCAAATTTAGCAGACGGATTGTGCCTTGTGCCGCAGTGGGCCGGCCAGTCGCATCAAGGGCAAGATTGCGCAGATCAAGCACAACCATGCCTTCCAGTGGCAGACTCCCTACCGCAGCCAGATTGCTGACACGATTTAATGGCAGGCGACCGGTCAGATCGCCCAGGGTGATTTGCCGGTTTAAGCCGAGGGCGGCATTGCCGGCGAGTTTGATTTCAGGGTCCTCGGTTTGGAGGTTAATACCTAGCCGTCCTTCCAACAGGGCGCGGGGCCGCCAGCGCCAAGTGAGCCGGTCGATGCTGAGATCTCGCCAGCGGACGCTCGATAAAGCGCCAGCGATGGCCCTGCCTTCTACCCCACGCACGGTGAATCCAACCAGGCGGCTACCGATCTGATCAGCGACTAGGGTAGCGGGAGCCAGCAGCAGGAGAAACACCAGAAACGCTACTATTCCCAGCGCGCTGTAACCCCATAGCGCTTTCATGGTTGGTGCCCTAGAACGATGCGGGCATTAACCAAACCCGGCGTATCGGTACGGTCCACAGTGAGGCTAATGAGCACGATGCGGTGCTGTTCTTCCAAAATATTTAGCCAGGGTAAGAGCCGGTCAAATTCAACAGAATCTAATTGAGCGCTCAGTTTGTCATCGCCTTGGGGCGCGATCCGTTTTAATGCGGCGCCCATCCCGGCCGTGCGTGCAGTTTGATCGACCACAGTTAACAGCGAGCGTTCATCGGGAGAAGACCCGGCAGCAGCAGTCCGGTTGAGAGCTTTGACGTCCTGGGCCGCTTGCTGCATCCAAGCTAGCTCCGCGCGCCGCTCGACGACGGTTTGCTGAAGCCGGTGATGACGGGTCTGAAATGGTTGCCAGCCGAAAACATACAACAAGAACACGAGCACCAGCCCCGTGCCGGCCAGAATAATACCCCGTTCGCGGGTACTGAGAGTTGCCCACCAGGTGTTCATGGCGCCGATTTCTTCAAAGTGACTTTGCTTTCCGCCTGGCCTTCCCGCTGCGTGGTACGCATCTCCACTTGCAAGCCAGGCTGCTGGTTGAATTGTTGCCGAAGCTGATCCAGCGCGGCTGGAGCGCCCCCTTGCAGGGATAAATCAAGCTGGCCATCACGATAGTTTAAGCCTCGCAGGGAGATATCCGGGAAACCGCCGAGCGGTTGGCCACCGCGTTGCAACAGATCGAAGAACGTACTGCCAGCAGCGTTGGTAGGACGCAATTCACGCAGGCGTGCCTCTAATTGTGCTTTGGGATTGACGATGCGGGTCGCACCCGGCACGGCTTCTTTATAAAGACGTTCCATCGTACTGCTCAGCCAAACCATTTCCTGCTGTAACCGCCAATACTGGTAGATGGATACGCCGCCTTGTAGGAGTAACAGAGCACCCGCCAGTGCGGCTGTTGCCCGCCAGGGCCGCAGCCAGCGCCCCCAGGACGCCTGACGGCTGTATCGACCTTGCAGAAGATTCAGGCTAGTGCCGGGTTGATAGGTCGCGGCATACAGCGGCAATGGTTCAACCAAACCGGATTCGACCTGGTTTTCCAGTTCAGCGAAAGGGGTATTGGCCCATTCGGGGATCGCTTCACCCCAGATGCGTAGCCCCTGTGGTTTAGTTTCGCCGGCTTCAGTCAAGGCTTCGGTCAGCCACAACGCCAAGGTTTCCCGTTCGGTTGCGAAACCTTGCCAGCGCCCAGTGCGCACGACGGCCCGCCCAGGCTCCAGCAGCACGCTCCAGAAGCCATCCCGCCAAGGTAACAGCAGCGGCTCTGGAATAGCGGCAGCCGGCGTCAACCCGTTTTGCTCGCAGGTTTGCAACCAGTCGCGCAAGGTGTCGTGACCGATGACCGCCACCGGCAAGCGGCCCTCATCCAGAGCGCTGCCCAGCACGAAATGTAAGGCATCGATATCTTCCGCCAACTGATCTTCCAGTGCGTAAGGAACAGCCCGTGCCCATGTGGATCGTTTGCGACTGGGAGCGATGAGCGGGTGCAGGATCACCGCTTCGCCCGGTACGATCATGAGGGGTCGGGCACCGGTCGCTTGGTCCGCTAATGCGGCCAACGGGCCATGTTGCACACGGCCATCAGGGTGTAGCCACTCCGCTTGATCGGAGGAAAGCATTCGAAAAAAAACGGGTCGGGCGGGCACGGTAGTTTAGTCCTGGTTGCCGAAGCTGCGCCGCAGCACACGGACGCGCTTCGTGTCGCGCTGCAAGATACTGTATAACATCGCGCGCCCATCGCCCACACGCGCTTCGACCCGCAGGCCAAAATACCGGCTGGCTACGCCAAGTTGCGCTTTGATCGTGGCATCGACGGTCAGTTTTGCCGCGTTGAGAAAATCATCGACGTTTTTGTAGCCTTCATCGGGCGGATTTTCGAGCAGGCGTTCGATTTCCTTAATATCTTTTTCCTCGGCCAGGGCCGCCAGCACGGCTGCCGGAGCCGTATTCACATTGAGCGGTGTGTTAGGGGGCAGGACGCAAACCAACGAACTGAGCTTATCGTAAGCCTCCTGCTCCATACCCTTCAGCAAGCGCAGTTCCCCGACGCTTTGCAACGGGCGGTTGGCGGCCAGATAGGGTGGGGTGCGCACATTGTAATCGCTATCCTCAGCCCCCTCTGGAAAGAGGGGGTCTTGATCAGGATCAATCCAATCGACTATCGCCTGTGCCAACTCCGGCTTGAGTTCGAGGCTGACTAACAGGCGTTGCAAGACTTGAAACTGGGCCTCGTTCAACTCCCCTTTCCCAGATTGGGTTGCCTCCGAATCAGCGCTGTCGGCGGTATTCTCCGCGTTATCAGACGAGGATTGTTGGCCAGCTTGTCCAGCAACCTCTCCAGCTTGGGTTGCTTTTACCGGCTGCTTTTCGTTCTTTTGCAGCGCACCGGTCTGAGCCGCAGTACCGGGGTTGGCTGCGGCCCCTGGACTGGTTGCTGGCTTCCATAAATTGTTGAGATTGAAGCAGCCTTGCAGATCGCGCATCTGGATCGACAACGCGCCTTCCTTAAGCGGCAAGGCGGCCGGTGGGTGCGCCCACGCCTCACCGAGATGATCGGTTTCATTTTTTTTACGGTCGTGTGCCAGCGCGAGTATCGCCCACTCTTCGGCGCCTAGCGTGTACAGCCGTGCCTGCTGCTGATGCTGAAGCACCGTGCTACGGCGAATCGCGATTTGCTGTAAGGCGGCCAAACTGGTGGCAGCGACGCTGGCCAGAAAAACGATCAGTAGCACCGTAATCAAGGCGACACCGGCTTGCGCCGCACCCGTGTTGGGAAAATAACGGCTTGGGCTTCGAAAGCACGGGGTGTCGTTAACCAGGTACCAGTAACAACCGGGTAATTTCACCCCAATCCTCCAAGGTCAGGCTGATTTCCACCGCACGGGGCAATACATCGAGTTTTTTCTTTCTGTCAGCGTCGTCAGTGGGCGTCGGCGGCCATTCGTTGCGCCACTCATCACCCTCCAGAAAACGGGTTCGGAAGGCACGTACCTTTTCCAACAGCAGGGTTTCCCGTGGTTCTAATGCGCCGCCTCGGTCCAGTACATCCCAATGTAACCGCCATAGCCGCCCTTCCCGCAACCGATAGGCAACCCGTTGCAGATCGGCGCGCGGCTGTCCCAGGGGGTTGTCCCAGCCGGCACGGGTCAAAATGAGGCGGTCGTTGGTCAATTCACCGCCGATCATCGCCGCCTGGGTCTCGCCATACTCGTCACGGATACCACGCCGTACCGCTTGCCCGATATCCTGCTCGATTCGGAAAACGGCCAGTTGAACCGCCGCCAGTCGCTGACTTTGTGCCTCCACGGCGGCGCGAGTGAACAGCACGTTGCGCAAACCACTATAGGCAGCAGTGGCCATGATCGAGAAGACCGCTAAGGCAACCATCAGCTCCAGCAAGGTAAAGCCACGCCCAGCGGCTCTCATTGGGCGCTCGATGAGGGTTTGGGCGATGAATCTTGCGGGGCTGCTTCCTGCTCCGATGGTGTTTGTTCAGCCGGATTGCTCGCATCAGGCTCGTCGGCGGGCGGGCGGCTTTTGAAGGCGACCAGCGTGGTGAGAACAGGTCCATTGGCATCGCGCTGGCGAATGGTCAAATCCAGACGCCTGAGATCAGGGTCGTCGGTTTTTTGAAAGCTTGCTTCCCAGCGCCAGGTGCGATTGGCCAGTTCGACGCTACCCTGACGACTACCTTCATCAGGCCAGGGGGCAGCGGCGAGCACCAGCTCGTTGATCTTATTCAAAGCAACCCAGCCAGCGAAGGTTTGGTCACGCAGTTGACCGATGGTATTAACGCTTTGGGTGGCAATGCCGATGATTGCACCCATGGCGATAGCCAATACCGCCAATGCCACCATCACTTCGAGCAGGGTGAAGCCGGCCGGTCTTTTACTCATGGCTTCACCGCGCCGACGGTCAGCCGACCCATCGCATCCGCCGCCACGCGATAGCGCGGCGCCGTTGAGCCTGGTGGTTCGTCGGCTAGACCGAAGACTGCGACGAACTCAGTCGCCTCGCCGCTGGCCAATAGCACGACTTGCGGCCACTTGGAGGGGTTTTTCAGGGCAATCGGTTGGCCTTCGACCCACAGCCCCAACGCCATATCATCGGGAAGCTGATGCTGGATCAGGCTATCGGCAGCGGTGGGCGCTTGCCAATTATTTTTTGCGTCACGACGTAACAGCGCATAGCCGGTTCGTGAGAACCGGATACCGCGCAGCTCACTGGCCAAGATGGCTTCCTGCTGCTGCAATTGCACCAGCGCCGCCAGTCGTTGAGCTTCCTCAGCCAAGCGATCCTGCGGCCCACGACCGGCGGAAAGCAGGGCAAAGCCGGTAATGATGCCAATCAGTACCAGGACGACCATGACCTCCAGCAGGGTGAAGCCATGCGCCGGTGCAGTCATCGTCGTGCTTAGGCGCCTAGCCTAGTCGTCCAGGTTCCAGTTACCGAGGTCAGCATCGGCACCGTCGCCGCCCGGCTGGCCGTCGGCGCCTAATGAATAGATGTCGATCTCGCCGTGCTGACCGGGACTCAGGTATTGATAAGGTTTTCCCCAAGGATCTTTGGGGAGCTTATCCAGATAGCCGCCTTCTTGCCAACGGGTGGCATCGGCCGGTTTATGGACGAGGGCTTCCAGTCCTTGTTCGGTGGTGGGATAGCGAAAGTTGTGCAAACGGTACAAATCAAGCTGATTTTTCAACACTCGGATGTCTTGCTTGGCCTTGACGGCCCGTGCTTTGTCAGGATTATCCATGATTCGCGGCACCACCACAGCGGCCAAGATGCTGAGAATCACGACCACGACCATCACTTCGATCAGGGTAAAACCGCATTGGCGAATGATCCGATCATTCCACCGCGCACTACGGCTAGTGGGCAAGCTGGCAAGTATCACAAGAATTCTCCAAAAATCCAGTGAAGAGAGGCCGGGCGAAGCACGGACAGCAGCTAGGTTCGCCCCAGCCGGTACAAGGCGATTTCACCCAACAGGTTTGGCCAGAGCTGCGGGCCGCGGCGAATGCGATGCGCGTGATCCAACACGGTACGCTGCAAAATAGCAATCCGCTTGCGCTGACAGAGGTGCTCGAAATCGCGGATCGTGAATAGGTGGACGTTAGGGGTATCGTACCATTGGTAGGGCAGGGTTTTGCCGACCGGCATCAAACCCTGGGCGGCGATTTGTAAGCGGTAGCGCCAGAAACCGAAGCTCGGAAAGGTCACGATGCCTTGCCGCCCTACCCGAAGCATTTCGTCAAGCAGCGCTTCTGTGTGTCGCACCGCCTGCAAGGTCTGGGTCATGATCACGTAATCGAAGCTACCGTCACCGAAATCCGCCAAGCCCGCTTCCAAATCCGCATGGATGACGTTGACCCCGGCCCGGATACAGGCAAGCAGGTTGCCGGTATCGATCTCCAGGCCATAACCGCTGACGTGTCGATGTGCGCTGAGATAGGCCAGCAGCGCGCCGTCGCCACAGCCAAGATCAAGCACCCGCGTGTTGGGTGCGATCCAAGCGCTGATGATCTCAAGTTCAGGCCGCATCGCCGGTCTCCTGGGCGATCCGCGCGAGATAGCCACGCAAGATGTCATGATAAAGCGGAATCGGCATCAGAAACGTGTCGTGACCGTGTTCCGAGGGGACTTCAGCATAACTTGTCTCACGTCCCGCCCGTACCAATGCACGGACGATTTCGCGCGACCGCGCCGGCGCAAACCGCCAATCGGTGGTGAAGGAGACGACTAAAAAGCGGGCCTGTGTCTGGGCAAACGCGGCGGATAAATCCTCGGCAAAATCCGCCGCCGGGTCGAAATAGTCGAGTGTCTTGGTGATGAGTAAATAGGTGTTGGCGTCGAACCGGTCAACGAAGGCGCGTCCCTGGTGGCGTAAATAGCTTTCCACCTGAAACTCACTGTCGAAATTGAAATGGAAGTTGGGCGTACCTTCACGCATTTCACGGCCGAACTTGGTGCGCATTCCTTCATCGGACAGATAGGTGATATGGCCAAGCATCCGGGCGATCATCAGCCCTCGGCGGGGGACGACGCCAAATTCATAGTAATGGCCATGATGAAAATCAGGATCGGTCAGAATCGCTTGGCGGGCCACTTCGTTGAACGCGATGTTTTGCGCTGACAGCCGGGGTGCGGCGGCGATCACCAGGGCGTGGCGCAGCCGCTCCGGGAAGGTGATAGCCCACTGCATGGCCTGCATACCGCCGAGGCTGCCACCGATGACCGCCGCCCATTGCCGGATGCCGAGTCGGTCGGCGAGCCGGGCTTGACTATGTACCCAGTCCTTGACGGTAACGATAGGAAAATCCGGTCCATAGGGTTTGCGGGTATCGGGATTGATAGAGGTCGGTCCAGTGGAGCCTTTACAACCGCCCAGATTATTACAGCAAACGACAAAGAAATGACGGGTGTCGAGGGGTTTGCCGGGACCAATGCAGTTATCCCACCACCCTGGCTTGTCCGAGCCGGATTCCTGATAATAGCCCGCCACATGGTGGTCGCCGGAGAGTGCATGGCAGATCAACACGGCGTTGCTGCTAGCGCTATTGAGGGTGCCATACGTTTCATAGACCAACTGGTAGTCAGCCAATGACCGGCCACAGTCCAGAGCCAGCGGTTCTGCGAAATGCGCGACTTGGGGGCTGACTAGCCCGACCGAATCGGGGGGGAAAGTGGACGGCATCATGCTCCTGAGCGTGGGTCGATGATCCTGGGATAGCGTGACGAAAAGGAAACCAAGTCTAATCGGCGCCGGGTTTGCTGGCAACCAGCCGCTAGCCGGAATAGATATATAATTTTTTCAGTTTGTTAGCGGATTTTGCCACCCTGGACTGGTCCCGGAGGATCGGCGGGCTGGATTCCGGGGGGCAGCCGGCGTGGGGCGATGATCCGCAGCCGCTTGTCGCGACCGGTTTCCCCAGCCAACACCATCACCTGGCTTTGGGCCACATCGAACAGACTCGCGAGAAACTTGCGCAGATGGGCATTAGCCTTCCCATCTACCGGTGGGGCAGTAATTCGAACGCGCGCCGGGCCGTCAACCGGTTCCAGCCACTCGTCACCACTGGCCCGGGGTTGTACGCGCACCCGCACGATCAAATCGGCGCCATCCCAGCCGTACCAAGGTTCGGTCACCGCTTCAACGGACCTCGGTCCAAAATCCGACGAAATCCTGGAGCAGCAGACTGACGAAAATCAGCGCGACGATCACCAGCATTGGCGACAGGTCTACCCCGGAAATCGGCGGCAGCCATCGTCTGGCGGGTCGTAACAGCGGAGCGGTCAATTGCGTGAGCAAGCGGGTGGCCGGGTGGTAAGGATCGGGATTGAACCAACTCAGTAGGGCCTGGATGACCACGCTCCACAGATAGATGTTGATCAGCAGTTTGAGCAGTTCCACCAAGGTCAATAGCAACACGCTCCAGATGCTGAAGCTCTTGCCGAGTACCAGGGTAACCAACAGCACTTCCAGCAGTTGTAATGCGATGACCAGCACCACCGATGCCAAGTCCAAGCCTCGATAACCAGGGACGATGCGGCGTAGCGGCAGCAGAGGTGGGTTAGTGATGCGGACCAGGAACTGTACCAAGGGGTTATAGAAATCGGCGCGCACGCATTGCAGCAGAAAACGCAGCATGACGGCCAGGATGTAAAATCCGAAAACGGTTTGAATCAAGAAAAGGGTGGCCGTCACGGCTATTCTCCCAATAAGTCGCCCAATTCCCGCGCTCGCTGGCGAGCCGCGACCACGGCTTGGGTCAGCAGTTTCTCAATTCCGCCATCGCGCAGCACCGCCAAGGCTCGCTCGGTGGTGCCGCCTGGCGAGGTGACGCGAGCGCGCAGCGTGGCGGGGCTATCCGCGCTTTCCAGCGCCATCTTGGCGGCGCCGAAGGCTGTTTGCAAGGTGAGCAGGCGGGCTTTGTCGGCATCCAATCCCAAATCAAGCGCCGCGTGTTCCAAAGCTTCCATCACGAGGAAGAAATAGGCAGGGCCACTACCCGATAGCGCCGTGACCGTATCCAAGAGCGTCTCATCGTCAACCCAGACCGTCACACCGACGGCCCGTAACAGCGATTCGGCCAGGCGGCGACGCTCTTCGGAGACGAATGGATTAGCGAATAAGGCGCTGGCGCCGCCACCAACCAGCGCGGGCGTGTTGGGCATCGCCCGCACTAAAGCGAGCGAACCGCCGCCTAACCAGCGACGTAAATCTGGTTCGCGCACGCCAGCGGCTACAGAGAGCACCAGCGGCTGCCGTGTTTGAATGGCGGGGGCTAGTTGACGGGCAACTCCTTGTAAAATTTGCGGTTTGACGGCCAGGACGATGGTTTCGGCTTTGGCAGTGGCTTCGAGATTATCAGCGCAGGTATGAACACCGTAACGACCACGAAGAAACTCACGCTGGCTGTTGTCGGGTTCGGCGACCCCAATGAGATCGGGCGAGTGGCCACCGGCGATCAGGCCGCCGATTAAACTGCGGGCCATGTTACCGCCGCCAATGAAAGCAATCGCCATATCGTTCATCACCACCTCGGGAGGTTTATCGTCGTCGTTATCGAAACGCGATTGAGCGCAGGATTGAGCGTCAGTTCCAGGCGCTCGCATCAGGAGTTCAGGGCTTGGCGGCTCCCAGTCGGGCGATCTGCTCGCCGATGGTCGCGAGGCGGCTGTCGGTGCGGTAAAACTCATACACCTGCTGTTGGTTGCGGGGCGTGAGTCGCTGAAAAGCTGCGAACTGTTCCTTTGACGAGCCTGCGCGCAGCGCTTGGTCGAATGCCGACCGATCCAGCCCCGAAGCTAACCGTTCGGAGGCAGGGCCAGCGGTGGCTGGTCCCAACGCAGGCCGAGGTGGCGGTTGAATGGTGGTCAGCGTGGTCGCCTGGCGCTTGGCTTCGTCTTCGATTTCACGCAAATACGCATCGTCCGCTTGGACCAAAAACGGCAAAATCAGGCCGAGAGCAAGGCTGACTGGTCTCGAAAAGCCTAACGGCATCAGTAATTTCCTAGCACAAGATGACGATTTTCAAGCAGTGGTCTCAAATCTGATCCGCTTTACCCTGCTTAGCATACCGCAAATTGACGCTTCAGGCGCGAGCGCCGAAAATCGCGGTGCCGATCCGCACTAGGGTACTACCCTCGGCGATGGCGGCTTCCAGATCGTCTGACATGCCCATCGAGAGGGTATCCAGGGCCAACCCGTCGGCGATCAGAGCCTTTTGCAGTTCGCGCAATCGGGCGAAAGGCCGGCGTTGGGCGGCAAAATCCGTGGCAGGCGCCGGAATCGCCATTAACCCGCACAGGCGCAAGCGCGGCAGGACAGCCACCGCGTGGGCTACGATGGGCAGATCACTCGCATCCAAACCGTGCTTGCTCGGTTCGCCGCTGACATTGACCTGCAAACACACCTTCAGTGGCGGCAGCGCGGTGGGGCGCTGCTGGCTCAAGCGTTCGGCGATTTTCAGCCGATCCACGCTGTGGACCCAGGCAAACTGTTCGGCGATGGATCGCGTCTTATTGGCTTGCAACGGGCCGATGAAGTGCCACTCCAGATCAAGCGCTACCAGAGCCGGCAATTTGGCGGCGGCCTCTTGCCAATAATTTTCGCCGAAGCCCCGTTGCCCGGCGGCCGCTACCGCAGCGATATCGGCCGCTGGATGGGTTTTGCTGACGGCAACCAGTCCAACCGAGCCTGACGGTCGCCCGAACCGCATTTCAGCGCTGCGAATCCGTGCCACTACAACCTGTAGGCGGGCGGCAAAATCGACGGTCATGGGCGAACTCCCTCGCTCGATCACGGCACGAGCACGCTAGCGCGATTATACTATTTTGTGAATCAGCTTTTCGAACCGCCCGCCAGCGGGCGGCTTCACGACACCTTCGCGGGAGCAATACCATGACTTTGGACGAATTATTGGGTTTTTCCGTTAGCAACAATGCCTCCGACCTGCACCTGTCGGCGGGTTTGCCGCCAATGATCCGGGTGGATGGTGATGTGCGCCGCATCAACGTGCCACCGCTGGAACATAAAGCGGTACATGCCCTGATTTATGACATCATGAACGACAAACAGCGCAAGGATTACGACGAATTTCTAGAGTGCGACTTTTCGTTCGAAATTCCCAAACTGGCCCGTTTTCGGGTCAATGCCTTCAATCAAGACCGTGGCGCGGCGGCTGTGTTCCGTACGATTCCCACACTGATCAAAAGCTTGGAGGAACTCGGTTGTCCGGCGGTGTTCCGGGATTTGATCGCAGTACCTCGCGGCTTGGTCTTGGTGACCGGCCCGACCGGTTCGGGTAAATCGACCACCTTGGCGGCAATGATTGACCACATCAATAAAAATGACTATGGCCATATTCTGACCATTGAAGACCCGATTGAATTTGTTCATCAGAGTCAGCGTTGCTTGGTCAATCAGCGTGAGGTCCATCGCGATACCCTCGGTTTCAGCGAGGCGTTGCGCTCGGCCCTGCGCGAAGATCCCGACATCATCCTGGTGGGTGAGATGCGCGATCAGGAAACCATCCGATTGGCCCTGACCGCCTCCGAAACCGGCCACTTGGTATTCGGTACTTTGCACACCAGTTCTGCCCCGAAAACTATCGACCGTATCATCGACGTTTTTCCAGCCGGTGAGAAACCGATGGTGCGCTCCATGCTGTCGGAATCATTGCGGGCGGTGATTTCTCAAGCGCTGCTCAAGAAAAAAGGGGGTGGGCGCTTAGCGGTACACGAGATCATGGTGGGCATTCCCGCTATCCGCAACCTGATCCGGGAGGATAAGGTCGCTCAGATGTATTCTTCCATTCAGACGGGTGCAGCCTACGGGATGCAAACTCTGGATCAAGCCTTGCTAGATGTGGTGAAGCGCGGATCGGTTGCTCGTGAGGAGGCAATCACCTACGCGCAAAACAAGGCCGCGTTCCGTCAATAAACCCTCCACTCGCGCCCTTTTGCCGAGTCGCTTAGAGTCGCAAGCAGCAGCGTTTCTGCTGATTTGATGGGAGAGGTTTTAGCGTTGAGCAGGGCGTATTTGCCAAGATAGCCGATAGCGCTCTGCCAACGCGCCGACCGCAGTCAAGAGGGTTTGATGGCCACAGGCGAACAGCGTGACATCGGCGGCACCTTGACAGATGTCCAGCCAAGCGTTGACCAGATCGGTAGCGGTCCCGGTCAGGCAACCGGGTTGTTCGTCGGTCGGGCAGGCGATTCGGCTGGGGATGGCCCAGTCTTCCAAGAGGGGCAGCGCACCGATTACCCCCGCCGGTAGGCCGGCAACCACCATCTTCGATGGCTGCGGCCGAAACGGTAGGGGTGGTGTTAGCTCGAACAAGGCGAAAGGCTTGACGCGGGGGTGTCGATCACGCAGGGTTCGCGCCAAAAAAACGATCTCGGCAAGCCCATCATTGTCGGCCAGCAGCGCGCGCGGTGTCGCGGCAAGCAGATCGAACGGTTCGCCACAAGGACCACAGATCACTATCTCAGTCCCCGGCACCGGGCATGGGGCATCGCGTCGTAAGCAGTCTACCCAACCCTGCTTGGGTGCCCGCTGCAAAATCGGCCACAGGACGCCATTGAGCGATAGGGCATGACCGGGTTGACAGGCGGCCACTTGCGATAAGCCGAGCCGCAGCAGGGTATAGCCACCGGGATAATCTTGGCGGCTGAGGACCCGACCGGTGGCTAGTAGCCCGCCGCCGCTGGAAATATCCGGTTGGTTTAGAATGACTGTCTCCCTTCTCTCTCGTACACCACCTGGCCGGCCAAGAGCGTGTGGGTGACTTGTCCTTGCAATTCCCAGCCTAGAAACGGACTGTTTTGGCCGTGACTGTGCCACATGGACGGGGTGGCTTGCCAGGCCAGGGCCGGGTCGAAAACGCAAAGATCGGCGACTGCCCCGGTTTGCAATTGGCCATAATCCAGACCCAAAATCCGTGCTGGACCGCAAGTGAGCCGTTCCAGCACCACCGGCAGAGGCAGCGCGTCATCGTCAGCCAGCCGCAGACTCAACGCGAGGAGGGTGTCCAGAGCAGAGATACCCGGCTCGGTATCGCCGAACGGTGCTTGCTTGGCATCCGGTTCATGCGGTTGATGATCGGAGCAAATCGCTGTAATCACCCCACTGACCAGGCCAGCCCGCAAGGCGTCGCGATCCTGCGCGCGACGCAAGGGTGGGCGGACGTGACAACGGCTGTCGAAGCCGGCCAGATCAAGCTCTGTCAGGTGCAGTTGGTGAATCGCAACATCGGCAGTCACCGCCAGCCCATCGGCTTGCGCGCGGGCGATCAACTCGACCGAGCGGGCGCAGGTCAAACGACCGAAATGCACGCGCACCCCCATATCGCGAATCAATTCCAGATCGCGGGCCAGGGCGCCGGTTTCTGCCGCTGCCGGAATACCGGGCAAGCCCATCCGGGTAGCGATGGGGCCTTCGTGGGCGATACCGGAGGCAAGTTGGCCATCGAGCGGGGTCAAGAAAACGGTCAGATCAAAGGTGGCGGCATACTCCAGCGCACGGCGTAAAACCAGCGTGTTGCTCACTGGGTAACCGCCATCGCTGATCCCGACGCAGCCGGCCTCCTTGAGGGCTGCCATCTCCGCCAGCCGCTCGCCACCCAAGTGATGAGTTAGCGCACCTAAAGCCAGGACTCGTGCTTTACCGGTGGCCTTGGCCCGCCGGCGGATCAGTTCCACTACAGCGGGTTCGTCGATGACCGGATCGGTGTCGGGAGGACAAACCAGGGTTGTGATGCCAGCGGCGGCGGCGGCACGGGTTTCGCTGGCGATGGTTGCTTTGTGCTCGTGGCCTGGCTCACGCAATCGGGCGCAAAGATCAATCAAGCCAGGGCACACGATCCGCCGCCGGGCATCGATCATGCGGTCGGCCACAAACCCTTCGGGCGGGCGGCCAATACCGACAATCTGCCCTTCGGCGATAAAAACATCACTGAGCGTATCGATCCGGTGGGCCGGATCAATCAATCGGCCGCCGCAAATCGCGGTGCGCATTAGATCTGCTCTCCGGTGGGCCGGGCATGATTGCCGAGCGTGATCGACATAATCGCCATCCGCGCGGCGATCCCATTGGTCACTTGTTCCAAGATAACCGAGCGGGGGCCATCAGCGACCCGTGAGTCGATTTCTACCCCACGGTTGATGGGGCCTGGGTGCATGACGATGGCATCCGGTTTGGCCAGCGCTAGCCGCTCTTCGGTCAAACCGTAGCACTGGAAAAACTCGCGCTCACTCGGCAATAGTGCACCGGCCATCCGCTCCTTCTGTAAGCGAAGCATCACGATGACATCGACTCCCCGCAAGCCGATGGTTGGATTATCGAACACCCGCACACCCAGTTTTTCCACATCGACCGGTAGCAGGGTGCGCGGTGCAATCACTCGGATATCGGGGGTACCTAAAATACCCAGGGCATGAATCAGCGAGCGGGCGACCCGCGAATGCAGAATATCGCCGACAATAGCGACTTGCAGAGCCTCGAAGGCCGGTTTATGGCGGCGGATGGTGAAGACATCCAACATGGCTTGGGTGGGGTGGGCATGGCGACCATCGCCGGCATTGAGCACCGCAATATGCGGCTTGACGTGGCGGGCGATAAACTCGGCGGCCCCGCTCTGCTCGTGGCGCACCACAAACATATCGCACTGCATCGCTTCGATGTTGCGCAAGGTATCGAGCAGACTTTCGCCCTTGACCGCCGATGAGGTGGCAATATTGAGCGTCAGCACATCGGCTGATAATCGCTTGGCGGCCAGTTCGAATGTGGTGCGCGTGCGGGTGCTGGCTTCGAAAAACAGATTGACCACGGTTTTGCCGTGCAGGGTGGGTAGCTTCTTGACTCGGCGTTCGGCCACCCCGCGCAAGGATTCGGCCGTATCAAGAATCTCGATCAGGTGGTGCCGCTTCAAGCCTTCGATGGTGAGAAAATGCAGCAGACGGCCTTGACGATCCAATTGAAAATGCGTGTTGCTCATACGGCTGGGGCGGTTTGGATGAGGAGTTGTAACGGTTCAGGACCGGCTAGCTGGATGTGGCTGCCGGCGGGTAATTCTAACCGGGAACCCGCTACATGGGCTTCAATTGGTAGTTCTCGGCCCCCACGATCCACCAGTACCGCCAGCAGCACCGAGGCCGGGCGGCCGTAATCGAACAGCTCGTTCAGGGCGGCCCGGATGGTGCGGCCGGTATAGAGCACATCATCGACCAAGACCAGATGGCGATTATCGACATCGAAAGGCAATTCGGAAGGCCGCACTTGGGGATTAACGCCAATCCGGCTGAAATCGTCACGATAAAACGAAATGTCCAACTGGCCGAGCGGGGTGGCAAGATCAAGCCGCTGCCGGAGTCGTTCGGCGACCCAAACGCCGCCGGTGTGAATGCCGACGAGCGCCGGTGCCAGGATGCCGCGCCGTGCCAGCAGCTCGCGTAATTGCACCGCCATCGCTTCGATTAGGAATTCGACATCGCGCATTCGCCGGGACTCCGTTGCTGGTTGAACCAGCTTTCAAGAATGATGGCTGCCGCGCCCGCATCCAGGCTTATTTTCGTGCGACGCCGTTTGGTTGCGCTAGCCTGCATTTGTTGACCGGCTTCCCAGGAGGATAACCGTTCGTCGATGGTGGCGACCGGCAAACGGAAGCGTCCGTGCAACTGGCGGCTGAAGCGCAGCGCGGCCTCGGTCATTTTATTGGCGCTGTCATCGGCATGACGCGGCACGCCAACCACCAAGATTTCCGGCTGCCAGGTAGCGAGCAGTTGGCCGATGGCATCCCAATCTGGACCGCGCGGCCGATTCGACAGCGTGCCTAGCGGCCGGGCCGAACCGGTTACCCCTTCGCCGATAGCCACACCGATGCGGACCTGGCCGAAGTCAAAACCCAATGCCACCCGATAGGAATGGCGGGATGCAGCCGGCGCTAAGCCCTGCTCAAGCGTGGCCGGCATGGGTCGGTAGCAGGTTCAGGTCGATCCCCAACAAGGCAGCAGCGGCCGACCAGCGTTGCTCGCTCGGTGTGTGAAACAAAATGCGGAAATCGACGGGTGCGGACAACCAAGCGTTTTCTGCCAACTCTTGTTCTAGCTGTCCCGGCCCCCAGCCGGCGTAGCCGAGCGCGACCAGCCACTGTGCCGGGCCTTCACCGCGCACCAAGGCTTGTAAGATATCGCGCGAGGTGGTGATGCCGATTTGGTCGGTGACGCGCAGCGTCGCACCCCATTGGCCGAGCGGATTGTGGATGACGAAACCTTGTTCCGGTTGCACCGGGCCACCGTGATAGACCGGCAAAGCGGCCGCCTCGGAGCCACCGGGAGCGATGTGCAGATGAGCCAGCAACTGGCCAAGCGACAGTTGCAAGGGTCGGTTGATGACCAATCCCAGCGCGCCGTTAGCGTTGTGCTCACTGATGTAGGTCACGGTCTGAAAAAAGTTTGGATCAGCCAGCGCCGGCATTGCGATCAGAAACTGATTGGTCAGATAGCTGGTTTCACTCATATTTCAATCCGTGCCCGTGATCGGGTGAAACGGTATGGCAGCGATTACGCCTCTCTCATGCACCATTATCCCCCTGAAGGGGAAGGTTTCAAGCCAGAGTTGATTTTGAGGAATAATTCCATTGGAATGCACCGGTTCCCTGACCAGCGGACAGGCAACGGGCCAGCGATGGTCTATCCAAATGGTCGTACCCGGTTTCAAGCATCTTCCCGTTGCCAGCAGGCATCCAAGGCGCGCAGAAACCGGGTGTCAAGCTCGGCTTCCACATCAGCCGGCAAAGCGCCGGTCAGGCACCACTCCTCTTGGAGGAGTCGCGGGTCGTGAAGCGTCTCGGTTTTAGAGGCGCTGCCTGCCAGCGAGGCCGAGAGACGGGCGACCTGATATTCCATTCGTTGTTGGGCGAATTCCGGCGGTGATTCAATACCCGCGATGATTTCCATACGAATACAGCAGACGCGCTTGCGTTCCAGGTTTTGTTCCAACTGGGCGATCAGATCGGGTGCCTGTTCGGGCGCTTCAGTCAAAGCGGCCACTGCTGCGTCAAACCGCCCCTGGATCAAGGCCAGGAGGGCGGTCGGTAAGGGCGGTAGGGTTTCCCAGGTTTGCCGATCCTGCGCCAACAGGTCGGTATCGACCGGGGCGAGGACGAGCAATTTTTCCAGCCGAGCACATAATCGTGAACGGCTGTGCAACTGGTGGAATGTCTCGCGGCGACTGGTTCGCTTTAAGAAGCGCTCGTGGTGGGCGAATTGGCGCAAGGCGGTCTCAAAGCGCTGCTCCAGCGAGCGCTGATCAGTCTTGGGCACGAGACCGATGCTCTGCCACTCCTGTTGAGCCGTCTCTAACCGAACGCGCGCTTCACCAAGCTGTGAAGAATCGATGTCGGCCAACGCTTCAACTTCCGCGCACAGCGCCAATCGGCGTGACAGATTGGACTGCCGCTCGGTGGCCGCCGCCTGCTGCTCCAGCTCACGGCGTGCGAATACGGCATCGCAGGCCGCGCGAAATTCTTTCCACAGCGCCTGCTCTTGGCGCGGTGAGGATTGCACGGTCGGGTGCCATTCGGCTTGGGCACGTTTGGCGGTTTCGATGGCCGGGCGCAATTCAGGGCTTTCGATCAGGGCTTGGACCTGCTGGACCAGCGCTTGGCGGCGCTGGAACTCACGGGTCCGTTCGGCGCTAAGGTGTGTTTCCATGCGTTGTAAGATCTGCTGGAAGTGTTGATCCAGGGCCTTGCGCTCCGAACGATTGACCGGCCCTAGTTTGTACCACTGTTCCCGACTGCGGCGGTGTAAACGATCTGCTTCGCGCCAATCGGGTTGCTCCCAGTCGGTGGCCGCTACAAATTCTGCCAATTGCGCACAGAGCGCCTGTTTCTTTTCGAAATTTTGCCGGCGCTCACGGTTTTTCTCCTCAAAATAAGCCTGGCAGGGCGCGTAAGCGCGCTCGCAAGCCTCATTGAAGCGCTTCCATAGCGCTTTGGGGGCTGCGCCCTCGTGATGATCCAGATCTTTCCAAGCTTCACGAACTTTCTGGATGCGCTGAGCGAGGTCGGGGGGATCGATTTCTAAGCCGATCAGGCTTTCTGTGGTGGCGCAGAGCTGTTCGCGGGCTTGGTGAGCGCCCCAACGGCGCCAGCCCCGCAGTTCGCCAATGCGACCGGCACAGTGTTGCAGGCGCTCTTCGATGGTGGTCAGTTGAGCGCGGTTGAGGCCGATGTTGTGTTTGATCTGTTCGCGCGCCTGATCATTCAACTCGGTGGCCTGTTGGAGTTCGCCCTCTTCAAGGGCGGTTTCCAGCGCTTGCACACAGTCCTGGAGCGTTTGCCATTCCTGATCGCGCTGCTGGATTTGGCGTTGTAAGCGCGCGCGTAGCTTGTCGAGTAAGCCATCGAACCGACCTTGCAACTCGCCAGCCAGTGGGCGAGATTCGGGCCGCTCCAATCCTTCCCAATGCTGGCGCAGATGCTTGAGATCGATATCGCGCACTTCGCTCGGTTGTTCCAGCAAAGCCTCCGCTTCACGTAGCACGGCTTGTAAACGTTCGGCACGACCATGATCGCGTTGGCGGGTCCGCTCCCGTTCACCGATCTCGTGGCCCAAGTGTTGGAACCGCGCATCCAGGCGCCGACTCTCGGCGTCTTGAGCCAAGCCGAGCCGGCTCCAGGCGAGTGGCGTATCGTGAGCGGCCTGGTGCAGTGCAGCGGCGAGTTCCTCGCCCGGCTGGGGTTCTTGCTGTAACCGTTCTAGCAGCTTTTCCAGCGAGGCGATCAGTTCCAGGCGCTGCGCCCGACGGTTGGCGCTGGCTTGCCGTTCTGCCAGGAAACGCGCGCGGGCCTGGGTGTAGCGTTCTCGCAATTCGGAGGACGCGGCTGATTCCCGCTCACGCCACTCGTGTTCTAGTTTGGGAAAGCGGCCGGCGTGGGGGCCACTTTCGCCATCCCAGGGCAGTTGTTCCATTTCCGCGCACAACCGTTCCAATTGAGCGGTGCTTGCCTGGGTGGCAGCCAGGGCGTCCAGACGCTCTCGCGTCCGCCGATAGAGCCGTTTATCGCGGTTGCGGGCTTGGCGGGCGATTTGCTCTAGCAATGTGGGGTCGTTGACCCGCTCCGCTGCGGCCAGGCGCACATCCGCGTGCAGGTTGTGCGCGGCGATTTCAGCCAGTGTTGCTTCCGGTTCGATACAGTCCAGCGCGGCCAACCGCAGTTCAGATTCGACAGCCTGTTGGAGCAGATAATCGATCAGCTCACTATCGAGGTCGGCGCGCAGCAGTTCGAGCCGGTCAGCGAGTGATGGACTTCCAGCCGTTTTACCGGCTAACAGGGACCGATAGCGTTCCTGGGCGGTGGCTCGTACAGCCGCTTCGGTATCGGTTTTGCCGATAGTTTGCAGCGTATTCAAGTCAGTGAGCCGTTCCAGCGCCGCTTGTCGAACGCTCGAATCAGGATCTTGCCGGGCCATCTCGAGCAGAGTTGGAGCGGCGCTGTCCAACGTTTGCAACGCATTTTTGCGGGTGGCAGGGTCGTTACGCTGCCACTTGGGCTTGAGAAAGCGGCTTAGGATCATAGGACAATCGGTAAGGGTCTGTAAGAGGTAATGGACTGAACGGCGAGAGTTTGGCCGAACTTAAGAGAATTGCGAATTACTTTATCATAACCCTCTCATACGGGTGGGATACATCCGGCGTCCTTCGGGATCGTCAGGCAAGAAGATAGCCAAAAGAAGTTCTGCTTTCGCTGTCGATTGGCTGGGGAGGCCGGCGAAGAGTACTTTCAGGTAGAATCCGCGCGTTTTCTACTTTGCTTCCAAACCGAGCACCACTTTTTGATTGACTGATGACCACTTTTATCGACGAACTCAACCGGCGGCGGACCTTCGCCATCATTTCCCATCCCGATGCCGGCAAGACCACACTCACCGAAAAACTGCTGCTGTTTGGTGGCGCGATCCAATTGGCCGGTACGGTCAAAGGCCGCAAAGCCACTCGCCACGCCACCAGTGATTGGATGGAACTGGAACAGCAACGCGGGATTTCGGTCACCTCCTCGGTGATGCAGTTTCCCTACCGCGAGCGCATCATCAACCTGCTCGACACCCCCGGCCATGAGGATTTTTCCGAGGACACCTACCGCACCCTGACGGCGGTGGATTCGGCGCTGATGGTGATTGACTGTGCGCGCGGCGTCGAGGAACGCACGATTAAGTTGATGGAAGTCTGCCGATTGCGCGATACCCCGATTTTTACGTTCATCAATAAGCTGGACCGCGATGGTCGGGAACCCATTGAGTTGCTGGATGAAGTCGAGGACATTCTAAAAATCCGTTGCGCGCCGATCACTTGGCCCATCGGCATGGGTCGAGAGTTGAAGGGCGTCTATCATCTTGAGCAGGATTTTATTCACCTTTACGATCCATCACGCAATGGCCGTATCAACACCGGCCGCACCATCCAGGGCTTGGACAGTGCCGAAGCTGAACAGGCGTTGGGTGCCGAGCGGGTGGCGACGCTGCGCGAGGAAATCGAACTGGTGCGCGGTGCCAGCCATGCCTTTGATCTGGACGGCTATCTGGCTGGCCGCCTAACCCCAGTGTATTTTGGCTCAGCGCTGACCAATTTTGGGGTGCAGGAAATGCTCGATGGCTTCATCGAAAATGCACCGCCGCCACGCGCCTGCACCGCCGCCAGCCGGGACGTGGCACCAGAAGAAGAAGCCTTCAGCGGCTTCGTGTTCAAAATTCAGGCGAATATGGACCCACAGCACCGCGACCGCATCGCCTTTTTACGGATTTGTTCCGGGAGTTACCAACCCGGTATGAAAGCTCGGCACGTTCGGCTGGGTCGTGACATCAAAATCCCTGACGCATTGACCTTCATGGCCGCCGAGCGTGAGCACGCCGAGGCGGCTTATCCTGGCGACATCATCGGCCTGCACAATCACGGCACCATCCGCATCGGCGATACCTTCACGCAGGGCGAGGAACTGCGCTTCACTGGCGTGCCGGATTTTGCCCCGGAACTGTTCCGGCGTGCCCGACTGCGCGATCCCTTAAAAATGAAAGCCCTGCAAAAGGGTTTGGAGCAGTTGTGTGAGGAAGGCGCAACCCAACTGTTTCGGCCGCTCAATAGCAATGATTTGATTCTGGGCGCGGTTGGCATTTTGCAGTTTGACGTGGCGAGTTTCCGACTGCGTGGCGAATACGGTGTCGAGTGCGGTTTCGAGACTGTGAACGTCACCACGGCCCGTTGGGTGAGTTGCGCCGACGCCAAGCGGTTTGAGGAGTTCAAGACCAAGCTGCGCGACAATCTGGCGCTCGATCATCACGGCGAACTGGTTTACATCGCCTCCAGCCGGGTCAACCTGCAATTGACCCAGGAGCGCTGGCCTGAGGTGCGCTTTGCCGCCACCCGCGAACACGGGTTGCACTGACTTATGCACCGTCGGCTGCAATGGGGCGCTCGCTGGTTGTTTCGCTGGTTGTTTCGTTGGCTGTTCCGGGTGGAACTGCGTGGCTGGGAGCAGTATCCGCATAACGAACCCCGGCTGCTGATCGTCGCCAATCACGTCTCCTATCTGGATGGCGCGCTACTGGCCGCCTTCCTGCCGGAGATGCCGATTTTCGTAGTCAACACCCACATGGCCCGGCACTGGTGGATCAAGCCGTTCATCGCTATTACCCGCCATATCAGCATCGATCCGACCAACTCCCATTATCTGAAAACCTTGATCCAGCACCTCAAGGCTGGCGAACGGGTGGCGGTGTTTCCCGAAGGGCGGCTCAGCGTGACCGGCGCGCTGATGAAGATTTACGAAGGTCCGGCGCTGGCCGCTGACAAGGCTGATGCCGCCGTATTGCCGGTGTACATCGAAGGCGCGCAATACAGCCTGCTGTCGCGGCTGGGCGGCGTTGTCCGGCGGCGGTTGCTGCCCCGTATTTATCTGACCCTGCTGCCGCCGCGTCGGTTGATCGCTGATGCGGACAATCATCGGCTCCGCCGCCAGCAGCTTGCACGGCAATTGGATGAGTTGATGATCGAGCTGGCCTACGCCGGTATGAACATCGACCAGCCGTTGCCTTTAGCCATGCTGGAAGCGTGGGAGCGGCACGGTGGTCGCCGGGTAGTGCTCGAAGATGCCCAGGGCCAGCGAGCAGGCTGGCGAATGTTGTTTGTCCGCGCCTTTGCGCTCGCCGAATTGCTGGAAACCCGGATCGCCGGCCAGAACCCTGTGGGCGTATTACTGCCTAACGCCAATGCTGCCGTCATCGCTTTACTGGCCTTGCAATTGCGAAATCGGGTGCCGGTTTTTCTCAATTTCACCATGGGTAGTGATGGCTTGCTGGGTGCCTGTCGTACCGCACGGATTCGGACGATTTGCACCGCTCGCGCCTTTATTGCGACTGCCGGTCTGGATGCGTTGCTTGCCACCTTGAGTCAGCAGGTAACGATTTTATATCTGGAGGATTTGCAACCGCATGTGACGCTCATCCTTCGGCTGCGTGCATTGCGGCAATCCCTGTGGCCGGCCCGCAGTTACCGAAACCTGGCCGGCCCCGTTCGCGCCACCGATCCGGCGATCATTTTGTTTACCTCCGGTTCGGAACGAGCACCTAAGGGGGTTGTATTGACCCACCGTAACGTGTTGGCGAACGTTGCCCAAGCCCGCGCGGTATTTTCTCTGATCCCGCTGGATGTGGTTTTGAATGCCCTACCACTGTTTCATGCGTTTGGGCTGACCACCGCGACGTTGACCCCACTCTTATTGGGAGCGCGCGTCATTCTCTACCCCTCACCCCTGCATTACAGCGTCATCCCAGAGATTGCCTACGAGCGCCGTGCGACCATTCTGTTCGGCACGAATACATTTTTGTGGGGCTATGGCCGCAGTGCAAACCCTTACGATTTCTTCAGTGTCCGATCCGTCATTGCCGGCGCTGAAGCCTTGCGCGAGGAAACCCGTCGGCTATGGATGGAAAAATTCGGCGTTCGTATCCATGAGGGCTATGGCCTGACCGAAACCAGCCCGGTTTTGGCTGCCAACAGCAATCGCCATCATCGCAACGGCACGGTCGGTAAGCTGTTTCCGGGTATCGACTATGGCCTGGACCCGGTGGAAGGGATCACCGATGGCGGGCTGTTGCAGGTGCGCGGTGCCAACATCATGGCGGGCTATCTGCTGCCTGAACGTCCTGAGCGCTTGGCGCCGCCGCAGACCGAGCGTGGGTTGGGCTGGCACGATACCGGCGATATCGTTCGCTTCGACTCGGATGGATTTATCACGATCCTGGGCCGGGCCAAGCGCTTCGCCAAGCTCGGCGGTGAGATGATTTCGCTCGCGGCGATAGAGCAGTTGGCTGCCGCCTGTTGGCCAGATGATCACCATGCCTCGATCAGCTTGCCGGATGCACTCAAGGGCGAAAGCGTCATCCTGCTGACTACTCGCACAAACGCCGACCGCAGTGAGCTGGTTGTGGCTGCCGAGCGGGAAGGATTGAGTGCCCTTCACATCCCTCGGCAGGTGTTGGCGGTCAGTGAAATTCCGCTACTGGGTTCCGGCAAACCCAATTACCCTGCTATTCGTCAATTGGCTGAAGGGTTAATGCAGCGCCAGTAAACCCATGACTGTGTTTTCACAGGAGTGGGTTTTTTGGAAGAGAGGGAAGACGAGCAGTGGAAAGGAGCCAAAAGCGCTGACAGTGGCTTAGATCATAGTTCAGAGTTTCCCTGAGCCGCTGGCCAAACTCTTTATAAAACTGTCCGTCATCGGCGTTAGGGCGAATGACTCACGCTTAAGCCGGATTATGGGTAAAGTAGCGCGCTAGGATCGCTCTCAAGCCGCTTATAAAATTAGGAGTTACGCAGTTGGATCTCTAACACTCTGATTTTAAAAGAAATCGACTTGTGCGGTAGACAACCGAAATTTTCCATTAATCAATCACTTAGAATTTCAACTGCGTAACTCCTAAAAATAAAGAGGTTGCCCGAAATGGCGGTGCGGCCTTCGGCATAATTTGACATGCGCTTTCGGTGAGCGATGGAGAAAAACTGATGAATGACGCCCCGCACTCTGACCATCCGCTGTGGACTCCTGATCCTGCCTGGAGTGCAACCACGCGCATGGCGGCTTTCACCGCCCAGGCCCGAACCCTATCCGGCCAAACGCTGGCATCGTATGCGGATTTGCACGCCTGGTCGGTCGAGGTGCCCGAACAATTCTGGACAGCGGTTTGGGATTTCTGTGCTGTGATCGGCGAGCGCGGTGCAGGGCCGGTGCTGGTCGATGCCGAAAAAATGCCCGGTGCGCGCTGGTTTCCTGATGCACGGCTCAACTTCGCTGAAAATCTGCTGCGGGATTCCAGTAACCCGGATGCGCTGGTGTTTTGGGGTGAGAACAAGGTTAAGCGAACCCTTTCACGCGCTGAATTACGCCAACACGTCGCCCAGTTCGCCGCCGCGTTGCGCGATGTCGGCGTCGTTGCCGGTGATCGAGTGGCCGCTTACCTGCCCAATCTGCCGGAAACGCTGATTGCGATGCTGGCCGCCGCCAGCTTGGGGGCGGTATTTACCAGCGCTTCACCGGATTTTGGCGTTCAGGGCGTGCTGGATCGCTTCGGTCAGACTGAACCGAAGGTGCTGATTGCCTGCGACGGCTATTGGTACAACGGTAAAGCGGTCGATATGGCGGCGAAACTGGCCGAACTCATGGCCCAATTGCCCAGCGTACAGCGACTCGTGCTGATTCCTTATCTGCACGCAGAAGTCGATCCGCTGGCCAAAAGCCTCCCCAAAGCCATTTCCCTCGCCGATTTTGTCGCACCCCACGCGGCGGTCAGTCAAATGGAGTTTGTCCGGCTGCCCTTCGCTCATCCGCTCTACATCATGTATTCGTCCGGTACGACCGGCATTCCCAAATGTATCGTTCACGGCGCGGGCGGAACGCTATTACAGCATCTAAAAGAACAGCAACTGCATACCGATCTCCGCGCGGGCGACCGCCTGTTTTACTTCACCACCTGCGGCTGGATGATGTGGAACTGGTTGGTATCCGGTCTTGCTTCCGGTGCGACGCTGCTGCTGTATGACGGCAGCCCGTTCATCGACCGTGGCCGGATTCTTTGGGATTATGCCCAGACCGAGCGCATGACGCATTTCGGCACCTCGGCTAAATATCTGGATGCCTTGGTCAAGACCGGCCTCCAGCCGAAAGAGAGCTATGATCTGCGCGCACTGCGGGTGATGACCTCGACCGGCAGTCCGCTGGTGCCGGAGCGCTTTGACGATGTGTACGCCACCATCAAGGCTGATCTACAACTGGCCTCTATTTCCGGCGGCACCGACATTATCTCCTGTTTTGTGTTGGGCCATCCGACGTTACCGGTCTGGCGGGGCGAGATTCAGTGCAAAGGATTGGGCCTGGCGGTTGCTGTGTGGAGCGAGGCTGGCCAGCCTGTGCGCGGTGAAAAAGGCGAACTGGTTTGCACTCGGCCCTTTCCCTGTATGCCGGTTGGTTTCTGGAATGACCCCGACGGTAAAAAATATCGGGCCGCGTATTTCGAGCGGTTTCCCGGCGTTTGGCATCATGGCGATTTTTGCGAAATCACCGAGCACGATGGCCTGATCATCCATGGCCGCTCCGACGCCACCCTTAATCCGGGGGGGGTGCGGATTGGCACCGCCGAGATCTATCGCCAGGTCGAAAAACTACCCGAAGTGGTCGAATCCATCGTGATCGGTCAGGACTGGGAGGGCGATGTCCGGGTGATCCTATTCGTAAAGCTGGAGGGTGGCCACGAGCTGGATGATGCGCTGGTCGCCCGGATCAAGCGGTTGATCCGCGACAATGCCAGCCCACGTCATGTCCCCGCCAAGGTTTTACAGGTGAGCGATATTCCCCGTACCAAGAGCGGTAAGATCGTCGAACTGGCGGTGCGCAATATCGTCCATGGTCAACCGGTCAAGAACCTTGAAGCGCTGGCGAATCCGGAAGCCTTGGCGGCATTTGCTGATCGCTACGAACTGCGCGAGTGAGAAAAAGACCGGGTATGAGCTAAGGCGATGGCCTCCCACGGGATAGGCGATCTATTCGAGCCTGCGTCCATCGCGTTGATCGGCGCCAGCGAACGTCCCGGCTCGCTTGGCGAGGTACTGGCCCGTAACCTATTGGCCGGTGCTTGTAAGGGTGAGCTGTTTTTCATCAATCGCCGACATCAGCGGGTTCAAGACCGGCCCGCTTACCGCGCCATCGCTGATCTGCCGGTCGTGCCGGAGCTGGCGATGATCGTTACCCCTCCGCGTACTGTTCCTGAGCTGTTGCGGCAATTGGATCGGGCTGGCAGCAAAATCGCTGTGGTCGCGACGCCCGCCATCGCTCACCAGGGGGATCGTGATGCGGCGTTTTTTCCCAGGGACGCGCCGCGCCTGCCGCGTTTACGCCGCTTGCGCGTACTGGGGCCGGCGAGCGGTGGTCTGATGGTGCCGCGTTGGGGTCTCAACGGATCTTTAGCCGAGGTTTTACCAGGGCCGGGCCGATTAGCGCTAGTTTCCCAATCGGGTGCGGTGCTGTTGCCACTGATGGCATGGGCTAGAGCGCAGGGAATCGGATTTTCGCAAGTGATGGTGGTCGGTGGGGGTGGTGATATTGATGTTCCAGAATTATTGGATTGGCTAGCTGACGATCCTGACACCCAAGCGATTTTGCTGGATTTGGAGACGGTACAAAAGGGACGTTCGTTTCTGTCGGCAGCCCGTGCGGTGGCCCGGAGCAAACCGGTGATTGTCCTACGTGCTGGCCAACACAGGAATGACCCACTGTGGCCGACCGACGCCATTTATCAGGCGGCTTTCCGTCGGGTGGGATTACAGTGGGCCGCTTCGTTGCGGGAGCTGTTCTGGGCGGCGAAACTCTTGGCGTGCGATCTTCCGGTCGTTGGGGATCGGTTAGCGATAATCGCCAACAGTCGAGGACTTGGCTTGTTAGCAGTGGATGCCCTGCTGACAGTCGGTGGGCGCTTGGCCCACCTCAGCCAGGATGCAGCAGGTCAGTTGCGTCAGTCCCTTCCGGCGGATGTGACGCTGGGCTATCCGCTGGCTTTCGATATTGCAGTTGATATTGAGCGCTTCGCCACGATTTTGCAGATTGTGCTCCGTGAACGGGATCACAACGGCACCTTGGTATTGTATGCGCCCAATTCACTGGCCAATGCTGAGAAAGTCGCTACAACGCTGATCGACAGCGTTGAGCGCTGCCGCGTCGAGAGTGGCGAGCGCCCATGCGTGTTGGTCTGTTGGCTGGGGGAGGACAGCGACGGCACTAGCCGACAGCGACTGCATGAAAGGGGCATCCCGACATTTGATCTTCCCGAAGACGCAATTGGGGCGTTCATGCACCGCTGGCATCAAGTACAAAGTCGGATTGGGTTAATGGCGACGCCCCCACCCACGCCGGCTTTCTTCGCCCCAGATCCTACAGCGCCTCGCCGGCTGGTGGCGGATTGGTTAGCGCGGGGTTGTTCTGAGCCAGAAGCGGCGACCAGCAAGGCATTGCTGGCGCTGTACGGTATTGCAATCACTCTGCCGGAGATGGCCGAGCCGGCGCCGTTTGCCCTGAGTCTGCGTTTGCTCGTCGATCCAGTATTCGGCGCGGTGTTATTGCTGGAGCCGGCGAGTCGCGCCACTGATGCGATGTTCGCTGAAAGCGTCGTGGTGTTTCCTCCTCTCAATGGCGTATTGGCCAGGGAAGCGATCCGCCATACCCGGGTTTATCGATTCCTGCGTGATACCCATTCCGACTGGCTGGCCAGTCTCGTCAACGTATTGGAGAGCGTTGCCCGACTGGTGGTGGAGTTGGGCGAAGTGAGCGAACTGGAGCTTAAACCGATTCAACTGCATTCAAGCGGTGCTGCCGTGACGGTAGCCCGGCTGCGGATCGCGCCGATCACGGGGCCAGCCGAGCAGCGGTTAGCGATTCGACCCTATCCGCGTGAGTTGGAGGAAACCATATCGTTGCCCGATGGCTCAACGCTGCTGATCCGGCCGGTGCGACCCCAGGATGAACCGAACTTTGTCGCCAGCTTTGCACAGTTATCGACCGAAGAAGTACGGATGCGCTTTATGTATACCTTTAAGGAGCTGATTCATGAGGAAGCGGCTCGGCTCACCCAGATAGACTACGGTCGAGATATGGCCCTGGTGGTATTTCGGCAACGGCCTGGCCAACCGCTGGAAAGCTGTGGAGTGGCGCGGTTAATGCGGGCCGACGAGGAGCGGGTGGAATTCGCCATCATCCTGTTACGGGCAGCGACCGGTATCGGGCTAGGCAGCTTATTGGTACGCCGCTTGATTGGCTATGCGCGAACCCGTGATTTCCGCGAACTGTTCGGAGAAATCCTGCGGGAGAACGCGCCGATGTTGGCATTGTGTCGAGCCATGGGCTTTACGCTGAAACCTTGTGCCGATGATCCCGGCGTGATCATTGCTACATTAGCGCTCACTGTACCCTGATACCCATGAGCGGCATGATTCGCAGGCGGTTGCGATAGTGGAAAGCGCTTTAACCGCCCAGGCATTTTGGGTGACTGGCCCTGGTCGGGGCGAACTCCGTGTGGAATCGTTACCTGTACCCGGCCCCGGTGAGGTGCTGATCCGAACGCTGTATTCCGCGATCAGTCGTGGCACCGAGGCCTTGGTTTTTCGTGGCGAAGCCCCTCCTAGTCAATACTTGACTATGCGCGCTCCCTTTCAGCAGGGAGAGTTTCCGGCACCAGTCAAATACGGCTATTGCAGCGTCGGTCTGGTGGAGGCAGGCGCGATGGCTGGGGGTGGCCAGGCCGTGTTCTGTCTATATCCGCACCAAAATCGCTATGTGGTGCCGGCAGCGGCGGTGACCCCCGTGCCAGGGCATATTCCACCGGGTCGAGCGGTGTTGGCGGCTAATCTGGAAACTGCGCTGAACGCGCTTTGGGATGCTGCGCCTCGATTTGGGGATCGGATCACTGTGATTGGGGCAGGCGTCGTTGGTTGCCTCATCGCCTGGCTGGCCGGCCAGCTACCTGGTTGTTGCGTGCAGTTGGTGGATATCGATTCCACCAAATCCGCCGTTGCAAAACGATTGGGAGTACGATTCGCCGGGCCGACGGCGGCGGACGATGATCAGGATTTAGTGATCCATGCCAGTGGAGCGGCGGATGGATTAGCGATGGCTTTACGTTTGGCCGGATTTGAGGCGACGGTGGTGGAGGTGAGTTGGTTCGGCGCCCGTCCAGTCAGTTTGCCGTTGGGCGAGGCGTTTCATGCCAGACGATTGCGTATCCAAAGCTCGCAGGTCGGCGCCATCGCAGCCGCCCAACGCGCTCGCTGGAACCATCAGCGTCGGATGGCCACCGTGATGGCTTTATTGGCCGATCCGGTACTGGATTGCCTGATCAGCGGTGAGAGCCTGTTTGCCGAATTGCCGGGCGTAATGACGGAGTTGAGCAAAAATCCCCCAGGGGTTCTGTGTCATCGTATCCGCTATGCCGACTAGCACGGGCCAGAACACCCGCCGGTTCCACCCCATGTTGTTTATACTCATCCCGATAACCCACGACCCCGCCCTTCCGAAACTGAGGTAAGCCAGAATGATGTATGCCGTTTGCGTTCGCGATCATTTTATGATCGCCCACAGCTTCCGAGGACAAACCTTCGGCCCCGCCCAGCGTTTGCATGGCGCGACCTACGTGGTTGATCTCGAACTGCGGCGTCCTGATCTTGACCCCGACGGCGTGGTGGTTGATATCAGTAAGCTGAGCGATTGCCTACGGGCGGTATTGGCGGAATTGAACCACCGTAACCTGGATGAAATTCCAGAGTTCGCCGGTCGCAACACCACCACCGAGTTTTTGGCGCGGGAGATTTTCGACCGCATGGCTGCTCGGATTGATGAGGGGCAACTGGGGCCAAATGCGAACGGACTGAGCACTATGCGGGTTGTCCTACACGAATCGCATACTGCTTGGGCAGCTTACGAGGGGCCGTTAGCTTGAGAAGCGCCCATTTTCTGATTCCGGGCGAGATTGAGACCCGTACCGGTGGCTATCTTTACGACCGCCGGATCATGGCGGGGTTGTCGATGTTGGGCTGGCAGGTCGAACTGCACCGTCTGGATGCGTCTTTTCCTATGCCAACGCCAGCCGCGCTACGCGGCGCTGCTGAGACGTTGATGGCCTTACCCGCAGGCGCGCTCGTGATCATCGATGGACTCGCATTGGGCGCTTTGCCGGAAGCGGTTAGCTTGCACCGCAAGCGATTGCGACTGGTTGGGCTGGTTCACCATCCGTTGGCGCTGGAAACTGGGCTGGACACGGCTTTGCAAGACCGGCTGCGTGCCAGCGAACGGATGGCCCTGACCCATGTCCGGCAAATCATCGTGACCAGTCCTCACACGGTACGAGCACTGGCCGACTACGGTGTCTCGGCCCAGCGCTGTGCGGTGGTCGTACCCGGCACTGATTCTGCACCGCTCGCGGAGGGTTCGGGTCGTGCTGATCTGGTGTTGCTCTGCGCGGCTAGCTTGACGCCGCGCAAAGGTCATGCCGTGTTATTTCGGGCGTTGCAGCGACTTAAATCGCTGCCCTGGCACTTGCGTTGCGCGGGCAGCACGACTCTGGACCCCCAAACCGCCCTGACGCTGCGTACACTAGCCATGGAATTAGAATTGGCCGAGCGCATTGAGTGGTTGGGCGAGCTGGATGCAGTTGATCTGGTGGCTTGTTACCAGCGTGCAGACGTGTTCGTCCTGCCGTCCTGGTATGAGGGGTACGGGATGGTATTGGCCGAAGCCCTGGCCCATGGCTTACCAATTGTCAGCACGACGGCTGGTGCGATTCCCGATACGGTACCGGCTAGCGCGGGATTATTGGTTCCTCCCGGCGATGATATGGCCTTGGCTGAGGCGTTGACGCGCGTGCTGGCTCAACCGGAATTGCGTCAGCAGTTGGCGGACGGCGCGCGCCGAGTGCGGACGACATTGCCGGACTGGCCGAGCGCGTGTGCCCAATTCGCGGCCGTGCTGGAGACGGTATCAACCTGATGGCCGGTTTTGCGGCGGCTTGGCTTGCTCTTCGTGAACCGGTTGATGCCATCTCCCGTAGCTCGGCGCTAACCGCTGAGTTACGGGCTTGGCGCACATCGTTGGGGCCGCTGTCGGTGCTGGACGTTGCCAGTGGCACGGGTGCCAATCTGCGCTATTTGGCACCGCAGTTATCGGGCGAGCAGCGGTGGTGCTTGGTTGATCACGATGCCGCTTTAATGGCGTGTGGCCATAGAATGCTCCAACCCTGGCGGGTGGAACAGGACTTAGCGCTAAGTCTGGAATGGCGACCATTGGATCTCGTAAAGGAATGGGACAGCCTAGATCTACCGGCTTTCGATTTGGTCACTGCCTCAGCGTTTATGGATTTGGTGTCTTCGGCTTGGCTAACGCGATTCACTCACCGTTGCCGGTTATGGCAAGCGACCGTTTTGGTCGCGCTTAGCTACGATGGAACCATTCGCTGGCAACCCGCTCTGGCGGAGGATGCACGGGTATGTGAGTGGATCAACCGCCACCAGTGTACCGATAAGGGTTTTGGGCCGGCGCTTGGTCCGAATGCAGCGACCTCTTTGGCGTTTTCGCTACGGGAACTTGGCTATCGGGTGATATTACAGCCTAGCCCATGGCGCTTGGAGCCGACCCACGCGGCTTTGCAGACAGCGCTCCTGGAAGGCTGGATAGAGGCCGTCAAATTCATCGCTGACGATTCGCTGGACTGGTTGGACCCATGGGGTGCTCAGCGTCGGCGGTGGATCGAACAGGGAGAGTCATACCTGCAAGTCGGCCATCAGGATGTGTTCGGCCGACTTTAAGGGCGTAAGTGGCAATCGAATAGCACGTCTTCGCCCATCGGATAGCGACGATGGGGAGGACGCAAGCCGTCGGCTAAATCGTGGATCGGAGGTAAAGTCACGCTGCGCCGACCCGAACCCATGATGAACGGCGCCACCGTGATTTGTAACCGATCCAGCAGCTTTTCCTCCAAGAAAGCGGATACCGTCAAACCACCCCCTTCGACAAAAATTCCAAACAGGCCCCGCGCTCGCAGCCGCACAAACACGGCCTGTAAATCAAGCCGCTGGCCAACGCAAGGCACACCCAGGATATCGGCATGGCCCCATTTGGCCGAATCGACCCGCGTTTCGTCGCAAACCAGCAAAGTAGGTGCTGCTGGGTCTTGAAACAAAGCCCAACGGGCGTCTAAACGGCGACGGGGATCAAGAATTACACGCACGGGGTTTGGGCCGACCACCCGCCGGGTGGTCAGTTGAGGGTTATCGCACGCCACCGTGTGGGAGCCGACCACCACGGCATCGGACAAAGCCCGCATTCGATGCAGATGGGTCAGATTCTCCGGGCCGTTCACATAGCGGGAGGCACCAGTCAGTGTGGCGATGTAGCCATCCAGACTTTGCCCCAGATGCGCCACTGTTAATGGTTGGGTATGACTGGCAAGGGCAAGCGGCAAGTAGAGATCGAGTTGCTCGCTGGCTGCTGGAGTTACCGATGCTCTGGCGCTCCACCTGCCGCCCCCGCTGATCTCAAGCAGGGTAGAGTGGTCATTCGCCGGAACGAGGTGGATTTGGCCCTGGTTGTCCAAACTCAACCCGAAACGGTCGGGGAGGGGTTCGGATGCCTTTGCGCGGGTGCGTAGGGTCAGCAGCAACGACCAGGCTAGCTCTGGTTCAAGTACCGATGGAGAGGCTGGCGGGTCCTGATGGGGTGGGGCTATCATGCTTGGGTAGACTCAGGCAGGCCGATAGAGGTTACGTCCGGCCGAAGATAAACATTGATTAACAAGGCCTTGGTCGCAGTTGAGTATGCTGAAATCAGCCTAGTTGGCAACATCGCTGCCCACTGATAAGCTCTAACATGACGTGCGCGTATGGCATCCTCCAAGAAGGATCAAGATGACATTGACTTTGGTGGTTCGCCGACAGAAGTAATCCATTGATGCCGAGATATTGGTAGAGGCGAGTCAGTAAAGTATAGGAAATGCGCATTCTTTAGCGGTTATGCTGGCTTCGTGTATCTTCATAAATTGGTATCCGTTTGCGAAGTCATTTTGGCTGATGTTGTAAAATGAGATATACTATCTTTCTAAGATCAAGAGCCAATAGGAACGGAAGCGCTCCACTCTTCCTATAGTCATCTAACCCCTGCCCGAAACCCGCCGGGTCGTTGCGCCCCATGGCTTGAGCCGGCTGGCCTGAGAGACGACTGCGATGGATATTACTCCCTACCTCAAATTGATGGTTGACAAGAGCGCATCCGATCTGTTTTTCCATGTCGGTGCCCCGGTCAATATCAAAATCGGCGGTGTGGTGCGCCCAATCGGCAACAAGGTGCTTGGGCCAGGCCAGGTGCGCGAGATCGCCTATTCAGTTATGAAGGACGATCAGATCAAGGAATTCGAGCACGAATGGGAACTTAACTTCGCTATTCCGCTGCATGGAGTCGGCCGGTTCCGCTCTAACGTCTTTAAGCAGCGCGGTGAGGTCTCGATGGTGATTCGCTTCATTCGGGGCGATATCCCGCAAGTCGAGGAACTCGGTCTGCCGCCTATACTGCGGCAACTCGTCATGGAAAAGCGGGGGTTGCTCCTGCTGGTAGGCGCTACCGGCTCGGGCAAATCCACCACGCTGGCCGCGATGATCGATCACCGTAATTCCAGCGCACCGGGCCATATTCTCACCATTGAGGACCCCATCGAATTTACCCATCAACACAAGAAATCAGTCGTGGGTCAACGCGAAGTTGGCATTGACACGCACAGCTACGAAAATGCTTTGCGTAGCGCTATGCGCGAGGCCCCCGATGTGATCCTGGTCGGTGAGGTCCGCGAGCGCGATGTCATGAAGTTCGTCTTGACCTTCTCTGAGACTGGGCACTTGGTCATGTCCACTCTGCACGCCAACAACGCCAACGGTGCGTTGGAGCGCATCGTCAACTTTTTCCCTGAGGAAGCACGGCCGCAGTTGCTGATGGATTTGTCATTGAATCTGCGCGCCATCATCTCACAGCGGTTGATCCGTGGACTGAACGGCGGTTTGGTGCCGGCGGTGGAAATCCTACTGAATACACCCTACATCGCCGATCTGGTCCAGAAGGGCAAGATCGACTACGTGAAGGACGCCATGGAGCAGGCGACCGAATCGGGGATGATCACGTTCGATCAATCGCTGTTCAAGCTCTACAAGGAAGGCAAGATTTCGCGTGAGGAAGCGATCAAGAATGCCGACTCTAAGAACAATGTCGGCTTGCAGATCCGACTTTCTGAGGGAACCGGTGCCGGCGGCGGCAAATCGGCTGCTCCGATGGATCTCAGCATTCGTGATGAGGATACGAATCGCGGCCAGATGTTTTGATGTGGTCGGTTTTCGTTTTGCCGTCTGCCACTGCAAGGCTTAAATTTGCGCTTTCTTAAGCGCTCAAATTCTCAAAGATCGAACGGCGGCCTTCCGGTCGCCGTTTCTCGTTACGCTGCTTAATGCACCAATGATAGAATGTTTTGGTATTTAATAGAGCATTGCTTGTTGTTATTATGTATGCAATTTCTTTAGCTAAAATTTTTAAGAATTAGATATTTATCGTTTGTTTTTTAATAACGATGTTCATTTTACGATAATAACACTATGCATACCCTTGATTTATCCAAATTCAAACTGCATTTCTTGGCTTTATTAACTTATATCGTCACATTCGGTTTTCTATTTCAAGAGGTGGTGATTAAGCTCGTCCACGATTGGTCAACAGACGACAACTATTCACACGGTTTCCTGATCGTCCCCATCTCGTTATATCTCGCTTGGGAGCGCCGCGACCGGCTGATGCAGGCGGCCATTAGGCCCAGTTGGTTGGGTTTGCTGGTGGTACTTGGGGGAGTGGCTTTGCTCATCGCCGGTACTTTGGGAGCTGAGCTGTTTGTTACCCGTATTGGCTTGTTGGCGGTTTTGGCGGGCAGCATTCTGTTCATTTTGGGCTGGAACCACTTGCGGCTGTTAGTTTTTCCTCTGGCTCTCCTGGTACTAATGATTCCGATTCCAGCCATTCTCTTCAATCAAGTCGCATTTCCCTTGCAGCTCCTCGCCTCGCGATTCTCATCGGGCGTACTATCGATGGTGGGAATCCCCGTGTTGCGTGAGGGGAACGTCATTATCTTGGCGCACACGACTCTGGAGGTTGCCGAAGCGTGTAGCGGGATTCGATCTCTGGTGTCGTTAATCACTCTCGGTATTTTGCTGGGTTATTTTACAGAAAGTCGGCTATGGGTCCGGTGGTTGCTCGCAGTGGCGACCATCCCTACCGCTATCTTCGCTAATGGGTTGCGCGTTGCCGGTACCGGAATTCTTGCCCATTACTGGGGACCAGCGGCAGCAGAAGGGTTTTTCCATACCTTTTCCGGCTGGCTGGTGTTTGCATTTGCCTTTGGCATGGTGCTGTTGTTCCAATGGGTGATCCGGCGCATGGTACCACCCTCTCGTATCGTTACTGAATCTTAAAAGGAGCAATCAGCGATGCTGGCCCGAATGGTCACCACAATCATTTTAATGCTGCTTGGAGCGTTGTATTTGGCACGGGCCGATCACTTCGAGCAAGTGCCAACTCGGCAATCACTGGTCACGATGCCTTTGTTGATAGGGACTTGGCGCGGAGAAAATCTGCCGAATTTCGATCAGAAAATAGAGTCGGTTCTCGGCGTCGATGAATATGTCAATCGGTTTTACCATAAAGAGCCCCTACCACCTGTCTCACTCTACGTCGGCTACTATCGGTCCCAACGCCAGGGCGATACCATGCACTCACCGTTAAATTGCCTGCCTGGTGCAGGATGGGAGCCTGTGCGCCGTGACCGCATTCAGCTTCCGCTGGTGAGGGATGGCGGCACCGAAGAAATGGTCGAAATCAATCGACTCACGATCCAGAAAGGGCTTGAACGGCAGGTTGTTCTCTACTGGTATCAAAGCCACAACCGGATTATCGCCAGTGAGTACCTGGGCAAAATCTATACGGTCCTCGATGCGATTCGCTATAACCGAACCGACGCTGCCTTAGTCCGTATCATCTCGCCGGTTATCTCCTCTGGCACCGAAGCAGACAGCGAGCGGGCGGCAACAGATTTCGCGCAGGCGATTCTACCAATCTTGGGATGGTACTTGCCTGCGGCTAGTACGACGTAAGTCTACTAGGGTGACGGATCGTATTCGTTGATTAACGACAGTACTATCAACCGGTCGGTCGCGGTTGAGCCGCGAACGTTTTTGTTGGCCTCTGAAGGAATAGAATGATCATGAGCACAAAGGTATCAATTGTTTTGCTTACCACTCTCAGCTTATTCGCCGTAGGCTGCTCTAAAGATCCCCAAGTAGCCAAGAAAGAGTATTTTGATAAAGGCAATACTTATTTCGAACAAAAAAAATATCCCGAAGCGATCATTGAATACCGCAATGCGATCCAGCAAGACCCACAGTATGGTGAAGCCCGCCTGAAGCTGGCGGAAGCTTACACCTATACACGCGATGCCAGGAATGCGCTGTTCGAATATACGCGCGCAGCGGCTTTATTGCCGAAAGATAACGAGGCACAGCTTAAAGCCGGTGCATTGCTTCTGCTGGCTCAGAAATTCGAAGATGCCAAGGCAAGAGCTGATCAGGTGTTGGCTAATGATCCAAAACATATTGACGCGCAGATCCTCAAGGCCAATGCGTTGGCCGGCCTCAAGGATATGGATGGTGCGATCAAAGAGATGGAGGAGGCCATTCAGCTTGATCCCGACGAAAGCCGGGCCTATGGGGTATTGGGTGCACTCCAGATGGCCCGTGGCAACCGGGAAGAGGCTCGGGCTGGTTTCGAAAAAGCCGTCGCGCTCGACCCGAAATCAGTCAATGCGCGCTTGGCCTTAGCGAATTATCTGTGGGCTACCAATCAGCCCGCCGCAGCGGAAAAATCCTTACAAGACGCGATTACTTTAGAGCCTAACGATGTGCGCGCTAATCGCGCGCTAGCCGCGTTTTATTTGGCGTCCGGTCGCGCCGCCGAGGCCGAAAAGCCGCTCAAGACCGTTGTTGAGGCTGATAAAACCGGTGTTGCCTCTCGCTTGGCCTTGGCTGACTATTACATTTTGCATAAACGGGAGCAGGAAGCGCGCCCGTTGCTGACGGCCTTGGTTCAAGACAAGCAAGGCTTTGCTGAAGCACAGCGGCGCTTGGCGGCGCTTGATTTCGCAGGAGGGCAGCGTGAATCCGGGCATCGCCTGATTGATGAGGTCTTGGGCCGCGAATCGAAAAATCCTGAAGCTCTCTTGTTGAAAGGCCGCTTTTTGCTGGCCGATAAGAAAACTGATGAGGCGCTCACTAAAATCCAAGCGGCTATTGACGCTGATCCAAAATTTGCCGCCGGTCATTATCTGTTGGGGACGGTGTATGCATCGCGCCAACAAAACGACCAATCGATTGATGCGTTCAAGCGGGTTCTGGAGATCAATCCCGGTGCCGTAGGTGCACAGATGCAACTTGCTCAGCTCACTTTGGCCGCTGGAGATGGGAAAGGAGCCTTAAGTTACGCTGAAGCTGCTGCCAAGAGTCAGCCGGGCAATCCTGGCCCACAACTGCTTCTGGCGAAGATCCTGGTTTCACAAAACCAGCCTGAAAAAGCGGAAGCGATCCTGAATGATCTGGCACAGAAGTTTCCAAAGGCAGCTATCCCCCATATTCAGTTGGGTGCCCTGCACTTTCAGAAAAAAGATAGCGTGGGTGCCCGGCGTGCATTTGAGCGTGCTCTAGCGTTGGAACCCGATTCGGGTGAAGCCTTGGCCGGGGTGGCCGCCTTAGATTTAAGCGAGAAAAAACCACAAGATGCCCTGGCTCGCATTGAGAAAAAGCTCCAGGCAACACCGGATAACCCAAATCTGCTGATATTGGCGGCGCAGATTCATGCAGCGACAGGCGATACGTCCAAAGCCGAACAGATTCTCCGCAAAGTATTAGAGGTCGCTCCGGACCGTCTAGAACCCTTCGGATTGTTGGCTCAGATCTATCTCAGACAGGGAAAGCTTGATCAAGCCCGCCAAGAGTTCGAGCAGCTAGCCCAGAAGAATCCTACCAATGCGGGCGCACCCACCATGGTTGCGACCATTTTTCAGGCCCAAAATAAAGTCGCCGATGCACGCCAATGGTATGAGAAAGCATTACAGATCAACCCGCGTGCCGCCGTGGCAGCCAACAATTTGGCCTGGTTGCTAGCGGAAAACGGCCAGGATTTAGCCGCCGCACTTCAGTACGCGAAACAGGCGCAAGCGGTGCTTCCCGAACAGCCGGATATCAGTGATACGGTCGGCTGGATTTACTACAAGCAGGATAATGCGCCGCTCGCTATCCGTGAATTCCGTCAAAGTATCGCTAAAAACGCGCAAAACCCTATCTATCACTACCATCTGGGGATGGCTTATCTCAAGGCGGGTGAGAAAGATCGCGCCAAACAATCGCTGCAAGAAGCCTTGCGTTTAAGCCCAGATTTTCCTCAGGCAGCGGATGCTAAATCGCAGCTTAGCACATTGTAAAGCCGTAACACCCAGCTTAAGCCAATGTGATTGGGGAGTGGTTTGCCTAAAGCGAATCGTTTGCAGTGACGGTGAAGCCCTAACTTTTTTCATCGGGTAGGGCGGAAGGTTGACTCGGCGGAGTATCGGTGAGCGAAGTAGCGTTTATCAGTCATGGACTGGCGGCTGTTGCTTGGCTGTTGTTACTGTTATTGCTATTGAGCGGTTGGCGAGGTCGGCTGCAAGGCGGCTTGCTGGTCATCGCCACCCTCATCAGTGTTCCGTGGGCGCTGCGGGCTGCTTTGCATTCTCACGGTGCCGTCACCAGTTCCGACTGGTGGTATCAAAGCTTGGAAGTGGCCCGCAGCGTAGCTTGGCTGGTTTTCCTAGCCCATCTGCTTGAACCGGCGATACAGGAGGCGTGGGTTAAGCGCGGTTGGCTTTGGAAGTGGGCACTGCCCATCGGGTCTGGGGTACTCCTGTTAGGGATTGAATTGGGTGAGTGGGGGGATCTTGCGGTGTATCTGCCACCCGATGTGGCTATTCTCGGTCATATCGGTTTCGCCGTCGGTGGCTTGTTTTTTATTGAACAGTTATTCCGCCGTACCCGTCCGCAGCAGCGTTGGGCAACCAAATTTCTATACCTAGGACTAGGGTTGCTATTCGGCTACGATTTTTTCCTTTATGCCGATGCCTTGCTGTTTAAGCAGATGGACCCAGGAATTTGGCAAGCGCGCGGGTTCGTCAATACCATGGCCGTGCCGCTATTGGCGGTAGCGGCCGCCCGCAATCCCAAATGGTCGGTCGAAGTGTTTGTATCCCGTCAGATCACGCAATATTCCACGGCTATCTTTGGGGCGGGGATCTATCTGCTGTTCATGGCAGGAGTCGGCTATTACATTCGAGAGTTCGGCGGAACCTGGGGCACCGCTTTACATGCAACTTTTTTGGCTGGCGCCGGTGTGCTGTTGGCGACTTTATTGTTTTCCGGCCAATTGCGGGCGAAGTTGCGTGTCTTTCTTAGTAAACATTTTTACCATGCCAAATACGATTATCGCCAGGAATGGTTGCGTTTCACGCGAACTCTGTCCATTGGGGAAGCGAACGAGCCACCGCGTACCCGATCCATTCGGGCGGTGGCCGAAATCGTTGATAGCATGGGGGGACTATTATGGGTTCGCAGTGGGCCGAAATACTTTAGTGTGCGGGCGAGCTGGAACATGGTCGAACCCATGATCCGCCGCGAGCCGGTCGATGGTTCACTGATAACGTTCCTCGATCAGCGCCGTTGGGTGATTGATTTAAAACAGTATGCGGCGACCCCTGAAATCTATTCAGAGTTAATTTTGCCGGACTGGTTGGGTCAGATGCGGCAGGCTTGGCTGGTAGTACCCTTATCACAAGGGCAGGAATTGAATGGTTTTCTCGTGCTTGCCCAAGGCAACGCTCATCGAGCGCTTAACTGGGAGGATCACGACTTACTCAAAACCGCCGCCGGTCAAGTTGCTGGCTACGTGGCGTTGCTCGAATCCAGCGAAGCGCTGTCGGAGGCTCGTCAGTTTGAGGCTTTTCATCGTTTATCAGCTTATGTAGTGCATGACCTCAAAAATATTGCGGCACAACTGGCGCTTGTCGTCGCTAACGCGGGTCGGCACAAAGCAAATCCAGCCTTTGTCGAAGATGCATTCAGCACGGTCGCCAACGCTACCGGGCGAATGAACCGGCTGTTGACACAGTTACGCACCGAGCGGGCGTCGGGCCGAATCACTTCATTGGCACTCGCTGAAGCCGCGCAGCAAGCGATTGCGGTTCGCATCGGCCAGCTACCCAAACCCATCCTGCACCTAACACCTGGCCATGATCCGTGGGTGCGGGTGGATCGAGACCGCTTGGTCGCCATCCTGGAGCATTTGATTCAGAATGCTCAGGAGGCTACAGGACCCAAAGGTAAAGTCGAAGTCCGAGTTCGATCTCAGGAGCATACCGCAGTCGTTGAGATTCGCGACGATGGCTGCGGGATGGATGAGCGCTTTATCCGTGAGCGACTGTTTCGCCCGTTCACTACCACCAAGGGGAACGCCGGCATGGGGATTGGCGTTTACGAGAGCCGCGAGTTTGCTTTGGGGGCGGGTGGTGAATTGACCGTGGACAGTAGACCGCAAAAGGGCACTCTATTCTCCCTGTATCTGCCTCGCGTCGAAAATCCTGTGATACCGGTACCCGGTTAGGGAGTCATGCAATGGAAGCAATCGGCCAGAAGTTACTGATCGTCGAGGACGATCCAGGATTGCGTAACCAACTGCGCTGGTGTTTCGACGGGTACGAGGTGCTTGAAGCGGGAGACGTGGAGAGTGCCATGAAACGGGTGCGTGCTGATGGCCCGGCTATCGTGTTGTTGGATTTGGGCTTGCCCCCAGACCCAGCCAACGCCTCGGAAGGGCTTAAGGCACTGGGGCAGATCCGAACGGTAGCTCCCCATAGCAAGATCATCGTCGTTACCGGCAACGATGATCGCCAAAACGCCTTACGTGCCGTTGCGATGGGTGCGTACGATTTCTACCAGAAACCGGTCGATGCCGACGTGCTGCGGCTTCTGGTTGATCGGGCCTATAACCTTTATTTACTCGAACAAGAAAATCGGGAATTGCTGGCTCGCCAGACTAGCGCCCCGTTACACGGCATCATTGCCGCTAGCCCAGCCATGCTCGCCATCTGTCGTACGATCCAAAAGGTGGCTCCCACCAGCGCCAGCGTACTGCTTTTGGGTGAGAGCGGCACCGGCAAGGAACTGCTGGCGCGCGCACTGCATGATATGAGTCAGGCCAAGGGTGCTTTTATCGCGATCAATTGCGCTGCGATTCCCGATACGTTGCTGGAAAGTGAACTCTTTGGTTACGAAAAAGGCGCCTTTACCGGAGCGGCTAAGCAAACGCGGGGCAAGATTGAGTACGCAGAGGGTGGCACGCTGATGTTGGATGAGATTGGCGATCTGCCGCTACCGTTGCAAGCCAAGCTGTTGCGGTTTTTGCAAGAGCGGGTCATCGAACGGATTGGGGGGCGCCAGTCGATCACCGTGGACACGCGGGTGATCTGCGCTACCCATCGTGATTTACTGGCATTGATTGCCGAAGGTCAGTTTCGCCAGGATCTTTATTACCGGGTCAGCCCTGTGACGGTACGAATTCCACCGTTGCGCAAGCGGGAAGGGGATACGGTTCTGATCGCTCGGGCGCTGCTAAATACGCTCAGTCGGGAATTAGGTAAAGCCCAATTGAGCTGCACCCCCGGTGCGCTGCAAGCTTTGCAAACCCATTCCTGGCCGGGGAATGTTCGGGAATTAGAGAATCGACTCAGGCGCGCGGCGATTATGTGTGAATCCGGCCAAATTACCGCACAGGATTTGGAACTGGACTCGATAGAGGTGGCTGATTCGCCGTTAGATCTACGTGAGGCCCGCGAACGGGCTGAGCGTCAGACTATCCATCAGGCAATGGTTTATGCCGATGGCAATGTTTCGCGCGCTGCTGAATTGCTCGGCGTTACCCGGCCTACCCTATATGGGCTGCTCAACCGCTACGAGATCAAGGTTTGAGGGCTAAGGCTGTGCTGTGAGGCCGGCATTGATCCAAATCCTCGGCGCTGCGGTACCGGTTCAGGCTTGGAGTACGGCCGTGTCTTATCCCACCGCCGCTAGCCGTAAAGCCTCTTCGACATCGACGGCGACCAGTCGCGATACCCCGGGTTCTTGCATCGTCACGCCTGCCAAATGCTGGGCGATTTCCATGGTCGCTTTATTGTGGGTCACAAAGATGAATTGTACCCGCGCCGCCATCTCCCCGACCAAAGCACCAAACCGGCCGACATTGGCTTCATCCAACGGTGCATCCACCTCATCCAACAGGCAGAACGGCGCAGGATTGAGCTGAAAGATCGCAAATACCAGGGCGATGGCGGTCAGGGCTTTTTCGCCTCCAGACAACAAGCTGATTGAACCGATCCGTTTACCGGGCGGTTTCGCCATGATCGTTACCCCTGCGTCGAGGGTATCTTCACCTGTCAAAGCCAAATACCCTTGACCACCGCCAAACAGGCGGGGAAACAAATCCTGTAAGCTGATGTTCACTTGGTCAAATGTTTCGCGAAAGCGGGCGCGAGTTTCTCGGTCAATCTTGCGGATGGCGTTGTCCAGGACACTGAGCGCCTCGCACAAGTCTTCATTTTGTGTGTCAAGATATTTTTTACGCTCAGAGAGTTGAGCACATTCTTCCATGGCGGCCAAATTGATTGGCCCCAAGCGTTGGATACGCCGTGCCACTTGATCCAACCGTGCTAGCCAAGCCGATTCAGTGATCTCTGCTGGTAAGTTTGCGAGCACCGTTTCCGGGTCAGCGGCGAGTTGACGCAATTGCTCGCGCAAATTCTGCTGATGAATGCGTGCTTCGGTGGTGGCGAGCCGCCGTTCCTCAATGAGCCGCCGTTGGGCGGTGGCCTGCCGTTCGTGCTCACCCCGCGCCTTCTCGCCAGCTTCCAGGGCGGCATCATGAATTTCCAACTCCCTGCGGGCTGCTTGCAACGCGGTTTCGGCTGCGATCTGGGTTTCAAGCCAGCCGGCTAGCTCTTCCTCAGCAGCGGCCAGAGTGCCATCCGTCTCGCCGGCCAGTTCTTCCTGTAAATGGCTGTGGCGGGCGATTAGTTGTTGCCGCTGCGTATCTAGGCGTTCAATAGCTAGATCGGCACCCGCTAGACGGGCGCGCAGCGTTTCGATAGTCACCGTCTGGTGGGTCACTTCGCGGTGAGCCGCTTCGATCTGTACCCGCTGTTGTTGGATCTCGCTGCTTGAGCGGTGGCGCGCTGCCGCCAACTCGGTTTGCATCATGCGTAAACTGACTTGCGTCGCAAGCGCTTCTTCTAGCCGTAAGCGAGCTATTTGCAGATCCTCGTGAGCTTGCTGATATTGCTCCTCGTTTGCAGCCTGCTCTGCCAGCAACGCCGCGTTGCGCTCGCGGGCTTGTGCCCAGCGCGCATGAGCGGCCTGCAATTGACCTTGTAGGCTGGCCAATTCACGCTGTTGTTGGTTCACGGCATCTCGCACAGCCCGCCGCCGCGTTTCCAGCGCTGCAAGCCGCGCTCGAAGCGTTTCAGCATGTGACGATTGCTCAGTCAGGGTGGCTTCCGTAGCCTGCAACTCGGTTTCAAGCTGACGGATTTCTCGCTCGCGCCGCAAGATTCCCGTGTCCTCACCCGGTGGCATTCGTAGCCAATGCCGCCCGCACAATAAGCCGTCGGGTGTCACCACGCTTTCATTGCCGTTCAAGCGAGAACGCTGTGCCAAGGCTTCCGCCAAGTCAGTTGCGGTCATCACGCCATCAAGAAAATCGGTAAGTGACCATGGCGCGTGAATTTTACCGGCTAATCCAGCGAGCGATGTATCGATAGCCTGCGGGCCGGTTGGCTCAAACAGCGTCAGATGGCCGTGGGGAACATCAGCCGGCATTGCGATGATGCCAGCCAAGTCGGTGACGCAAATCGCATCCAACCAATCGGCTAGTACCGATTCCGCTGCCGCTTCCCAACCTGGCTCTACCTCAAGGCACTCCGCCAAACGCAGGGCTTTCTCCAAGCCGTGCTCCCGCAGCCAGTCGTTACATTCTCCCGCATTTCGGCTAAGCGCGGCTTCTTGTAAAGTTTGCAAAGAGATCAAGCGAGCGCGTCCGGTCTGCGCGTGTTCCCGCGCCAAGCCAATGCCGAGTTCGGCTTCGGTAAGGCTATCCCGAAGCACGCTCAATGCGGCGATGATTTCGCCTAAACTGGTTTCATCGCGCTGCAATCGTTCGGTGCAGTCGCCTTCGCGCGCTTGTAGATCAGCCTGTTCGCCATCAAGATCAGTGGCTGACCAGCGTCCCTGCTCGTGCCGCAATCGCGCCAAACGCTGCTCATCTTGCAGTAACTGCCGTTCAAGGTGCTGAATCCGGGTGCGTTCGACCTCGATTTGACGTTCGGCTGCACCGGTACGTTGACTATGCTCGTGCCAAGCCATGTCGGCGGCACGCACTGTGGGTTCAGTGGTGGCGAGCATTTCCGCGAGTGCTACTTCAGCGGCTAAAGCATGTTCCAGAGCCAGTTCAGCGGCAGACAATGCTTGTGCCCATTGATCTTTCTGTGTCTGATCTTGCCGCAGTTGCGCAGCGATTTGCTCTAAGGCCAACGCGGTTTGGGCACGCTCATCTTCACGGCGCCGCTGTCGTTCACGCTGATGTTCGAGGTAATTCTCCAGCCGACTGATTTCGGCACCAACACGATAGTAGCGGCCTTGGGCTTCGTGATAGGTTTCGTTGAGTGTGGCTCGCTCAATCCGCCCTTTTTCCAGGGTTACCTCTCGGTGGCGCTGCGCCGCCAAAATGGCTTCTAGCTGCGTTTCTTGCTGGCGTAGCGCTTGTTCGTCCGCTTGGCAAATGACGTGCAATTGCTGCCAGCGCAGGGCGGCCAGTTCCGCCTGTAAACGTCGCTCCTCGGCCCGATGCTCCCGATAGTGGGTGGCAGCCCGCGCTTGGCGCTCGACATGTTGTAGTTGACGATTAAGCTCCTCACGGACATCGTTCAACCGATCCAGATTCTCTCGGGTGTGGCGAATGCGGGTTTCCGTCTCGCGGCGACGTTCCTTGTATTTGGAAATGCCCGCCGCCTCTTCCAGAAAGACTCGTAAGTCCTCCGGTCTGGCTTCGATGACCCGTGAGATCATCCCTTGCTCGGCAATGGCATAGCTACGCGGGCCTAACCCGGTACCCAGAAAAAGATCGGCAATGTCGCGGCGCCGACAGCGGGTGCCGTTAAGGAAGTAGTTCGATTGCCCGTCACGACCAACCGAGCGTTTGACGGCGATTTCTGCGTAACTGGCCCAGGAACCACCCAAGCGGCCTTGTTCATTGTCGAACACTAGTTCGACAGTCGCTAACCCGACCGGTTTGCGGGTGGCTGCGCCGTTGAAGATCACATCGGACATCGTTTCGCCGCGCAGGCTGCGCGCCGAGCTTTCACCCATCACCCAACGCACCGCGTCGATGATGTTGGATTTGCCGCAACCGTTTGGGCCGACCACCGCAACCAGATTACTGGGCAGATGCAGCACCGTGGGGTCTACAAACGACTTAAACCCCGCCAGCTTAATTTTACTCAGCCGCATGGGCGGGACGACCAACCCCTTAATATGCGGTTCAAACCCGGCGGACCAGAGGCTGCAACACCGCTTCGATGGTTTCGATGTCGGGGATAATGGCCGGCTCGTCCTGGTAGCGCGCCCAGCTTAAAACCGGCAGGTGCAGGTCAGCGTCTTCCACGGCTGGGTTGCTTTGGAGATCGCCACGTTGCAGGTTAATCGGCCGTGGTGCGGCCGTGGCCAGAATACCGAAATGGGGCAAACGGGAATCGGCGTTGAGCGTATTGACAATGATAATGCGGGAGTGCAGATCGTCTTCGGGCGGCACCCGAAAAATCAGCCGCCCTAAACTGACCAGGGGCGTGGTGAGGTTGCGCCATAAGATCGCGCCGATCACCCAATGGGGAGCCGTTTCGATACTGAGTGGGGTTGCGAAGGGCAATACTTCGACGACAAGGCTACTCGGCAGGATGGCTTGGCCACCCTGAACAGTCGCTAAGAGACAGCGCAGGTTAGATAAAGGTTCCATAACAGTATCCGTAACGGGCAGGGCGCGAGCCGCCGAAAGTGAAGCTTGATCCAACGCACATTAGCTGATCAACGCCAGGGCGCGCTCGCCGAGAATCGTGCGGATCGCATGCATGAGTTGGTCTTCCTGGTAAGGCTTGGTCAGATAGTCGTTGACGCCCAGATTCATTGCTCGCTCGCGGTGCTTATCGCCGCCGCGAGAGGTCACCATAATGATCGGCATGTGGCGCAAATTGGGCTGGTTACGGACATGGGCGATGACTTCGAACCCGTCCATGCGCGGCATCTCGATATCCAGGATGGCCAGGTCGGGGACCTGAGTTTGCAGCATGGCCACGGCATCCAGACCATCTTTGGCGGTCGTTACCTGAATGTTGTGGCGCTCCAGAATGCGTGCCGTCACCTTGCGCATGGTGATGGAGTCGTCGATGACCATGATGGTAATTTTCTCCTGGCGCGTTTCCTGTCTGGCATTTCGGAGCGCTCGGCTTTCGAGTTGCTTCTGCGCTTGAGAGCCGATATTACGGACCAAGGCCGCCAGTTCCAGCACGACCACCACCCGGCCATCGGCCAGCACCGTGGCGCCCGAAATACCGGGCACGCCATGAAATTGTGGTCCGACCGGCTTGACAATGATTTCTCGGTTACCCAGAACAGCCTCGACTTGCAAAGCGGCGCTCGCCTCGGCGCTGCGGAACAGCAGAGTCGGGGGGCGCCGGTCGGTTACTTCCTCAAAGGACCGAATCTGACCGCTGCCCGTCAGCAGACCCAAATTGTGGATCGGGTAGTGACGCTCACCGTATTGATGTTGGACATTCTCGCCGGAGAGATAGGCTTGAAATTCGCTTTCCTGGAGCCGGATGACCAATTCGATGCTGAGCAGGGGAATCGCATAGAGCGATTCGCCGACCTGTGCCAGCAATGCCTGTGTGACCGCCAGCGAAAACGGCAGACGAATGATAAAGCGGGTGCCTTGGCCGGGGTCGGTCTGAATCAGTAAAGCGCCCCGCATCGCACGAATCGCTTCGTTGACCACATCCATGCCGACCCCACGCCCAGCAATTTGGGTGACGGAGCTGGCGGTGGAAAATCCCGGGCGTAGCAACAACGCGATCAGATCTTCAGGACTGGCAGGCTCCTCCGGCTGCAATAAACCTTTCTCTTCGCCCTTGGCACGGATCGCGGCGAAATTGAGGCCAGCGCCATCGTCGCTCAGTTCCAGCACCAGTTCCGCCCCTTCCCGGCGCAGACCCAGGGTAATGGTCCCCATCTCTGGTTTGTCATGCTGGCGGCGGATTTCCGGGGATTCGATACCATGAGCGAGCGAATTACGCAGCATGTGTTCCAATGGGGCAATCATGCTTTCCAGCACGACTCGATCCACTTCCGCGTCTTCGCCGCTGACCAGCAATTCCGCTCGCTTTCCCAACTCCTGGGCGGATTGGCGAACAACACGGCGTAACCGAGAGACGACGCTACCGAACCGGACCATGCCGGTTCGCATCAAGCTTTGTTGGATATCCTTGTTGACCTTGCCTTGTTGGTCCAACAGCGAGGTCACTTCCCGCGCATGATCGCCGAGTGAGGTACCGATATTGCCCAAGTCGTCAGCGATCTCCATCAGCGACCGGCTGACCTGTTGTAATTCGGTGAAGCGATCCAGTTCCAGTGGATCGAATTCTTGCTGATGCGATCTGGCGTCCTGGTCTTGGCGCGACTGAATGCGTGCCTCGGCTTGCGTAGCTAAATTGCCGACCTGCCGACGCAACCGAGCAATGGTTTGCTCCAGTTCACCGAGATTGAAACTCATGGCGCCGACGCCCTGATCAACTCGGGCGCGGAAGATGCTGCTTTCGCCCATCTGGTTGACCAGGTTATTCAGCAAGACGGAGCTAACGCGGATATTGTCGGCAGCCGCAGCGGCCGCCGCTGCCGCCACCGCTTTCTCGGCGGGTCGGGCGGCAGTCGCTGCCGGGGTTACGGTGGTCCTGATCGATGGCAGCAGTGGTTTGGAGCGCTCAGCCGGTTTCGAGACCAAAACGCTTTGCAACTCTTCGATCAATTCTCGTTGTGGTAGCGGTTGCTCGCCGCTGAGAACGCCGGCCAACATCTGCTGTAAACGGTCAAGCGCCCGTTGCAGTAGGTCAATTAAGTGTGACGAGCTTTTTAGCGTGCCTTTTCCCAGTCCGTCCAGAATCGATTCGGCCGCGTGCGCCAGTTCGCCGACCGTCATGAAGCCCGCCATCCGCGAACTGCCCTTGAGGGTGTGCATTTCCCGACGCAGGTTGTTCAAAAGCTCGGTACTGCTGGGGTCAATGCGCAGGCGTTGCAGAATTACGTCACTGGAATCAAGGATCTCGCTGGCCTCGACCTGGAACACCTGTACCAGTTCCTGATCCAGTTCGGTCATCGTCTGGAACGCAGCCCGTTCAGCGGACGGGGCTGCGGCTTGCCGTTGGCTGGTCGGTTCCTGCGCCAGCGCCAGCGCTTCTACCGCTGGGGAGGCAATCATGAACTCGGTCAGCGGTTTCCCTGCTACGATGCTATCGGCTAGATGGTGTAAACCACCGATAATATCGGTGGCTGGTCGCGGCTTGGTACCACCCGCCGCCTCGGCCACCATCCGATTTAACCGATCCAAGGTCTGCTGAATGGCGTCGAGCACCACAGGTGTAGCATGACCGGCGCCTTTACCGAGCGAATCCAACACCGATTCAGCCGCGTGCGCCAAGTCACCGATAGCAAGCAGATCGGACATGCGCGAGCCACCCTTTAAGGTGTGCATGTTCCGCCGTAGATCGTTGAGCAGGGCCGTATGCTCGGTTTCGCTTGCTAAGCGTTGCAGGATGAGATCGCTGGCATCAAGAATTTCGGCCGCTTCGTACTGGAAAACCTCTGCCAGCTCCAAATCAACCCCGACTGGCGTAGGCGGCGGCGCCATCCCAGTGACTGGTGTGGGAGGCACAAGTCGAGGGGCAGGAACAATGACGACAGGTCGGATGGACGGCTCTGCCACAGGAGGAGGTGCGCGATCCGTGATCGGAGCCGACGGCTCTTCTTCTGGGAGAGCGGCTATCTCCGCTGCCGGTGCTGCTTGCAGGAACGCGCGGACCCGCCCGACCAACTCAGTCATCGTTGACCGAGTTTCATGGGTGACAGGTTGATTATCGGCCAGCGGAGTTAGGATAGTCACTGCTTCGCTGATCAGATCAATCATGGCGCCGGAAGGCGCCGCTGTACCACTTAAGACTTGATTTAACAGGTTTTCGAATTCCCAAGCAAAATCACCGATCTCGGTGGCACCCACCACACGACCACTCCCCTTGAGGGTGTGGAAAGCCCGGCGAATGTTGGTTTGAGCCTGACGGTCGGTCAAATGCTGTTGCCAGATCGCGCTCTGTTGGTGAATGGTCGCCAATTCTTCACGGGCTTCTTCCAGAAAGACTTCGAGAAATTCTGGATCAATCTCCGTGGCTGGCGTGCTGGGGAATGGGATGACGGGAACCGGTGGTAATGCAGGGGTATCCACCGGCCGCTGCGAGGGCCGAGTTGTGGTGGGTTCGGTACGCGACGGCCGCATTGTCGCTGGCTCGACTTTGCCGATAGCGATCAATTCCTTCGCCCGTGCGGCTAATGCCGGCAAAGCGGCCAAATCATTTCCCCGCAGCGGGGTTTCACCCACCAACGGCGACAACGCTATCACCGATTCGCCGATAGCATCGCAAATGGCAGTGCTGGGATGCAGAGTGCCGCTCATCATCTGGTTGAGCAGATCTTCGAATTCCCAGGCAAAATCGCCGATCACAGTGGCACCGACCATACGGCCGCTACCCTTTAGGGTATGAAAGGCTCGCCGAATGGTTGTTAAAGCTTCCCGGCTGTCGAGATGCTGCTGCCAGGTGACGAGTTGTTCACGAATAGAGCCTAATTCGCTGCGGGCTTCTTCCATAAAAACCTCAACGAATTCCTGATCAGCCTCCGTTAAACCGAGCACATCAAGCAAATTGCGCTGTTCCGGTTCATCGGATGGTTCAGCGTCCAAACTGGAACTCACAGGTTCATCAGCAGCAGGCTTTGCCTCCGACCATTCGATAGACAGATCATCTTCAGATAGCGCAGGTATTGCCGTTGATTCCGAGCCAGCGGTTTGCAACTCTGAATCGACATTTGTCAGAGTTGGCGTATCTACCGCGTTATGTTTTTCCGGTTCGTCTGGCGGTTCAGCGCCTAAATTGGAAATCGCTGGGCCACCGAGATCAAAGTTTGGCTCCGGCCAATGGACAGAGAGAATCTCGTCTGACGTGGCCGGTGTTTCTGCGGATTCCGTAATACCTGCCGGTAATCTATCGTCTCCCTTATCGGAGATGGTTAAGGTCATATCCGGCGCGATAAGAGAATCTTCATCTGGACGAGCATTGTCGGTAGAGACCTTGGAAGTGGTCTCAAACGCCAATTCGGGTAGCTCCAGCAAGGTTAGTGAGTCTGCTAGATGTGCTATATCGCTTTCCACGTTTGAGAAATCCGCTACCGAAGACGGATCATCAGTCGCAGTAGGCGCTTTTGCAAGGCGTGCCTGTTGCAGTGTATTGGTCAGCGCAACCAGCGGCCCAGCCGGTAACGGCTGGTTACCAACCAGAACGGACGCCAAAAAATTAGCCAGACATTCAGTCGCTTGCCGCAACAGCGGCACATCTAGCGCTGGTAAACGACCTGCAACCACCGCCGCGACTGAAAAACGCATCTCATTGAGCAAGCCAGCGGCACTATGCTGTTTGAGAGCTTCCAATGGGCTGCGGATCTGATCAATGGCCTCAATCATCACCTCAATCGCAGCAGGATCTTTTGGGTCCTGAACATAGGCATCAAGGCTGAATTGAATCCGCTGTAGAGCCAGCGCTAAATCGTCATTGAGTGGGCCTAGCGAGCTATCGGCGAGACGATGCGAAATCATTGCGCTACCTCCATGCCGAGAACCGAGTCAACGGGCATTGGTCGCAAGAAGCGGCTCTTGGCGGGATGGCACCAACCTGCCCCATGTCCCGGTTCCGTTCGGGCGGCTTAAGCGGGAAGCCGGAAATCGGCGACGGCTTGGCGCAATTCACGCGCCAACTGGTTCAATTTGCCGATAGCGGAGGCAGTTGCTACGCTGCTCTCGGCGGTCTGGCCGGTAATCTCGTTAATTGAAACCATAGCACCCGATACCCGTGAAGCCATTTCCGACACCCGGCCGGCAGATTTGGAAATTTCATCAATCAGCTCGGCCAGATTAGCGGAAACCTTCTCAATCTCGTCCAAGGCTTCACCCGCCTTCTCCGCCAGCTTGGCGCCGCCGACCACTTCCGAGGTGCTTTTCTCCATCGAAATGACCGCTTCGTTGGTATCAGCCTGAATGGTCTTGACCAGGGTTTCGATGCGTTTGGTAGCGTTACTGGACCGTTCCGCCAGCCGTTGCACTTCATCGGCGACTACCGCGAAGCCTCGACCGGCATCACCGGCAGCCGATGCTTGAATCGCGGCGTTCAGTGCCAGGATGTTGGTCTGATCGGCGATGTCGTTGATCAGCGCCACGATGTCGCCGATTTCCTGCGAAGACTCGCCCAAGCGCTTGATCCGCTTCGAGGTATCCTGGATGTGCTCGCGGATCGCATTCATGCCGTTGATAGTGCGCCGTACCCGGTCACCGCCTTCGTGAGCAATACCGACCGACTTTTCAGCCACTTCAGCCGAGGCGGCGGTTTTTGACGATACATCATCCATGGACTGCGCCATCTGGACGACCGTTGCGCTGGCATTGTCGATCTGTCGCGCTTGAACTTCGCTGGATTTGGCCAGCCGGTCGGCGATAGCGCTGGTTTCTTGTACCGCACTCGCCACCAATCCCGAGGTATTGTTGATGGTGGAAACCAAATCGCGCAATGCTTCGATGGCATAGTTGATCGAGTCGGCGATAGCACCGGTGATGTCCTCGGTCACGCTTGCCTGAACGGTCAAATCACCCTCGGCGAGATTGCCAAGTTCATCAAGCAAACGCAGGATCGCGTCCTGGTTGCGGCGGCTTTGATCCTCGGTTTCCTGCTTGCGCAGTTCAGTTTCGCGCAGCCGTTGCTGGCTTTCGCGGTTTTGCAGGTAGACCAGGACTAACAGTGCGAGGAGGGCGAGAACCCCGAAGCCGTAAGCGATCTGGTAGTTGAAAGGGATACCGAACAAATGAAATTGGCGGCTGTTCTGATAGTAGGCGTCAAGGAGTTGACTGCTCGCTTCCAATAAGCCGTCGCCGTTTTCGGCGACACCTTGAGCCGCGTTTTGGGCTTTCACCAGGGCTGGTGCAGAATCGGCGATGCGCGACGCTTCGGTTTCCAGCGACTTGAATCGCTCGGCTAGATCCGCCACCTTGGTCGCGTTCTCTGGAAGGCTAACGCGCTCAATACCCGCCCCTCCATCCCGCATTCCTCTAAGCACTTGACCGAACAGCTTGACGTTGCGGCCAAACCGGTCGGCGGCGGCGGCAACACCAGCGCCCCCTTCGCTTAGCATACGTTTTAGATCCGTCTCAATGCGCTGCCCCAAGAGCAGTTGATTCGTCGCCTGATACACTTGGCGGGCATCGACGCGGTTATTGGCCAAATTCTTGGCGATTTCGTCGGATACCGTGATGATCGGAGTGAGAGAACTTTCCAGCAGCGGCATAAAATTGCTGGCTGCCATAACAGGCTCGCGCTCGGCCAAGAGTGTGTCGATGTTGGCTTCAATCGGCTTCCAAAGGCTTTCAAGCCGTTCCAGTTTCGGCTGAATCGACGCTGGGGCAGCGGATAACCCCAAGGAGCCACCGCCGTTTTTCTGGGCGTCAAGCAATTCCCGGAAACGCTCGCGCCCTTCCTTGAGCTTGATGAAAGCCGATTCCTTGCCGCGCGCGGCCTGAAGAGCTTCCGCCGGCAGCGAGCGGGATAGAAACCGCTGTTCGCCGACCAGTTTGACGGAAAGCTCATTTTGCCCACCCTGTCTTTCCAGGGTAGTGAAGATGATGCCCATCAGCACGATGAAGAGTAACAGCGCCCCCAACAGTGCCAAGTAGGTGAACGATAGTCCTTTTTGCGCCGACTGATCTCGCGAATCACGCATTTCTATTTCTCATTGAGATGAACCCTGAACTACCCCGACTCGCTGGCGCGGCGGGGAAATCCCAAAAAATAGCGCTAACTGGCTGCATTCAAGAACTGCGGCTCCACCAGCAGGGCGCGGGTATTGAAGACTATCCAGCACTGATTGTCGCTCCAGAACGCTTCCCCGACAAAGGGATGCAGGCTCTCCTCAACATTCTCTAGCGACGGTAGCCGGTGCTGGGGGCCGAAGTGCCGCATTCCGACGATCTCTTCTACCAGGAGGCCATAATCCCACTCGCCCGCGCGCACGACGACGATCTGGCAGCCCGGCAATTGTGGCGTGGGTCGTTCAGTCAGGAAATCCCGCAAGTCGGAGACTGAAATCACCCGCCCTCGCAGATTGGCAATCCCCAGCAGCCAACGTTTTACGCCGGGAACCTGCGTGATGCCGCGGGGAAACGGGATAATTTCGGCTACGTCATCCATGGAGAATAGCAGGTTCCAAGAACCAAGGCGTGCGGCTAACTGTCCCTTAATCTCTGAAAGCTGCGCATTGGAAGCCGAAGCCGGGGCGCGTTCGCGGATACGCCGATCCAGCTCCAACAAGATATCGAATGGGTCCAGCGCGGATGACGCTGTTGGAGAACCTAGTACCGCCTCTGCCACAGGATAATCCTCAAAAATCGGGCATTTTAGGGTCGGATGGTCATTTTCCCGACCCGACCGGCCATGGCTGCCTCCCTCAATCTGGAGCGGGCTGTCGGACCATAATTATATTGATAATCTTTTGGTGCATTTTTAGCATACTAAATGTCAGGATGCCATGGAAGAAACGGTATCCGCGCTCTTTTCGAGCGCTACGCGCGCGCCGGTACCCTGTTGATCGGCTCTGGGTATCACCAGTCTCACTAACCTAACGGACTGTTCTGTCATGACCATCAAACTCGGCGTGGTGATGGACCCCATCGCTACGATCACCATAAAAAAGGATACCACCTTCGCGATGTTACTCGCGGCCCAGGCGCGAGGTTGGCAACTACACTACTTTGAACAGGCTGATCTTTACGCCCGTGGTAATCAGTCCTTTGGTCGGACCCGCTTGCTGAGTGTTGACGATAATAAATCAGGCTGGTTCGTGTTTCGGGAGGAGCGGGAAATTCCGCTGGCGGAACTGGATGTTATTTTGATGCGCAAGGACCCGCCCTTCGACATGGAATATATCTACACCACATACCTTCTGGAGTTGGCCGAAGGGGCCGGGACGCTGGTGGTCAACAAACCGCGCAGCCTGCGCGATGCTAACGAAAAATTTTTTGCCTTGCACTTTCTCTCCTGCTGCCCACCGACGCTAGTCAGCCGGGAGCCGTCCCGCCTGAAAGCATTTCTCGGCGAACATGGGGACATTGTGGTGAAGCCGCTGGATGGCATGGGCGGTGCGTCGGTATTCCGTTTGCGCCCGCACGATCCGAATGTGAGCGTGATCCTGGAAACCCTCACCGCCCACGGCCGGCGTTCAGCCATGGCCCAGCGTTATATTCCAGAAGTAGTTGCCGGCGACAAGCGCATCCTGTTAATTGATGGTGAACCGGTGCCTTACGCGCTGGCCCGCATTCCTCAAGCGGGCGAAACGCGGGCCAATCTGGCGGCCGGTGGGCGCGGTGAAGGGGTTCCCCTGAATGAGCGGGACCGTTGGATCTGCGCACAGGTAGCGCCGACATTGCGCGCCATGGGTTTGCTGTTTGTTGGCCTGGATGTGATCGGCGATTATCTGACCGAAATCAACGTGACCAGCCCCACCTGCGCTCGTGAATTGGATGCACAGTTCGGGTTAGATATCGGTGGCGAGCTGATGGCTGCGATTGAACGACGATTGGCGAGTAGCCAATCCCGGCTGACGGATGAAGCCTATCCTCCACGATCTGGGTGAAACCAGCCGGCTGACCCTGGCGTCGTTGCTGGCGCTGGCTTTGCATGGGACCCTGCTTTTCGGAGTTCCCACTGAGCGATGGTGGCAGCATCCTTTTGAGCGACCGCCTTTTGAAGTGATTTTGCTGCCGTCGCTACAGCGACCAAGCGCTTTGGCTAATGACAAGCCTGAAAAGCCCACGGAGCCGACAGCGAATTCAGCCGAGCACGCGGTTACGCCGATTGAACCGGATGTGTTGCCAAGCCCGCTGCTACCTACGGCTCCCGTTCCGTTGCCTGCACCTGAGTTCGTAGTGCCATCACAACCCGTCGCGCCAACTCAATCGCCCCTTCCCGCGCAAACTCGCCCAGCAGCCGCGAGCCGCTTGGCTTTGAGACCGACTCCAAAGATCGAGCCGATGGATACCAGTAAAGCCAGGCCGACGGTGCGGTTGCCGAAGAAGCCGGCACTACCGCCCGAACCCATCAGACCGGTCAGCGCAAAACGCTTAGATGTCGCAACCAAACCCCCTTTAAGGCGACCGGCTGAAGCGCGTGCCTCCGGCAAATCTGTTGAGCCGGAGCGGAATGAACTCACCCCGGCGACTGTCATTCCAGCAGCGCCTCGCCCTGAACGTGAGACGCAAGCTGCTGCGACCGCCCGTTCCGCAGAGCCAAAGAAGGGTCGGCGACCGCTTGACAGCAGCGCTCTGTTGGGTCAGATCGCCAGCCTGGAAACCCAATCCCAGCGCCAAGCGCACGCGGGAGTCCGCGCCAAACGAGTCAGCCCGAACGACTCTCAATCCCTGGAAGGCTTTTATATCGGTTCCTGGGTACGCAAGGTAGAGCAGATCGGCGCCATGAATTTTCCCGATATCGCTCGCCAGTTGAACTTGAGCGCCGGCCCAACGCTGGAGGTCGCCATCCGGGCCGACGGTTCCTTGCAAGATGTTCGGGTCGTCCGCTCGTCCGGCAACTCTGAATTGGATCGAGCGGCTCAGCGAATCGTCAGACTGGGCGCTCCATACGCGACGTTTCCGCCCCAATTACGCCAGCAATACGATGTGCTCTATATCTCGCGCCCCTGGCGCTTTGAATCTAGTGGCCGGTTACGGATGCGCTGAAATCGCGTCTAAACTTGTGTTGAAACCATCGTTTAGGAGCGACAGTCATGAGCGAGATGCTACCCGATTTCATCCGTTTCGGCCGCGCGATCTGTGGTGATCTAGCCCAGGCTGAACGGCGCGAGTGGTGGCTGGGTAACGGTTTGGGCGCTTATGCCGCCGGTACCATTGCCGGCACGCTGACCCGTCGCTACCACGGCTTGCTGATAGCGCCTGTCGAGCCGCCCCTGGGCCGCTGGCTGGTCTTTTCAAAAGCGGAGGCGACCCTGATCGATGGGGAGCGGGAGATTCCGTTATTCAGCAACCGCTGGGGGAGTGGCGCGCTTGATCCGGTGGGTCATCTTTATCTGGAATCGTTTCACTTGGACGGGCGAATGCCGGTGTGGCGTTACGCCGTTGGCCGGTGGATTATCGAACAACGGATTTGGTTAGAGCCAGGCGCCAATACTGTCTATGTCGCCTGGCGGCTGGATGCGGGTGCAGCCACTCAGGCCCTGGAGTTACGAGTGCGCTTGCTAGTCAACGCGCGCGATCACCACGGCAACATGGCGCCCGGCGGGTTTACTCCACGAGTTGGAATGGTGGGGGACCGCTTGGAAGTGGTCTGCCACGACCGCTTTACCCTTCGTTTGCAAACGGCCGATGGGCGCCTGCAAGCCGCCTGGGACTGGATAGAGAACTTTGATTTGCCGCTGGAGCGGGAACGTGGCCTACCTGATCGTGATGCCCATTTGTGGGTCGGTGACGCCCTGCTGACCCTGCGCCCCGGTCAGTGGAGTGGTATTACCGCCAGCCTGCACGAAACGGCCTCCGCTGATATGGAGGCCGCATTGTGCCGCTTTCTTGATAGGGAGCGCGGTTTGCTGGCTGGCGCCCGTCCGGCGCTGGGCGGCTCCCCACCTGCGTGGATTGAGCAGTTGAGTTTGGCTGCTGACAGTTTTCTGTTCGCTCGACCGTTGCCGGATTTACCTGATGGCGAATCGGTCATCGCTGGTTATCCATGGTTTGGCGATTGGGGCCGCGACACGATGATTGCGTTGCCGGGCCTGACGCTGGCTACTGGCCGGCTGGATAGCGCCAGGCGCATCCTGTTGACGTTCGCCCGCTTTGTAGATCAAGGAATGCTGCCCAACGTTTTTCCCGGCGCAGGTGAAACGCCGGCCTACAACACCGTCGATGCCGGTCTGTGGTATTTCGAGGCGTGGCGAGCCTACCTAGAGACCAGTCATGATAAAGCGGCACTGGCGGAAGTGTTCCCTGTTCTAGCCGAGATGATCGACTGGCATGTTCGCGGCACTCGCTATCGGATCGGCCGGGATAGCGCCGATGGCTTGTTGTACGCCGGTGAGCCTGGTGTGCAATTGACCTGGATGGATGCCAAAGCCGGCGATTGGGTGGTGACGCCGCGCATCGGTAAGCCGGTCGAGATCAACGCGCTGTGGTATAACGCACTGATGATTATGGCAGAATTCGCCGAGCGGTTGGGGCGTTCGCCGCAAATCTACAGCGCGCTTGCCGCTCAGGCGCGCCAAGGCTTTCAGCGGTTTATCCGGCCGGACGGTGCCGGTTTATACGATGTGCTGGATGGCCCCACCGGTGACGATCCTAGCACCCGCCCGAATCAACTGTTCGCGGTTAGCTTGCCCCACAGTCCTTTAGATGCCGATAGGCAACGCACCCTCGTTGAGGTCTGTGGGCGTGAGCTGTTGACTTCCTATGGCGTGCGCTCGCTGACAGCGGATCATCCGCATTACCATCCTACCTATTTAGGTGGAGTTTGGGAGCGCGATGGTGGCTATCACCAGGGAGCGGTCTGGGGCTGGCTGCTTGGCCATTACGCACTGGCGGAATATCGGGTCTACGGTGACGCGGAAGCTGCCCAGAACCGTTTACAACCGATCCGCGATCACTTATTGGATGCGGGTCTGGGTACCGTCAGCGAGATTTTCGATGGTGTATCACCCCATCTGCCGCGTGGTACACCCGCCCAAGCATGGTCGGTCGCCTGTGCCCTGGAAGCTTGGCAGCGGTTGGAACAGCTCAAATAGGGGTTCGATTGACCGCAGGCGGCGTGGCAACGGTGAAATTCATCGCCCGATAGAGTCATCCATCGAGGGAACTGCAAAAATGTTCTCAGTCACATTCGGTTGTATCCCTCAAAGAAAGAATTCAATGCTGGAGATGTTATGAGTGATCTTTATGCCGTGATCGGCAATCCCATTGGCCACACGAAATCGCCCTTGATTCATACAGCGTTCGCTGAGCAAACCGGCCAACCGATTCATTACACGGCTATTGAAGGGTCACTTGGCGGATTTGCCGGTGCAGTTGATGCTTTTCGGGCTGCGGGGGGGCGTGGTTTGAATATCACCGCGCCGTTCAAGCTGGATGCCTTTGCCTATGCCACTGATCTCACCGCAGCGGCGCAAGTGGCCGGGGCGGTCAATGCCATGAAATTCGACGGTGATCGAGTGCTGGCGGACAATTTTGACGGTGTTGGGTTGGTGCGCGACATTATCCATAATTTGGCTTGCCCCATCGCAGGCCGTTGCGTGCTATTGCTGGGCGCCGGTGGAGCGGCGCGCGGCGCGTTGCCGCCTATCCTGGCTGAGAAGCCGAGTCATGTGGTGATCGTCAACCGCACTTTTGCAAAAGCACGGCAACTGGCAGAGGCGTTCGCTCACACCGGACCCGTGGATGCCGAGGCTTATAGCGCATTGCGTGATCAACCGTTCGATATCATCTTAAATGCGACCTCGGCGAGCCAATGTGGCGAATTTTTGCCGGTGCATGGTGATATTTTTGCGCCGGATTGCTTAGCCTACGAGCTAGTGTACGGCAAGGGATTGACGCCTTTTTTGAAAATGGCCCGTGACAATGGCGTTCGGCGCTTGGTGGACGGGGTGGGCATGTTGGTTGAGCAAGCGGCCGAGGCTTTTGTTTGGTGGCGTGGCGTGCGTCCAGACACGCGACCTGTCATCGAAAAGCTGACCGTGCCGCTGCTTGAAGCTTAATTTCTTCAGGACCAATTGCCACAGGAGTGTGTCTGGAATTAGGCTATCAACATACGTCAGCTATACTGGACTTAGCCGAACAGGACGTTGCGGTCATCCCGTCTCGCGTTTTTCCAAACCTGCTTGGAGCCTCACGATGTCGCCCCAGATCAAGACCATTCTGTATACCACGGCGCTAAGCCCCTATACCCGGCCAGTCCTACGCTTTGCGGTTGGGTTGGCCAACCAATACAACGCTAAGATTATCTTGCTGCATGTAGTGGAGCCGTTGAGCAGTTCAGTGCGCTTTTTGATGGATAACTATCTTCCCGCCGAAAAGGCTGATGAGTTGCACCGCGAAGCGACCAGCGGCATTTTGCAGAAATTCCACACCCGCCTGGAAAATTTCTGTGCGGAAGAACTGGGTTCAACTCTGGAACAAACACAAGTCATCTCGGAGATTCGTGTTGTCAGCGGAATGATACATGATGTGATCTTGCAGGAGGCTGACCGTTGCAATGCCGATTTGATTGTCATGGGCACGCACGCCGGTAATGAAACCCTGCGGGGCGCGCTTTTGGGGTCAACGACCCGGCGAATTACCCTGCTGTCTAAGCGTCCGGTTTTGATTGTGCCCTTTGTGCCGGCCCCAGACAATGAGTGGCCTTCCCAACGGCGTGTTTGATGAGCCTAACTTGCGATTAAGCCTGAGTCTCATGCTTGCACAGACATGCCTGGCCGCGCGCTCCAGTTGGCGTACAAGCGCACTGGCGACCGGGTTGCTGCTGATGCAGACGGGTGCTTTGGTCTGGGCCGAGGAGGGCGTTTATAGCTGGAAAGATGCCACCGGCCGTGTCCATTACAGTAATCGCCCGCCTATCGATCAGCCGGCTACACTGGTGCCCCTCAACGCCAAGCCGGTCACCGTACAACCCACCGAACGCATATATACGTGGACTGATTCTGCGGGGAAGACCCATTATGCTGCCAAGCCGCCGGCTGGTGTCGAAGCCAAGCAACTAAAAGAAGACGACAGCTCGCTTTCTACGATCCACTCCGGTCAGTTGCGCCCCGGTGAGGAAACCTTGCTGCAAGAAGTGCGCTAGCAGACACGCGCCAACTGCTCTTGACCGGGTGAAGGGTCCAAGCGGCCGGCCGGTTCATACGTTCCGCCAAGCGTCTGGCCAGCGCCGCTGCAACTCGGCTAACCATCGCTGGCGAAACCGTCGGCAGGTAGCGTCGGGCGCTCCTCGCAACAAGACGCGGTAGTACAGATAAGACGCACGGGTAATAGCCTGTTCGTTGGGTGGCAACTTGCTGATATCGCGGATGGTCATCATGGTAAACCTCGCTCACCTAAGCCATGCTAACGGGTACTTGCCAAATAACAAAGCAAATAACATGCCTATTCTTGATTGGCCTTGCTGGGTGCAGCGCAATGAGTTGGTGTGGAGTAATAACTGGCTGAGCGGGTGGTGATCCGATGTCACCAGAAGACTACTGTTACAATTTTGCAGCACCGCCTGGTTCCGACTTTCGCTACAGCTTGCTCGGATTGCCGCTCAAGCGCCGACAAGCATTGCTCGCACTGAAAGCTTTTTGTCTCGAAACCGCGCAAATCGTCTCAGAATGCCAGGATGCGGGTGTGGCCCGAGTCAAATTGGACTGGTGGCAGGCTGAAGTGGGTCGCCTGTTTGCTGGCGAGCCGCAACATCCGGTGACCCGTGCGTTGCGAGGGCCTCTAGCAGATTTCAATTTGCCAGAAGAGTATTTTCGAGAGATTCTGGATGGGATCACGATGGATTTGGATTATGACGCCTATCCCAACTTTAGTGGGTTGATGGTTTATCTGCATAGGCGAGGCAGTGTTCCGGCCCTGTTAGCGGCGGAAATTTTGGGTTATCAGGATCGACGCGCCACACCTCGCTTTGCTCATGAGGCAGGGATTGCTTTGATATTATTTGATTTCTTGTACGATGCGCGCCGCCATGCGCAATGCGGGCGACTGTATTGGCCCGAAGAGGAAATGGAGCGTTACGGGATCAAAGCGAGCGATCTGTTGGCACCGCAAACCACTGAACGCTTGCGCCAACTGTTTGCCTTTCAGGCTGAACGGATTCGTCACCACTACGCTCAGTCACTGACCCACTTGCCGACGATGGATCGTTATACGCAGTATCATCTGCTGATTCGTCTCGATCTGGCGAAGGCGCTTTTGGAGGAAATCGCCGAGGATGGCTATCGTCTTTTGGAGCAGCGCACGTCGCTGCCGCCTTTGCGCAAGCTATGGCTGGCATGGCGCTTGCGAAGGAGAGAAAAACTCCATCGTCGGCGCTTGCCGGTGGTAGCGTGAGCCACCTCTTGATCTAAGTCCGATTTGGAAGAGATACCATGAAAGATTACCATCCCACCGCTAATCTGCTAAACGACAGAGTGATTCTGGTCACCGGCGCGGGTGATGGCATCGGTCGCGTGGTGGCGCGCCGGCTCGCTGCGTATGGCGCGACGGTGATTTTGCTGGGGCGCACCATCCGTAAATTGGAACAGGTGTACGATGAGATTGAGCAGACAGGGGGACCGAAACCGGCGATCTACCCGATGAACCTGGAGGGAGCGAGTCCGAAAGATTATGCGGATTTGGCGACGATCATCGGAACGGAATTTGGCCGGTTAAATGGCTTGCTGCATAATGCAGCCCTGTTTGCAGGATTGACTCCGCTGGCCAATTACGACACGGCATTGTGGTATCGGATCGTGCAGGTCAATGTCCATGCCCCGTTTTTATTGACACAAGCCCTGTTGGGCTTATTGAACCGTGCGCCCGATGCCTCGGTGATCTTTACTGCGGACCAGGCTAGCGAGACAGGCCGAGCCTATTGGGGAGCCTACGCGGTGGCCAAGGGCAGCGCCGAAACGTTGATGAAACTCTGGGCCAATGAGTTGGAGACCAATACATCGATTCGGGTCAATAGCATTGATCCCGGCCAGGTCGGCGCTGGTCTGACTTTACGCGCCTATCCAGGACGTACCCCCGACGAATGGGTCGATCCCGAGGCGATCATACCGACTTACTTGTATCTGTTGGGGCCGGATAGCAAGGGCGTTACCGGCCAGCTTTTGCGCGCCCAGGATTGAGGGGGCGCCGAGGTGGCGAGGTTGTCTGCGTCCCACCACCATCAGGGCGGCCCAGCCGTGTAGTCCAGGGATTCGCGGCATCGCGGGATCGAGATCCGGCTCGCGGTTCGGTGCGTTGCGGTGTATTGGAGCGGCTTTGCCTTGTTTCGGGTGTATTTCGCTGACTGCCGTGTGCTGGCTCAACAGCCTCCCGCCGATTTGGTGAACGGATCGGGGCCGAAGCGGTCGGGCGTGGGTCGCCGTGAAACCTATTGGATTTTGGCGTGCCTGGCCGCTTGAAGGTGGGCCGTTGTAGTGGCGTCGCCGCAGCCGGAGGTTCTTCGAGCGGGCAGCCGGCCGCCATGAGCAGCTCGCGGATCTGCGTCAGGTTCAACTCATCCCAGCGACCGGGATGCAAACCCCGGCGAAGGACTACAGGGCCGTAACGAACCCGGATCAAGCGGCTTACCGTCACCCCCTGTGATTCCCATAGTCGGCGTACTTCGCGGTTGCGGCCTTCGCGTAAGATGACATGATACCAGCGGTTGGCGCCTTCGCCGCCCGCCTCTCGGATATCATCAAACCGCGCTGGTCCATCTTCTAGCGGTACGCCCTCGGCTAAGCGCAATAACACTTCCGGCGCGACTCCGCCCAGCACCCGCACCGCATACTCGCGCTCGATTTGCGCCGAGGGGTGCATGAGCCGATTAGCCAGTTCCCCATCCGTCGTCAACAGCAACAAGCCTTGCGTGTTGAGATCGAGCCGTCCTACCGCGATCCAGCGACCAGCGCGCAACGGTGGCAGGCGGTCAAACACCGTGGGCCGCCCTTCGGGATCACGGCGGGCCGTTATCTCGCCGACCGGCTTGTAATAGGCCAGCACCCGCCGATTTTGCCGGTCGGTATGTGACCGCACCGGTTTGCCGTCGATCTGAATTTTGTCAACCTCACTGACCTGTACGCCCAGATGGGCGAGGGCACCGTTCACGGTAATCCGCCCTTGACGAACCCATTCTTCGATCTGGCGCCGTGAACCAAAGCCAGCGCTCGCCAGAAATTTTTGTAAGCGTTCAGTCATGACGAAGATTCCATGCGCGTGTCGCCGCTTAGAGCGGGTGGGTTAGCCTGAGCGTGAAGATCTACTTCAGCTCCAATGATTTCAGGTTCGCGCGCGGCCACCAAGGGTGGCAGGTCGCTCAAACTCTTGAGATTGAAATAATCCAGAAAGGTATGGGTGGTCGCGTACAAGGCCGGACGCCCCGGCACCTCACGGTGGCCGACCACCTTGATCCAGTCGCGCTCCTGTAAGGTTTTCATGATACTACTGCTAAGACTAACTCCGCGCACCGCTTCAATTTCACCGCGCGTGATGGGTTGACGGTATGCGATCAGGGCTAGAGTTTCCAGCAAAGCGCGCGAATAGTGAGCCGCCCGCTCTTCCCAGAGACGGGAGACCCAGGGAGAAAATGCCTGGGGCACTTGCAGACGAAAGCCGCCAGCGACTTCGACCAGTTCCACCCCGCGCCCAGCGCACGCAATGGCCAGTTCACTTAATGCAGTCCGCAGCACCTCGCGCTCCGGCCGTTCCGCTTCCGGGAACACGCCTGACAGGCGCTCCAACGACAGCGGCTCACCGGCGGCGAGCAATACGGCTTCGATGATGGCGATCAATTCTGGCATAGCCAACCCTCAAAGCCGCTTGCGGAGATAGATAGGGGCGAATGGCTCAGCCTGGGCCAATTCCAATAAGGTTTCGCGCAAGAGTTCCAGCACGGCCAGAAACGTGACCACCGTGCCCATTCGGCCTTCCTCCGGGCGGAACAACGCGGTAAACGGGGTAAACCGCAGCGCATCCAACCGTTCCAGAACCTGGCTCATCCGTTCACGCACCGAGAGCGTTTCTCGCCGGACATGGTGACGGCCAAACAGTTCAGCCCGAGCGAGCACATCGCGCAAGGCACCCAGCAGATCCGCTAATCCCACTGGGGGTGGTATCCGGGCGGGCGGCCCTTCGACCGTTTCGACGTTGGCGACGAAGAGATCGCGTTCAAGTCGCGGTAGGCTATCCAGGGCCTTGGCCGCTTGCTGGAAGCGCTCGTATTCTTGAAGCCGGCGTACCAGTTCGGCGCGTGGGTCTTCCTCTTCAGCTTCGGCCGGGGTAGGGTCGGGCAATAACAACCGCGATTTGATCTCGGCCAGCCAGGCCGCCATCACCAAATATTCTGCTGCTAGATCCAGCTGTAAATCCTGCATCAGCGACAGATAGTCCATGTATTGTCGGGTGATCTCGGCAATCGGAATATCGAGGATATTGAGATTGTGGCGTCGAATCAGGTACAGCAATAAATCCAGCGGGCCCTCGAATGCTTCCAGAAAAACTTCCAGTGCGTCCGGGGGGATATAGAGATCGGGTGGCCATTGCAGATAAGGTTCACCGCTGACCTTGGCAAGCGGTGATTTTTCAGCGACGGTGGTCACCCGTTAGCTGCTTATCGTTGCGGTAGTGTCAGCATGGCCCAAGAAAGCCATCCTAAGTACCCAGCGGGCGGATGCCGACCGCGTGCCGCAATTCGGCGAGAAACGGCGCGCTGTATTCGCGTGCCCGCGCTGCGCCGCGTTGCAGGATTTGCTGGATATGGTCCGGCCGGGCCAGCAAATCATGATAGTGCGTGCGCGGTTCACGCAAGCGGTCGTTCAGGTACTCAAACAAAATCTGCTTCATTTCGCCCCATCCGATGCCTTGGGCGTAGCGCGCGCGCATCGCCGTTGTTTCTTCAGTGCTGGCAAAGGCCCGATAAAGCTCGAACAGGGTGCAAGTATCGGGATCTTTAGGCGCTTCCGGCGGCAGCGAATTGGTTTTAATGCGCATGATGAGCTTGCGCAGCGCCTTTTCCGGCTCAAACAGGGGAATGGTATTGCCGTAGCTTTTGCTCATCTTGCGGCCGTCCAGACCCACCAGCACCGCCGTTTTTTCATCCACCACCGCTTCCGGCAGGACGAAATGCTCGCCGTATAAATGATTGAAGCGAGCGGCGATATCGCGTGCCATTTCCAGGTGTTGGATCTGGTCCTTGCCGACCGGCACCTTGCTGGCCTTAAACATCAGAATGTCTGCCGCCATCAGAATCGGATAGCAGAATAATCCCATGGTCACGCCCTTGTCCGGGTCTTTATCCAGATCAGCCACATTGTCGGCAACCGCTGCTTTGTAGGCGTGGGCGCGGTTCATCAGGCCCTTGGCAGTGACGCAAGTCAGCATCCAGGTCAGTTCCAGGATTTCCGGGATGTCGGTTTGGGCGTAGAAAATGACATTCTCGACATCCAACCCCAACGCCAACCAAGTGGCGGCGACTTCGAGCCGCGAGCGGTGAACCAGGGCAGGATCATGGCATTTGACCAGGGCATGATAATCGGCCAAAAAATAGAACGACCGCACGTCTTTACGGCGGCTTGCTTCAATAGCGGGCAGGATAGCGCCGACGTAGTTGCCCAGATGCGGCGTACCGGTCGTGGTGATGCCGGTGAGGGTGATTTCCATGATGAAAACAGCGCTTTAAGTTGGAATCAGGAGAAAAATAGCGTCAGGATCAGATGGCGGACGCCATTCACCAGAGGCATGAGATTGAGGATACCACTGGCCAAGAGCACGACCAGAATGATCAGCCCATAACGCTCCATCCGCAGCATCGCCAAGCCAAACCGATTCGGCAAAACGCCCGCCAGCACTCGTGAACCATCCAGCGGTGGAATCGGTAGCAGGTTGAGCACGCCCAGCATCACATTGACATCGATACCCGCAATGCCCATCAATAGCATCGGTTCACCCAGTCCTGCCCAGGTATTTCGCAGACCATGGCCGATGAGCGCAATCAATCCCCAGCCCAGCGCCATAACCAGGTTAGAGCCGGGTCCGGCCAGCGCGACCAGCGCCATATCCCGCTTGGGATGACGTAGCCGGCTGTAGTTAACCGGCACTGGCTTGGCCCAACCGAAGATAAAGCCGCCGAACGCGGCCAGTAGGCCGGGAACCAGCACCGTGCCAATCGGATCGATGTGGCGCAAGGGATTCAGACTAAGCCGGCCCTGGGATTTGGCGGTGGGATCGCCAAAACGCCATGCCATCCAGCCGTGCGCGACTTCATGCAGGGTGATCGCCAGTAGCAGAGGCGGCGCCAGTACGACTAACAGTTGAACTGTATTGAGTTGTTCTTGCATGGTGGGATTATACGCAGCGCTGCTCGGAGCGGACTAGAGAAAGGGGCTGGCATCGCCCAAACCCTGGCGGAGTAATTCCGGGGCGTCGCCGGTCAGATCAAGCACGGTGGTCGGTTCCCGCTGGCAGGGGCCACCATCAATGATCAGATCGACGGCTCCGCTTAAGCGCTCAACGATCTGGTCAGGGTCGGCCATCGGCCAATCGTCGCCTGGCAGGATCAGCGTACAACTCATGATCGGTTCGCCCATCTCCGCGAGCAGAGCACGGGCGATGGGATGATCCGGTACCCGGATGCCGATGGTTTTGCGGCGGGGGTGCTGCAACCGGCGCGGTACTTCGTGGGTCGCTTGCAGGATAAAGGTAAATGGCCCCGGCGTCGCTGCCTTAAGCAGGCGATAGCGGCGATTATCCACCTTGGCATAGGTGGCGATTTCGGCTAGATCTCGGCACACCAAGGTGAAATTGTGGTGCCGATCCGTTTGGCGAAGATGGCGGATACGCTCGGCCGCCGCTTTATCACCGAGCTGGCAACCCAGGGCGTAACTGGAATCGGTCGGGTAGACGATAACCCCGCCGGTGCTTAGGCGCTCGACCGCTTGTCGCAGGAGGCGTGTTTGTGGGTTGAGCGAATGGATTTGTAAAACGGAACTCATAGCCTGTAATATTAATCGGTTGTGCGAATCGTGATCGAGTGGGCAACTTGCCAGTTTGGCGTTGCCCGGTCAAGACGTTAACCATGGAGCCGTTCCCTTACCCTATCAGCATGGCCAGCGGATCGGTAGCATTGGTAGACCTTCGCCTACTTCCTCATTGACGCCAATAACCATCTATTATCGGCATGAAACTGCTGTTTGACTTTTTGCCCATCGTTTTGTTCTTTGTCGCCTACAAACTGGCAGATATCTATGTGGCGACTGGAGTGCTCATTGTCGCTACCTTAGGACAAGTCGCTTGGAGCTGGTTGCGGCATCGTCGGGTCGAGAAAATGCCACTGATCACTGCTGTCCTGGTGGCGGTGTTCGGGGGGGCGACGCTGATTTTCCATGATCCGATTTTCGTTAAATGGAAGCCGACCGTTGTCAACTGGCTGTTCGCTATCCTGTTTATCGGCAGTTGTTTTGTGGGTCGAAAAACGGTGCTGGAGCGGTTGATGGGTAACCAGATGGAACTTCCCGCCCCGATCTGGGTCAAGCTCACAGTCGCTTGGTCCCTATTTTTCGTGGCGATGGGATTGATCAACCTCTATGTCGCCTTTACCTTTGATGAAAATACCTGGGTTAATTTCAAGCTGTTCGGCATCTTGGGGTTGACCTTGGTTTTCGTGATGGGGCAGGCTGTCTACATGAGCCGTCATCTGAAAACCGATGATGCACCCTCTAAGGAATCCTGACCATGTTGTACGCTATCCTGGGCCGTGATGCCCCCGACAGCTTAGCGCAGCGGCTAGCTGCGCGTCCCGCTCACCTTGGGCGGTTGAACGCCCTGCTGGCGGAAGGTCGCTTGGTACTGGCCGGCCCGCTCCCTGCCATCGACAGCCCTGACCCCGGCCCCGCTGGCTTTCAAGGTAGCCTCGTGGTCGGCGAATTTGCCTCGCTGGAAGCTGCCAAAAACTGGGCGGACGCCGATCCTTATGTCGCGGCGGGTGTTTATGTTGCAGTCGAGATCTATCCGTTTCGCAAAGTGCTGCCGGCATGACGGCGGCGCGAATCGCGTTGCTCGAAACGCGGCTGCGGGCCGCGCTGGCACCTGAACGGCTGGAAATCATTGATGATAGCGCCGCTCACGCCGGCCATGCTGGAGCACGCGAGGGTGGTCATTTCACTGTCCGTCTCGTCTCTGCCGCTTTTGTCGGCAAAACCCTGATTCAACGTCACCGCCTGATCCATGCGGCGGTGGCCGACCTCATGCGCCGGGAAATCCATGCGTTGAGTATTGCGCAAGCGCACACCCCGGACGAAGCTTCACCTTCAACCCCTGCAACTTAGCTCACCGATGGAAACCACTCGTATGCATAAAATGCCTAAATTGATCGTTCCGCTGCTGGCGCTGTCCTCCACTCTCCTGTTGTCGGGAGGTGTGCTGGCTGCCGAAGATAAGAAGCCTGAAGCCGCTACCCCACCGGCCGCGCAACCGGTCCCAGCGCCGTTTACCATCCCTGACCCGGTAGCCGTGGTCAATGGTAAGACCATCTCTAAAGCGGCTTTCGACCAATATGTTCAGCAGTTACGCGGCCGCACGAAAGTGGACTCGGCGGAAGCCAGCAAGTCGTTGGTCGATCAACTGGTCTTGGAAGAATTGCTGGTGCAGGAAGCGGACAAGCAGAAGCTGGCCGATGATGCCCAAATCAAGCAGCAGTTGGCCATGGTTCAGCGCAGCCTCCTAGCGAGCAGTGTGATCCGTCGGATGCTGAGCGAAAGCGCACCCAGCGAAGACGCCGTTAAGAAAGAGTACGAAACCGCCATCGCGGCTATGAAGGGCAAGGAATACAAAGCGAGCCACATCTTGGTCGATTCCGAGGATAAAGCGAAAGAAATCATCGCCGAACTGAAAAAGGGCGGTAATTTCGCTGAGCTGGCTAAAGCCAAATCCAGTGACAGTTCGAAAGATAATGGCGGCGATCTGGGCTGGTTCACTCCCAGCATGATGGTGCCCCCCTTCGCCCAAGCCGTTGCCAAGATGGAAAAAGGTAAATACACCGAACAGCCAGTGCAGACGTCATTCGGCTGGCACGTCATCCTGTTGGAAGATAGCCGTGATGCGACGCCGCCTTCTCTGGATGAGTTGAAGCCACAGATTCAGCAAATGCTGCAAAGTCGGATGGTGAACGATTATCTGGAAAAACTGAAATCCGGCGCCAAGATCGAGGTCAAGGAAATTCAGGTCAGCGAAGCGCCTAAACCGGCACCAGCACCAGCGGCCGTTGTCGAGCCGAAAAAAGAAGAGAAGAAGTAATACCGCTTGCTTCACCTCTCTCCCGCTGTTGGGAGAGAGGTTCGCATGACCTATGCGGACAGCAGCGCCAGCAAGCCCGCCTCATCCAAGACCTTGATGCCTAGAGACCGTGCTTTTTCGAGCTTAGAACCGGCATCGCGACCGGCGATCAGGTAATCGGTCTTTTTCGATACGCTGCCAGCGACTTTAGCACCCGCCGCCCGTAACCGATCAGCAGCCTGATCGCGGCTCATTGATTCTAATGTCCCGGTTAACACAACGCTCTTGCCGACGAGCAATCCGCCGTCCGTTGGGGATTTGACGGCTGTTTCCACCCAGTGGATGCCCGCCGCCTGCAAGCGGGCGATCACCGCTTGATTGTGGGGTTCTTGCAGGAATGCCTGAACTGTGGTGGCGACCACCGGACCAATGTCCGGCACCTGTCGCAAGCGCTCCGCATCCGCCGCCGCCAGCGCGGTTAAGGTGCCGAAGTGATGGGCAAGCGCCAGAGCGGTGGCTTCGCCGACTTCACGAATGCCCAGTGCGTACAGAAAACGGGCCAGGGTCGTGGTTTTGGCGTGTTCCAGCGCCGCAATGAGCTTGTCGGCCGATTTCGTCCCCATCCGCTCCAAATTCGCAAGCGTCGTGCTATCCAGCGAGAATAAGTCGGCCAAGTCGCGTACCAAGTCGCGCTCGACCAATTGGTCAATCAATTTATCGCCCAGCCCTTCGATATCCAGTGCCCGCCGCGAGGCAAAATGCCGGATGGCCTCTTTGCGCTGGGCGCGACAGTGCAGCCCTCCCATGCAGCGGGCGACCGCTTCACCGTCCGGGCGAACCACCGGTGAGCCACAAATCGGGCAGTGGGTAGGGATGGTGAAAGGCAGCGCCTCGGCGGGGCGTCGCTCCAGCACCACGCCGATTACTTCGGGAATCACGTCGCCGGCCCGTCGCACCCGCACGGTGTCGCCGACCCGCACGTCCTTGCGGGCCACTTCGTCGGCGTTGTGCAGCGTGGCGTTGGTGACGGTGACTCCGGCCACGAATACCGGCTTGAGCCGCGCAACCGGTGTCACGGCCCCCGTGCGCCCGACTTGCACCTCGATGGCTTCGACCACCGTCAATTCTTCTTGTGCCGGGAATTTGTGCGCCACCGCCCAACGTGGCTCGCGAGTCCGAAAGCCCAATTCCCGTTGCCAATCCAACCGATTGACCTTGTACACCACCCCATCGATATCAAACGGTAAAGCGGTGCGTCGCTCTGCGATAGCGCCATGGAAGGCGATCAGACCCTCTGCACCTTGTGCGATGGCTCGCTCCGCGCTCACTGGCAAGCCAAACGCCAGTAGGGCATCCAGCATTTCACTGTGCGCGCTGGGTAGCTCCCAGCCGCGCGTTTCGCCCAGGCCATAAGCGAAAAAGGACAGCGGCCGTTTGGCAGCGACACTGGGGTCAAGTTGGCGGATACTGCCCGCCGCCGCATTACGTGGATTGAGCAAGGTGGGCAGGCCCGCTGCCCGTTGGCGGTTATTGTAGCGTTCGAAATCCGGCCGACTCATGTAGACCTCGCCACGCACTTCGAGCACGGCCGGTGCTGTTCCTGCTAAGCGTAGAGGGATCGCTTTAATGGTGCGGATATTTTGGGTGACGTCTTCACCCGTCTGGCCATCACCCCGGGTGACTGCATGTATCAGCAGGCCGTCCTCGTAGCGCAGACTGATCGCCAAACCGTCAAATTTCAGCTCGCAGGCGTAGTCGATGGGGTCATCGGTAGCTTGTAAACCCAGCTCACGACGTATCTGCGTATCGAAAGCGCGGGCACCACCCGGCCCGATATCCGTCTCGGTACGGATCGAGAGCATAGGCACCTGATGGCGGACTGCGACGAAGGCTTGCAAGGCTTTGCCGCCGACGCGCTGGGTCGGTGAATCGGGGCGGCACAATTCGGGGTAGGCTGCTTCAAGCGCCTGCAATTCCCGGAATAGTCGATCATATTCGGCGTCGGGGATCTCCGGTTCGTCCAGAACGTAATAACGGTGATCGTGGCGGCTGATCTCGGCGCGCAGCTCGGCGGCGCGGTCAGCGGTGGTGTGGGGTGCCATGAAGGGGGTGCCAACAAGCGAGGATGTGGGTTAGTGCGCGGTTCCGCCGAGCTTGGCGACTTTATCGCGTAGCGCGAGCAGCCCTTGGTTGGTCATTCGGTGGCCCTGCTCGTCGCAAATGACGCCGTTGAGTTTTCGGGCCACTCGGTCAGCGGCGAGCACCAGCAGGTCCAAAGCCTTCGTTCCGTCCAAAGGACCGGGGAGACTCATGAAGATTAATAAGCCGGGTGTGCTCAGTTGCGCCAGGGTTTGTGCTTCGAATGAGCCGGGTTTGCGCAGGTGCGCTAAGCTGAATACGGGATTATCGGCACCGCTTTCCTTGGTTGGGTAGCGCTCAAACAGGCCGGAGGCAGTCAGTTGTAGCCCGGCTTCCTCGGCGGCGGCTTGGATATCGGCTCCCTTAAAGGTTTGGTGGCGGGATGCCATGACGGTCAAAGCCACCATGGTCTTGGCTTCAGGTGACGGTACCGGGTTTGGATCAGCTTCCGGCAGGGGTTGGTTTAACCCCAGATCCATGGGTGGGTTTTTTGCAGCGCTGGTTGATTTCTGGCTAGCCGGGGGTTGAACGGCTTCGGATGATTTCTCGGTGCTGCTCCGTTGAAGAGCGGACGGTGTTGACTCGGATTCAGTGGTCGGCGGATGGTGCGGTACCGGTGGCTTGAGCAGTTTCTCCAAAGGCGATTTGGTCGGCGGTGGGGCTTGTTCAGGGTCAAGCTCGCGATTGACCGGATGAATTTCCACATCCACCAGGATTTTATCAGCCAGATGATGATCGGGCGTCACTCGGCCTAAGTCGCCGAATTCGTGTACTTCCGTACCGTCGTCTTCCGGCAAATCGGGGGGAGCGTCGCCCCACTTCGGCTCGTTGGCCTGAGAGGGTCGGCGACGGCGATTGCGGATCTCTTCCTTGAGGCGACTTCGGATGCCCCACAGATAGATCAGGACCACGACGGCGGCTCCGACAACCGCCAACAGCCACTGTAATTGCGTTTTGTCCATTTCTATCAATCCACGACTTTAGGTTACGCCTGCCACGGTCAAATTGTGTGACGATTGGGATAACGGAACAGCCTATCCTGGTCTCACTGAAAAGGAGGCGAGGCTACGTTGCTTAAGTAAAATCTATTTGCTTTAACAAATGCCATCGACGACCGCATTACTCCATCACGATCATCCGTTTTAGCGTCAAAATTAGCATTCCGGCCTCCTAATTTCAGTTGGCACTGTAGCAGCGATAGTCGAGAGAACATTTGCTTTAACAAATGCCATCGACGACCGCATTACTCCATCACGATCATCCGTTTTAGCGTCAAAATTAGCATTCCGGCCTCCTAATTTCAGTTGGCACTGTAGCAGCGATAGTCGAGAGAACGCGTCTGTGAGCGATACACCGATGGCTAAACGATCAATGGTTATCCGAAGGGTGCCGTTTTAGCTCTTACGGCTAGTACCCGTTCCACCTCTACCGCATTCGCCCGCAGATGGGCAGGATTTAGTGTTCCGATGACTACGCTGCTAATCCCCGGTTCACTGTAGACGAAGTTCAGGGTATCTAATAGTGGATCTCTGCCGAGTGTTTGTTTGAACCAACCACTTTGTAGCGCTTTCTTAATCAAGATGCCCTTGTTAGCGGTGCAAGCGGCGCGGATCGCCGTTAATTCGGACGGTTCGTGCTGATTGTAAGTCAGCATCACCAAATCGCAGCATTCAACCGCCCGCACGCTTCCCATTAAGGTTTTTGTAGACATCCCTACCGCTCGTACCAGCCCTGCCTGTTTTAGATCAAGCAACGTCGGCAGGACGGCCGCCTGTTCCAGAATCGCCAGGTCGTCACCGTTCGAGTGAATCAGCACGGCATCCAGCACTTCAACTCCCAACCGGCGCAGGCTGCGTTCCACGCTGGTGCGGGTCGCAGCCGCAGAGAAATCGAAACGTGAAACCCCGTCGGTGAATTCCTCGCCGACCTTGGTCACGATCACCCAATCCCGCCGACAATGCTGCAATAGCCGACCGAGCCGTTCCTCACTAACCCCATAGGCCGGGGCGGTATCGAGCAAATTAATGCCCAGATCCCAGGCGGTTGCTAGCAGGGTCAGAGCCTCCTGATCAGAGGGTAAATCGAAAGGTTGAGGGTATTTCACCCCCACATTGCGACCAAATTTAACCGTTCCCAAGCCAAGAGGGCTGACCGATAAACTGGTTGCACCCAAGGGTCTTAACTCCACACCAAATCCTCGCGGTTCCAGGGATAGACAGCGATCTTGGGCCGTGGCCAATCCTCCAGCAGCCGTAAATCCGCCGGCCGGGGCCGCAAATCGAGTTTCCGCAACATTTCTTCGACCTGATCGGCCAGCAGCGGGGCCAAAGCCAGCTTGGTCGGCCATACCACGAGGGTTCGCCCATCGCGCATCACGCTTGGGCCTATCGGTCGGCTGCCATCGCTTTGCAGGGCTTCAGCCCGCTTCACGGAGAAAGTAGCGAATTGGGTTGGCGACCAATCAACCCACGGCAACAAGCTCGCTAATTCCCGGCGAGCCATGCGAATCTGTTCCTGGCGGTCGCGTTTGACACCTGTTTCGGCCAGTTCTCCCCCCAAATACCACACCAAATGGCCAGCCGTATCGCAATGAGTGGTCACCGTTAAGCGGGGGATATCGCGGGTACCGACAAAATGCCCATACATCGGCCCCGGCAGACTGGGGCCTCTGACCAATACCATATGCAGGGGCCGCTGTTGCAACGAGGCCCACAGTACCGCTGAGTTACCCCCTCCAGCAGCAAAGATCGTGCAAGATGGGCGAATGGCCAGCATGGGCCGATCCAGATAACGCAAGGTAATTGCGCCATCACCAGAGGGCACCGCCGGCCCTTCGCACAAGACAATGGCTTCATGATGCTGGTCGGCGAACGCATTCAACACCGAGGCAACATCAACAATCGGCTCATCCAGACGATAGACAGTGCCGCGAAAGGCGGCCTGACGCAATGCGGGGGGATAACTATCGGCGCCGATTCCGACCAGCTTTTCCGCACGTCCGTTGACCACCTTACTCGCCAGCAAACCTGCGAACCAAGAGCGCGGCGAACGGGTTGCCAATAAGTATTGATGTTCCACCAGCAACGAACCGCGCAGATCAATGTCACCCTCGCCTTTCAAACAGCGCCGCCAAACAGCCGGCATCTCCGAAATCAACTTGGCGGCTTCAGTCACCTTGCCCTGCAATGAATACTTGACGCCACCGTGAATGATCCCTTGGGAACAAATCGTCTGACCGGTGCCCAAGGCTTCGCTTTCGATCAGCAAGGCGCTGAAGCCGAGCCGTCGCAAGCGGGCCAATAACCATAAGCCGGCGATGCCACCGCCGATGATCGCTACATCGACCTTGATAGTGGTTCCGGTGATTTTCATGGGTGATGCAAGATCCTGGCAATGGTACTGGTGGTGGAACAGCCGTCGATATAATCCATCACGACCACTTGACCACCGTTCTCCCAGACACATTGATTGCCGGGAATCCGTGCCGGATCGTTATCGCCGCCTTTGACCAGATAATCCGGCCGAACCGCGCAAATCAGCCGTTCTGGGGTATCCTCGGAAAACGGCACCACCCAATCGACTGCCGAGAGAGCAGCCAAGACCCGCATTCGTTCCCACAGTGGATTGACTGGGCGTTGTTCACCTTTCAGTCGGCGTACCGAGGCATCGTCGTTCACCGCAACGATCAGCCGATTCCCCAGACGCTTGGCCTGCTCCAGATAGGCGACGTGGCCCGCGTGGAGGATATCGAAACAGCCGTTGGTCATGACGATGGTTTCGCCATGTGCCTTAGCGTCGGCAACGGCGTGCAGCAGCGGGGTTTCTTCCAATAAGCCGCGTGGCGGTTCATCGTGTTCATACACGGCTCGCCGCAATTCGGAGACGGTCACACCGGCAGCACCCAGCTTGCCGACCACGATACCAGCCGCGAGATTGGCCAGCAGGGTGGCGCCCGGCAGGCGTAGCCCAGCGGCCAGCCCGGCAGCGAGGGTGGCGATCACGGTATCGCCGGCGCCGGTCACGTCGTAAACCTCACGAGCGCGGGCAGCGAATTGCAAGGGTTCGGTATCCTGCTGCAACAAGGTCATGCCCTGTTCGCCGCGAGTGATCAACAGGGCTTCCAGAGCCAGATCGCGCCGTAGTGCCTCACCTTTGCCGACCAGTTCGATCTCATTGCGGCATTTCCCGACAATCGCTTCAAACTCTGTCAAATTGGGAGTGAGCAACGTCGCGCCACGATAGCGCCGGAAATCCTGACCCTTGGGATCAACCAGTACCGGCCGGTCGGCGGCCCGGGCGCTGTCGATATAGTTTGCAACCTCACGCAGCGCCCCTTTCCGATAGTCGGACAACACCACAGCATCGGCTTGAGTCACGTATTCGGTGAATCGGGCATGGAGTTCGGCTGGCTCAAATCCGGGAAAGCCATCTTCGAAATCCAGGCGCAACAGTTGCTGATTGCGGCTTAGAACCCGTAGTTTGGTGATCGTGGCTTGGCCGGGCTGGCGCAGCAGGTCGCAGGCCACCCCCAGCCGCTGCAATTTAGTCTCCAACACGGTTGCGGCTGCGTCGGCACCCACCACGCCCAGGACGCGAACCTGACAGCCCAGGGTAGCCGCATTGACCGCCACATTGGCCGCACCGCCGGGCCGCTCTTCAACGTCTTCCACCTTAACAACCGGCACCGGTGCTTCCGGCGAGATTCGGGCGGTGGCGCCGTGCCAATAACGATCCAGCATCACGTCACCGACGATCAATAAGCGGGCATGTTCGAAACGGGGAATAGCCGGTCTCATGTTTCTTTGTTGATGTGTTTGTTTATTTTAGGAGTTACGCAGTTGCCGGTAGCCTGTAAAGTGGATTAGTCAGATAGGTGCGGATGGCGGGGCGGATGATAGCGAGTTTCGCCTCAAACCAG
>NZ_CBTJ020000036.1 GCF_001051235.1 Candidatus Competibacter denitrificans Run_A_D11 | reverse complement strand
GCTGGTTTGAGGCGAAACTCGCTATCATCCGCCCCGCCATCCGCACCTATCTGACTAATCCACTTTACAGGCTACCGGCAACTGCGTAACTCCTAAGAAACTTAATTTACGGAGTACTCAGGTTTGCAACCGAACCTGCTTCGTGATGAATTCAAGATAATCCAGCCTGGGGATGACGATACAACGCCATCCCCAATTTTTTGAGGCGGTCGTGCCTTTTTCGCCCGTTATTTCTGCTTCCAGCCGCCACCGTCCTGAACGAGGACCAGGCGATCTGGCAAAGCCTCAACGGGTGCTTTGAAAACTTCCTTGCCTTCCACCTTAACCGCTACAACCGGCTCTTCGGTGAGGAATAATGCAGTCCCCATAGGACTTGTTGATAACTCTGAGCAGCCGCTCGCCTCAACAGTGACGCCAGCAACACCCTTTCCATCAGCCCCAAGCAACTCTAAGTAGAATTTTTTCGCTGCCATAAAATAATCCTCAAAAATGATCGTTGATGAAATTTTAGAACATTAATTTGCCATATTGCAGAAGAAATAGGAATAATTTTGTACGATTTAGTTTGGTTCTCAATCTGGGTTTTAGCCGAACGTCGCTAAATTTTGCGTTAGAGGGCGCAAAAAATTTTGCAACGCAACATTTTTTATGGTAAAATTTATCTCAATCCAGTGGCACTATTGGGGATAGGTAGCGTTTTTGGATTCTTTTCGAGTTAATGATATCCCTCTGGTGCAAAGATAATATGCTCCTTTTTTCGAGCATTTGAGGCGTGGACCTTGCTCTGGAAGGCAACGCCTCCAAGGCGGGGTCGTTTTTTGTGCTAACGGCTACCCAAAGTTGAGCTTCTGACACCAAAATATTAGAGGGCGTGAGTGGTCTTCGTTCTGAGCAACGGGGTTTCCACTACGTAGACATCATGAAAGATCTAAGCAAAATCGTAGTGTTCGCGGTCCTGGTATTGGCTTTGGCTCCATTCGGAGGATTCTGGATCGTTGCGTTGATTGGTGCTGGGCTGCTGGTCTTGCCCGTCGGTGCTGTGATCGCCAAGTTTTTCCCCAAGACATGGCATCGTATTGAAGAGGGTATTTTCGACAAAACCCATGCCATGCCGGCTCCATAAGCCTCTATAAATATGCTGTTAAAAAGCCCGGTTTAGCCGGGCTTTTTTTATGACTGCTAACAGTTGCCGATAACGCTCTAAGAAGGCAAGACGTTGGAGGGCGCCGCCTAATTCAGAGTGCTGGTATTCGTACCATGGCCCTACTACGCTTGAGGGTAAGACTGAACTTTTCTCCAGATCATCAACTCTCCGGGGTCCGGGGATGGAAGTGCCCAGCCAATGTCTCATACATCTCATCGCGAAAGTCGAGTCATCCCAGTTTCTCCAGAACGGATGTTCGATCTTGTGGCTGATGTCGAACGCTATCCTGAGTTCCTGCCATTGATCCGTAAAGCCACGATTATTCGCCGTTATGAGACGGCCTACGAAACCGAGCAAGTCTTGGCGTTGGGGCTGATCATGCACCGGTTTGTTAGCCGTACCGAACTCCAGCGGCCAAAATCCATCGTGGTTACATCGACAGATCGCGGTTTCAGTCGCTTCGACATCCGCTGGTCATTCGCACCGACACCAGACGGATTGTGCCTAACCGATTTTTCCCTTGATTGTGAGGTTCGCTCACTGTTGCTTCAACCACTGGCCACAGTGCTACTGACGGAGATGGCAACGACGATGGTCAACGCTTTCAGCGCACGCGCCCGTAAACTGGATGCTCTCGGCAAACTCTGATTTGAGCCGGCACACAGCCGGAGGCAGCGTCTTAAACCGTGATCACCACTTTTTGGTACAGCCCACCAAAATAAGTCTGTTTGTCGATTTTGGCCCGGTTGCGGACAGGTTCCGGCAACCAATCACTGATCTCATGCCGCCACAAATCCATCGCAAACGGTTCCAGCGTGCTGAGAATAGGGATCATCACGTAACGGAAGGGATTGGTTGCAATCGGTCGATGATAATCGACAAAAACCACTTTGCCGCCCGGCTTGACCACCCGCAAGGCTTGCGCGATGGTTTTGGCCCGTACTTCTTCCGGTTGTTCGTGCAGCAGGAAAAACAGCACGACGGTATCGAAGCTGGCATCGGCAAATTTCAGGTTGGAAGCGTCCTGATGATGCAGCGTCATACGGGAGCTGATGTTGACTTTGGATTTGAGATTCTCCAATTGCACTTCGGCCACATCGACGACCGCTAACTGGGCCTCTGGGTGAAGCCGTTGCAGTAGCCGTTCGGTGAAGTTGCCATAGACACAGGCCACCTGCAACACATCGCCTTCAATGGAAGCGCCCAGTTCATCCAGCGCCAGATCGCGCAGCCGCGCGAAATTGCCCCACAGAATCAGGTTAACCAGCCATTGCCGCTCGAAAATACGCACCGCCGCTGGATGCAAATAGGCCCACCAATAAACTTGCTGGAGGTAAGCTGGTAAGGGCACTTGCGTTACATCGTCAAGCGCTGAGCTGGATTCATCGAGCCGGATTTCTTTCTCCTCGCTCGCCGCCGCAGACTCAGCCGACGCACCGTCTGGCAACTGGCGGGGTGGGGTTAAGGCAGCGGTATGAACGGATTGAGAACTCATGGAAATCTTCCTTAAAAAACGGAGGCGCTAGGGCCGACTGATTGACAACACGCATTAAAACCAAATAACTGGCTGCATACAACCAAAAAACCCGCCCCTGCGGGAGCAGGGAACGGGGTGATAACACGGTATCAAGCTGAATGATCAATCAGGAAAGCAAGGTTCCTATAATCGATCAATGAATCGACAGCAGTGAGAAAAAGGTTGATATGGTACCGAGCGCGGCGATGATGTAAAGGATCGTCGCCACCACCAGATCGGCGCGGATGCCGAAATCGAATGCGGTGATACGGAAGCGGTGCGCCGCGTGCCATAGCGACAGGGTGATCACGCCAAAAATGATCAGTTTGCCCAGCCAGTTGGCAGCGAAAGCATGGATGCTTTCATAGGTGAACAGGCTCGGCGCGAAACGCATCGCGGCAAACAAAGTCAGCAGCACCAGCACCGGGGTAATAAACGCCGTGACCGTGCCACCGGCCGCGAACAGCCCCCACACGATGGGTTTGTTGGATTTAGCCATGATTAGATCCCCATAATCAGCACGATAAGCGACACGACGGCCCAGATCGCATAGTGGGCGCCAACGATCAGTTTGCCAGGCACAAATTCCTCACCGCGCTGAATCGGCATGGCCTGCGGTGTGACGTTAAACCACGAGGTGCTGTGATAAATGGCCGCCACCAGCGCCACCAGACAGAACAACACGCCCAATGGGCCGCGCAGAGCGTCCAGAAAACTTTGAAAGGCGTCTGGCCCTTGCGCCAGCCTTTTCAGCCCAACCACCAGCAGCAGCGTGAAAGCACCGATGAAAAAGGAGGTGACTTCGCGCGCCATGTAGCGCATGTAGCGCGGCTGGCGGAAGAACCAGCTCGATTTAGGGATTTCGCGGATATACGGTTTGCTGCTCATTTTTTACTCCACGGCATCAAGTGCTCTTTGTACCAGTCGATGGTGCTGGCCACCTTGACTTGCTGGAGCGCACCGGCGGGATCGACATGCTTGGGACACACTTCCGAGCAAGCGCCGACGAAGGAACATTCCCAAACACCTTCGTGCGAGGCGATTACTTCTTGCCGCTGATCGCGGCCACCATCGCGCGAGTCCTGGTTGTAGCGATGCGCCATCGAGATCGCCGCCGGGCCGAGGAATTCCGGCACCAAACCGTATTGCGGGCACGCGGCGTAGCACAACATGCAGTTGATGCACAGCGTGTACTGCTTGAACTTCATCAACTGCGCTGGCGTTTGCTTGAATTCACCGGCGCTGATCGGCTTGTCTTCCTTGGGAATCAGATAGGGTTTGACGCTGGAGAATTTGGTAATGAAATCCTCCACCACCGTGACCAAATCCCGCTCGATGGGGAAATGCGCCAGCGGTTCGACCCGGATGTGATCGCCGTACTCGTGAATGAACGCCTTACAGCCGAGTTTGGGTTCGCCGTTGATCATGTAACCGCAACTGCCGCAGACCGCCATGTGGCACGACCAGCGATAGCTCAGCGTCGGGTCCAGATTTTCCTTGACGTAATTGAGCGCATCGAGCACCACCCATTCGTTCACACAAGGAACGCTATAGGTCTGAAACCGCGGCTCAAGGTCGGTCTCCGGGTTGTAGCGGAGCACTTCCAATTGGATTTGGCGTTCTTCGCTCATTTCTTGGCTCCTGAGTAATCGCGGACCCCGGGCTGCGACTTGGTGATCACCACATCGAGATACTCGACGCGCGGCGGCTCCTTGGGATGATAGTAGGTCAGGGTATGCTTGAGGAAATTCTGGTCATCCCGCGCGGTGAAATCGAGCCGCTGGTGCGCGCCGCGCGATTCCTTGCGATCCCGCGCCCCGACCGCCACCGCTTCGGCGCAATCAAGCATGGAATTCAACTCCAGCGCCTGCATCAGGTCGGTGTTGAACACCTTGCTCTTATCGGTCAGCGCCAGATTGGCGTAGCGCTGGCGCAGTTCAGAGACCTTCTCACAGGCGCGCGCCAATTCCTCACCGGTACGGTAAATACCGGCATTTTCTTCCATCGTCGCCATCATTTCCTTGCGCAGTCCGGCCACGGTTTCCGTGCCGTCGCGTTTGTCGAACAGGGCGCGAATGCGGTCTTCCGAGTTCTTGGCCTGGGCCGCCAGCGCACCGTCATTGCTGTTCGACAAGCCGGATTGAATGTGCTCAATGGCGCTCAACGCCGCCCGCCGTCCGAACACCAGCAGTTCGGTCAAGGAGTTGGAGCCGAGCCGGTTGGCGCCGTTGATGCTGACGCAGGCGCATTCGCCCGCCGCGAACAAGCCCGGCACCGGCGTCGCTGCCTTGATGTCGGTATGGATGCCGCCCATGCAGTAATGCACCACCGGCCGGATCGGGATCGGCTCTTTCACCGGGTCCATGTTGAGGTAGCTAATGCACAGATCGCGCACCAGCGGCAGGCGCTCGTTGATCTTCTTCTCACCCAGGTGGCGCATGTCCAGCAACACGCAATCGCCCCACGGGGTCGAGACGGTGTTGCCCTTGCGCTGTTCGTGCCAGAACGATTGGCTCAGGCGGTCGCGCGGGCCGAGTTCCATGGTTTTCAGCACCGGCTGGCCGACCGGCGTTTCCGGTCCCATGCCGTAATCCTGCAAATAGCGCCGGCCGTCCTTGTTGACCAGAATGCCGCCTTCGCCGCGACAACCCTCGGTCAGCAGAATGCCGTTGTTGGGCAGTCCGGTCGGATGATATTGCACGAACTCCATGTCTTTGAGCGGCACCCCGGCGCGATAGGCCAGCGCCATGCCGTCGCCGGTCTTGATCGCGCCGTTGGTGGTGAAGGGGAACATCTTGCCCGCGCCACCGGCGGCGATGATCACCGCCTTGGCCTGAAATTGCCTCATCTCACCGCTGCGGATTTCCAGCGCGGTCAAGCCCTGACAGCGCCCGTCATCGACCAGCAGATCGGTGGCGTAATACTCATCGAAGCGCTGGATGCTCGGATACTTGAGCGAGGTTTGAAACAGGGTATGCAGAATATGGAAACCGGATTTATCAGCGGCAAACCAGGTGCGCTTGATTTTCATGCCACCGAAGGGCCGCACCGCCACCGAGCCATCCGGCTCGCGGCTCCACGGACAACCCCAATGCTCCAGTTGCATCAACTCCTTGGGCGCTTCGTTAATGAAGTATTCGACGGCATTCTGATCGCACAACCAGTCGCCGCCACCCACGGTATCGCCAAAGTGCAGATCAAGGCTGTCGTCGGATTTGATGACGCCAGCGGCCCCGCCTTCCGCCGCGCAGGTATGGCTGCGCATCGGGTAGACCTTGGAGATCAAGGCGATGCGAAGCTTCGGATCGGCCTCCGCAAGTGCGATAGCGGCGCGCAGCCCCGCTCCTCCCGCACCGACGATTGCGATGTCAGTTTGGATTATCTCCATTACATCCGCTCCTCAATAGTAAGCGTGTTGAAGTGATCAAAAGTGGTTGGCATGGCCTTTAGAACCCCAATGTACCATTCCAAGCCGTGATAGACAGCATTCGGTTGCGGTGGCAGTCCGGCTTGGCGGTTCCTGAACCAAGCCATTTCAGCCCAAAAGTATAGCCTTGGATTCTGACGATAGCGTTTTTAGGAGCATGTTTCCGGTGGAATTAAGGCACTTTATCGTGCGCTGTTCAGGGCTGGGCAGCCGATTTTTTAGAGCCAATGGGCTTAAGCAGCCCGCCTTGTAACAGCGGCTCCGCCTTGGCGCATTGGCTGATGAATTCCATAAAGGCCCGTACCCGCGCCACCTGCCGCAAGTTAGGATGGCTCAACAGCCAAATCGCGGTATCGAATAGCGGTTCCGGTTCGGTCAAGCGAATGAGCTGCGGTTCTGGTTCGGCCAAAAAGCAAAACAGCGGCGCGACCCCGTGCCCGGCCTTGACCGCCTCCAGCTTGTGCAACAAATTGCTTAAGCGCAGGACCACCCGTTCAGGCGCGATCTGCTGCTCCAGCCAGCGATATTCCGGCAGATGCGCCAGGGTTTCATCCAAACCGATCCAATCATGGCCGCTAAAGGTGGGGTCATAGCCCTGTTGGTCGAGATACTGCGCGGCGCCGTACACGGCGGAACGCACCACGCCGATCTTGCGACCGAGCAGGTTATCCGGGGGATGGTTAGTGGCGCGGATCGCCACATCGGCTTCCCGGTGGGTCAGATTGACCATCTGGTGAGAGCTGACCACCTGGAGCTGAATGCGCGGATGCAAGCGCCGAAAAGCGCCGAGATGCGGCAGCAATAAGCTCGACGATAAGGTATCGGTGGTGGCGATACGCACGATGCCGGACAATTGCAAATCCTTGCCCGCCAGTTGATGTTCGGCATCAATCAGCAGTTGCTGTACCCGACCGATGACCTCCCGTAATTCCTCGCCCGCTGCGGTGGGGGTATAGCCGGTGCGCAAGCGTTCAAACAGCCGCACGCCAAGCCGTTTTTCCAGACTGGCGATGCGTCGCAGCACCGTGGTGTGGTTGACCCCCAGCCGCTTGGCTGCCGCCAGCACCGAGCCTGCTTGCTCTATAGCCAGAAAGTAACGGTAGTCATCCCAGTCCATGTCTGTATGTGCTTTTTTGCAGATTTAATAACGCAAAATGGGTACTTCATGGGTATTCATGCAGAAGCTATGCTAAAGCACATCCTGCTTAGCGACAATCGTTAGCACATTTCCCAGGAGAGCTTGTGATGGCTAGAGTCATCATCGTTTATCACAGTGGTTACGGCCATACCAGGAAACAGGCCGAGGCAGTCCATGCGGGCGTACAAGGGGTTGCCGGAACGCAAACCGAGCTGCTGGCGATAGATGCCGAAGGCAATGTACCGGACGGGGCCTGGGATACCTTGGCGGCGGCGGACTGCATTATTTTCGGCAGCCCCACCTATATGGGTTCCGTGTCGTGGCAGTTTAAAAAGTTTGCCGATGCCTCAAGTAAGCCGTGGTTTAGTCAGGTGTGGAAAGACAAATTGGCGGCCGGATTCACCAATTCAGCGTCCATGAACGGCGATAAGCTGTCCACTTTGCACTATCTGTTTACCCTGGCCATGCAGCATTCCATGCTGTGGGTCGGTTTGGGTATGTTGCCCTCGAATACCAAAGCGGCCCAGCGCAATGATCCCAATTATCTTGGCTCATTTGCCGGGTTAATGGCCCAATCGCCTGCGGATGCCAGTCCTGAACAAGGGCCGTTGCCCGGTGATTTGGCAACCGCCAACGCCTTTGGTAAACGGGTGGCTGAAGTAGCTCAGCGGTGGCGTGCAACCGCCGATTGATCGATTCCGCACTCTCTCGCAATGCAATCCACTCTGAAAGGAACGGCTCATGAAAACCCAACCGTTACTGAGCAGCGCCCTGTTAGTCGCCGGTTTAAGCCTGGGTTGGCTATCGACCGCGCAGGCCGCCCCTGAGAAATACCTCATCGACAATTCCCATACCTATCCATACTTTGAAATCACCCATCTGGGCTGGTCAACCACGCGCGGCTTGTTCAGCAAGACCAGCGGCGCGGTGACGGTGGATTTCGCGGCCAAAACCGGTTCGGCCGAGATTCTGATTGACGCCGCCTCGCTGGATACCAGCTTTGAAAAGCGCGACCGTCATGTGCGAAGCGAAGATTTTCTGGATGTCGAGAAGTACCCGACCATCAGCTTTAAGGCGGATAAATTCGATTTTGACGGCGAGAAAGTGGCTAAAGTCCACGGCCAATTAACCTTGCATGGCGTTACCAAGCCAGTCACCTTGACCATGAGCCAGTTCAAATGCGGTGAACATCCGATGGCCAAGAAGCCGTATTGTGCGGGCGATGCCGCTACCACCCTCAAGCGCAGCGACTTTGGCATGACCGGCTATCAGGGCGCGGTCGGCGATGAGGTGAAGCTGTTTATTTCAATTGAAGCGGCCCGCGAAGGCTAAGGGCAAACAGCCGCTGCGCCTCGCTCGGCCAGGGCAGGGGAACAGCGGTTTTCAGGGCCTCTTGGATGCTATCGTCATGAATCAGAACGCTACTCAATACACCCCGCTGGCCATTGCCCTGCATTGGCTGATGGCGGGGTTGATCATCGCCGGATTTGCTCTGGGTTGGACTGTGGCCAACATGGAAACCAGCCCGCAGAAGCTGCGCTGGATTTCCTGGCATAAATGGCTGGGTATCACCATCCTCGGACTGGCGGCGCTGCGGTTGCTTTGGCGGCTTCTCTATCCCGCGCCCGCGCTACCGGCTTCGATTCCGGTCTGGCAGCAACAGGCCGCCCATCTCCTGCACCTGCTGCTGTATGGTTTGATGTTCGCCATTCCGCTCAGCGGTTGGCTGTTCAGTTCGGCCAAGGGGTTTCCGGTGGTGTATTTGGGGATTCTGCCGCTGCCGGATTGGGTTAGCCCCAATGAAGCCTTGGCGACGCAGTTGCGCAGCCTGCATGAATGGCTGAATTATGGGCTGGTGCTGGCTTTCGTCGGGCATGTCGGCGCGGCGCTAAAGCATCATTTCATCGAACGCGACCAGGTGCTGGCGCGGATGTTGCCGTTGCTTAGACCCAGGAGTGAGGCATGACAATGAAACGGGGTTGGTGGCTGCAAGCAGTCTTGCTGAGCCTGGGTCTGCTTGGCGCTGCGGCGCAAGCGGGCCAGGCGCTGGTGCCGGAGCAAAGCGCCATCACCTTTGTCGGCAAACAGATGGGGGTGCCCGCAGAAGGCAAGTTTCAAGCGTTCACGGCCGATGCCGCGCTTGATCCGGCGGCCATCGATAAAAGCCGGGTGCGCGTGGTGATCGATATGAATAGCGTGACGCTGCCGGCGGCGGATTTAACCACGGAAGTCAAACGCAAGCGCTGGTTTGATACCGAGAATTTCCCGCAAGCTACCTTTGAGTCAAAGCAGTTTCGCAAGCTGGACAATGGCGCTTATCAGGTGGATGGCACGTTGATGCTGAAAGGGGTCAGTCGAGACATTAGCGCACCGTTGACCCTGAAAACCGAAGGCTCGGATTTATTGGCGGAAGGACAGTTTGAGATCAAGCGCCTCGATTTCAATGTCGGCGATGGCCAATGGGCCGATACCGATACGGTAGCCAACGAAGTGCAAATCAAGTTCAAGCTGCGCCTCAAGCCGTAATCACCGGCGGATTGAACAGACAGCGCGTGTACTAGCCGCGCTGTTTTTTTATGCTGGCGGCGTAGCGGAAGCACTTTAGCAAGGATGGCGTTTTCAGCGGCGCACGGCGACATGGCGCAAGCGGCCTAGAGCGCGGATAATATTCAGATGTACAGTCGTCCCGCTGGGCGCATTGAGAAAATTCCATGAACGATACCGGTTCGTTTTTACTGGTCAGTGTCGGCGCACCTTTTTTGATGGGAATGGCCGTCGGCTATTTCATGAAAAAGACGCTGAAAATTGGCCTGTTTCTGTTAGGACTATCGATAGTGCTGCTGTTAGTCGCGGGCTATTACGGCGTGATCCATATCAGCGGCGCCGAATTGACTCACGCGGTGGAGCAAGGAACCGGCGCCGTCAATCGCTTTGGCTCGTTTCTGGTCAATAGCCTGTCAGGTCTTGGCGGAGTTGGGGTAGGCGGAGCCGCTGGATTTTTCGTCGGTTTGAAAATGGGCTGAGTCGATGAAAGCGGGTTGGGATAGAAGCCTTTTTCTTCGTCAGTTCACGCTGTTATGCGTTCCTTAGTGCTGGTCGCTATCCGCGCTTACCAGCGCTATGTGTCGCCGTATAAAGGTTTCTGCTGTGCTTATCATGTTCATACCGCTCATGCCAGTTGCTCGACGCTGGGCTATCGCGCGGTTCGCAGATACGGCGGGCTGATCGGCCTTGCGATTCTGCGCCAACGTCTGACGCTCTGCGGTGTGGTGCAACGACGGCATACGCCGACTCGCCACCACCCCTTTCCCCGCCAGCGTGGCGATTGTGACATCGGCTGCGATCTGCCTTGTGATTCGCCGGGGGATTGGGTGCCGGATGTTTGCAATTGTGGTAGTTGCGACTGGCCGGAACGGAAGCGCAAGAAGAGAAGAAAAAACGAGAACGAGATTTATATTCCGCCAAAGCGCGGTCGCTGATCGGGCCAGTCGCTAAGCCGAGTGGTCACGGATGCTTTCAATTCCCTCTGGCGCCACCATGCAGGGCTTAGCCCATCAACAGCAGTCGTCCCGCCATCAGTAGCACCACGCCGAGAAAAACCGGCCGGATAAAGGGCGCACCATAACGGATGGCGCTATGCGCGCCGATAAACGCCCCCAGCATCAAGGTTACTCCCATCGTCAGGCCGATGGGGTAATCAATCGTACCTAGCGCCATGAACGTCAACAACGCGGTGATGTTGCTGATGAAATTCATAAAACGCGCCACCCCGGCCGCCGCAACCAAATCCAGATTGAAGAGCTTCATGGCCGCCGCCATCCAGAAGGCGCCGGTGCCAGGGCCGATAAAGCCATCGTAAAAGCCAATCAGGCCGCCGGTCGCCAGCTTGACCCCGCGCGACACCGAGCGCACTGGCGCAGATTCTGAAGCAAGTGGTTCGGCTGTGGATCGGCGTGGCCAGGCCAGATAGGCCGCCGCCAGGAGAATTGCCAGCGGTAGCAGCTTTTTGAGAACGCCCGCGCTCATCAGGTAGATCAGCAGCGCGCCGCACAAGGCCCCCACGAAGGTGCCGAAACTCATCGCCCACCACAGCGCAGGCGTGAACAAACCTTTGCGGATAAAGGTCAGGGAGGCGCTGAATGTGCCGAAGGTGCCCACCAGCTTGTTGGTGCCGAGCACGAGATGCGGCGGCATCCCGATGCTCAGTAACGCGGGCATCACCAGCATTCCGCCACCACCGGCAATCGCGTCGATGAAACCGGCCAGCAGTGCGGCCAGACCCAACAGCAGTATCGTGGTCAGCTCAAGACCGAGTTCCACAGCGTGACGACCGTCAGGCGCTGGCGCGCAGGGTGGTCAGCGTCGCTGCGAGTTGCGCCAGCAACGCGGTCAGCTCCCGGTAATCCGCCAGACGGTGCGTCGCGGCGGCGGGCGGTTCCGGGCCGATGCCCAGCGCGATGCCACCGATTGCGGCCGCAACGGCCAGGGCGGCGGCATCGTTCAGCCCATCACCAGCGTAGAGTACGCCATCCGCTTGGCGGCTGTGGCTATGGGCGATGATCGCTTGTAACGCAGTCCCTTTATCGACGCCTAAAGACGGTAGCACTTCGATGGCCAGTGGCGCTTGGAAGAGCTGTACCGATTCGGCGTAAGGTCGCAACAGCGCCATGAAGTCCTCATGCGCGGCGGCGCTGTGCTCAGCGCACACTTGCCGGTAATGGACGGTTAAACCCAAGGCTTTCTTTTCCACCCAGGCGCCCGGATAAGCCGTGACGCGGGTTTCAAGCAGGGCGATCAACTGCTTGACCCGATGTCGGGCCGCTGGGCTATCAACCGGAATCAGGCGTTCGCCGCGCAAATCCAGCTCCAACCCCCAGGTTCCGCCGTAATACAGACCAGGCAAACCGACCATCGCTGTCAAATCATGCAAATCGCGACCACTGACTACGCCAACGGCTAGCTGTGGAGTGGCCGCCAACCGGGCCAGCAAGCCGCGCAACTTGGAGTCCAAACGCGCCAATTCTGGTCGTGCTGCAAACGGCGCCAATGTTCCATCGTAATCAAATACAAGAATCAAACGCTGAGCTTGCAAATAGGCGTTTATTAACTGCTCTAGTAGAAGATCGCTTACCGACGCCATCGGCGTTGATTCCAAGTTAAGGTAGCCGGACCGAAAAGGAGAGTGTGAGGGGTAGCGCGTCTCATTGATCCGGTAAGCGGTCAATCGCAGCGATATCTTCCGCGCTTAAATTTAGATGGGTGGCTTGTAAACTGTCGCGGATACTAGCGACCTTGCTAGCGCCTGGGATTGGTAAAATATGTTGGCCTTTATGCAGCAGCCAGGCCAGGGCGATGCGGTGTGGCGTCGCTTCATAGTGGGCGGCCAGTTGTAATAACAGCGGTTCCCGTGACAGTCGAGTATGACCATTGTGACCGCCGACCGGACTATAGGGGATATAACTGATTTGATGGGCTTGGCAAAAGTCAATCAGGCCGTTGTGGAAATCCCGCTTGTCGAAAACGTTGCAGCGGTTTTGCACCGAGGCGATCAAGCACAGACTTAATGCCTGTTCCAATTGGGCTGAATTGACATTGGATAGGCCGATATGGCGAATTTTTCCTTCTTCCTGCAACTTGATCAGCGCTTCCAGCGAGCGGGTAAAAGCAACTTTTGGATCAACCGCATGAAGTTGGTAAAGGCCAATGCAATCCGTGCGCAGGGCTTGCAAGCTGTGTTCACAAGACTGCCGTAGCCAATCGGGATTACCGTCAGTAATCCACGCACCGCCGGGACGACGCAAACCACCCTTGGTGGCGACAAAGACCTGATCGCTAAGACCCAATTCGTTGAGCACTTCTCGAATCAAGCGTTCGTTATGACCGATATCATTGTCATCCAGACAGTAAACATTGGCCGTGTCGATGAAATTACCACCACCCTCAGCAAATGCCTCAATAACAGCAAACGCCTGTTTTTGATCCGGTCGACCGCTAATCGACAACGGCATCGCGCCTAAGCCAATCGCTTTGAAATGCAAGCCGGTGCTATCGAGTTCGCGCTGTTGCATGGCTCATCCTCCGTAAAAGGGATGTTATAGCAGGCAGGGAATAATATCGTTTGCCTATCTGGCCGCTAGGAAGTTTGAGAGTTCAACTGATCACCATATCTTCCACCATTGAGATTTCTGTGGTGTAGATGCGCTACAGGTCAAATTATCCTGTTGATAACGCTCTGATTCAGCTATGCTGAGGCCGATTTTTCGCATGGCAGCTCTAACCTCCGCATGTAAATCCTCCACATCGTAGGCGTCCATATCTTCATTGACCAAAATCTCAAGGAGCTTTGCTGTGAATTCAATTCGCTCCTCTTGATCGAGGATATGCTTTTGCAGCAGAGGCCAAATCTCTTTGAAAAGAACGCTGCCAGATCGCCAACTCATTTCACGAAGCACCGAGTAATTGCGTGAGAACTCCCTCATAAATGCGACTCAGCCGCTCCAAATCGGCACTGGGAACGCATTCGTCGATTTTGTGGATGGTGGCATTGAGTGGGCCAAATTCAACCACTTGTGCGCCAGTGGGGGCGATGAAACGGCCATCGGAAGTGCCGCCGCTAGTCGATAATGCCGGTTCCAGGCCGGTTTCATGGCGAATGGCGGCCACAACGGCGGCGACCAAATCCCCTGGTGTGGTAAAGAAAGGTGGGCCGGACAAACGCCACTCCAGATCGTATTGAAAGACTTGACCGGTTTTGACTTCTTCGTTGAGCAGGCCGGTTTCGATGATCAGGCGAGTGCGCTCCTGAAGCTGCTCAACCGTCACAGCGGGCGAAAAGCGGAAATTGAACGACAGCTCCAACGGTCCCGGAATCACATTGTCCGCGCCGGTGCCTGCATGAATGTTGGAGATTTGAAACGAGGTCGGCGGAAAAAAAGCATGGCCCTGGTCCCAGATTTCATCGCTCAATGCCGTTAAGATCGGGCCAATGGCATGAATGGGATTTTGCGCCAGATGCGGATAGGCAACATGACCCTGGACACCGTGTAGGACAAAACGCGCATTTAAGGAGCCGCGCCGACCATTTTTGATGGTGTCACCCAGTTGTTTGACGCACGACGGCTCGCCTACCAAACACCAGCGTATTTTCTCGCCGCGCGCCTCCAGGTGTTCCACCACCTTGACCGTACCATCGACCGCCACGCCTTCTTCATCACTGGTGATCAGAAAGGCGATGGAGCCGTGCGGGTGGGGGTGGCACGCGAGAAAGCGCTCACAGGCGGTGATCATTGCCGCCAGACTGCCTTTCATATCCGCCGCGCCCCGTCCGTACAGCATCCCGTCGCGGACGGTCGGCGTAAACGGCGGCGATTGCCACTGTTCCGGCGGGCCGGATGGCACCACATCGGTATGGCCGGCAAAGGCCAATAGCGGTTCAATGTCGCCGAGCCGCGCCCAGAAATTGTCTACCTCGCCAAATCGGAGCCGCTCAATGCGAAAGCCCAGCGCGGCTAATCGGGCCATCAATACCTCCTGACAGCCTGCATCCTCCGGGGTGACCGAGGGTCGGCTGATCAGCTCAACTGCCAGCGCCAGCGTGTCGTCCATCAATCGCGTAATAACTCATTGAGGCTGACCCGGCCACGGGTTTTATCATCGACCTGTTTGATGATGATGGCGCAGTACAGGCTATGACTGCCATCGGCGGCAGGCAACGCCCCTGGCACCACCACCGAACCGGCTGGCACTCGGCCGTAACTGACTTCACCGGTCATCCGGTTATAAATCTTGGTGCTCTGACCGATGTAAACGCCCATCGACACCACAGAGCCGCGCTCGACGATGACGCCTTCGACCACTTCGGAGCGTGCACCAATGAAACAATCATCTTCGATAATCGTGGGGCTGGCCTGCAACGGCTCCAGCACGCCGCCGATGCCGACGCCACCGGAGAGATGGACATTCTTGCCGATTTGCGCACATGAACCGACTGTGGCCCAGGTATCCACCATCGTGCCGCAATCGACATACGCCCCGATGTTGACGAAGGAAGGCATCAGCACCACGCCAGGGGCGATGTAGGTGCCGCGCCGGGCTACAGCGGGCGGCACCACGCGAACACCGGCGGCTAGGAAATCGTTGGCACCGTAGCCGGCATACTTGGGCGGAACCTTATCAAAGTAATTGGTATAACCGTCGCGGATCATAGCGCTTTCATTCATGCGAAAACTCAGCAGGACCGCCTTTTTCAACCAGGTGTTGACCACCCAGCCGCCATCGCGTTTTTCGGCGACCCGCACTTGGCCCAGTTCGAGTAAGTCGATGGCTTCGGCAATCGCCTCTTGTAGAACGCCGGGCGCGTTGCCGGGGTCGATTTCGCTGCGGCGCTCGAAAGCGTCATCAATGATTCGCTGTAATTCAGTCATGCTAATGAAATCCTCGTTGCGTGGGCGCTATCGGCCGGATTTAAGATTTAGGCACCGCCACAAAAAACCGTCATAATAGGGGGGGATAAAGATTGGCCGATCGCCGCGCGGACGAGCCGGACCCGAACGTTAACTTTAACATCTCAGCCCTCGAACGACAGCGGGTTACCGCACTCTCGGCTAAGATCGGCATCTATAACGCGCAACCATGCCACAAGAACGAGGATAACCGGTATGACCAAAAAAACCGCGGCGGATGATCACAAGACGGTGCCTACCGTACCGACCCCGACTCTACCCGCTGCGCCCACGACACTGGATGCAAGCGCAGCGCCGAGCCGGCCGGTGATTCCAGAACCCACCCAGGCGGTAGCTGCCGCACCAGCGCCGGCGCCCAAGTCGGGCCTGGCTGCCAAAGCCGCACCGAGTGATGTCGATGGTCGCAAGCGAGTGATCATTGAGGGGGTGGCTCCGATGATCGACGGTGGCCGGTTTCCCATCAAGCGGACTGTGGGTGATTCGGTGGTGGTCGAAGCCGATGTATTTACCGATGGCCATGATTCACTGTCTTGCATCCTGCAACACCGTAAAGTCGGGGACTCTCATTGGCGGGAAGTGCCGATGCAGTTTTTGGTCAATGACCGCTGGCGGGGTGAATTTCAGATTTTAGAAGTGGGTTCCTACGAATACACCCTTATTGCCTGGGTGGACCCGTTCAAATCTTGGCGACACGATTTGAGCCGCTGGGTGCAGGCAGAAGATATTGTACTCGCCCTGCGGGTGGGTGAAGGGCTGGTGGAAAAAGCCAGCCAGCGTGCGAGCGGTGAAGAAGCGCAGTGGCTGGCGCTACGCGCCAAGGCGCTGGTCGGCCAGCAGACCCTGGATTACCGTCGGCAGTTGGGGATGGATGAGGATCTGTCTCGGCTGATGCAGCGTTACGCTGACCGTCAGTTGGCCCTCAGTTTCGCCAAGACGCTGCGCGTGACCGTTGATGACGAGCGCGCCCGTTTCAGTACCTGGTATGAGATGTTTCCGCGCTCGGCCAGTTCGGCACCCGGTAAACATGGCACGTTCAAGGATTGCGAAACCTGGTTGCCGCGTCTGGCTGCCCTGGGGTTCGATGTCCTGTATTTTCCACCGATTCATCCCGTCGGCCGCGTCAACCGCAAGGGCAAGAATAATACTCTGACCCCCACCGCCGATGATGTCGGCAGCCCCTGGGCCATCGGTGCCACGGAAGGTGGTCACAAGGATATTCTGCCGGCCTTGGGCACGCTGGAGGATTTCCGCCAACTGGTGCAAAAAGCCAAAGAGCATGGGATCGAGATTGCCCTAGACATCGCTTTGCAGTGCGCGCCGGATCATCCCTACGTCAAGCAACATCCCGACTGGTTCCGCTGGCGGCCGGATGGCACCGTCCAGTATGCGGAAAATCCGCCAAAGAAATATCAGGACATCTATCCGTTCAACTTTGAGACTGCCGACTGGCAGGCGCTGTGGCAAGAGATCAAGAGCATCTTCGAGTTTTGGATTGAGCAAGGGGTGCGCATCTTCCGGGTCGATAATCCCCATACCAAGCCGTTTGCGATGTGGGAATGGTTGATCGCTGAAGTCAAGAAGCACACGCCCAATGCCATTTTCCTGGCCGAAGCCTTCACCCGGCCGAAAGTCATGCATCGCCTGGCCAAACTGGGCTACAACCAGTCCTACACCTATTACGCTTGGCGCAATAACAAGTGGGAATTGACGGAGTATCTGAACGAACTCACCAAGGGACCAGGCCGCGAATATTTCCGTCCCAACTTCTGGCCCAATACGCCGGACATCTTGACCGAGTATTTACAATTCGGTGGCCGCCCGGCGTTCATGTCCCGGCTGGTCATGGCGGCCACAATGACCGCCAACTACGGTATCTACGGGCCAGCCTACGAGATGATGGAGCATATAGCCGTCAAACATGGCAGTGAAGAATATCTGGACTCGGAGAAATACCAACTGCGCTATCGCAGTTTTCAGGAACTGGATAGCCCCAGCAGCCTCCGTGACTTCATCGCCCTGGTCAACCGGATCCGCAAGCGCAACCCGGCGTTGCAGTCGGATTGGAGCCTCACGTTCCACGGATTGGATAACGAGCAAGTCCTTTGCTACAGCAAAGCGACCGACAACCGGGCGAATGTGATCCTTGTCGTGGTCAACCTGGACCCGAATTACACGCAGGCAGGGTGGACGGACCTTGATTTGGGTGCATTGGGCGTTGATTCAAGCCAACCCTTCCAAGTCCATGATTTGTTGACCGGCGCCCATTATGTTTGGCGTGGCCCACACAATTACGTGGAACTCAACCCGCATCGGATGCCGGCCCATGTGTTCCGCCTCCACCATCATCCGCACACGGAGCGCGATTTCGATACCTTCGACGGCTGAGAAGGAAAAAAAAGAATATTCAGTCTTGTCAGCGCCGCCTACTAGAACTGGAGGATACTAAAGATGAAACAACCAAAAATTCTTGCGTTCGTCATGGCGGGTGGTGAGGGTTCTCGCCTCAGCCCTTTGACCTCCCAAAATTCCAAGCCATCCTTACCTTTCGGCAGTCGCTACCGCATCGTGGACTTCGTGCTGAGCAACCTGCTCAACTCCGGCATCCATTCGATCTACATGCTGGTGCAATACAAATCCCAGTCGCTGATTGAGCATGTCCGCAAAGCCTGGGTGGTATCGCCGATGCGCAATGAGGAGTTCGTGACGGTGGTGCCACCGCAGATGATGCGCGGTGGCGACTGGTTCATGGGCACCTCGGACGCGGTTTACCAGAACCTCAACCTGATCCAGATGCACAACCCCGATCTGGTGTTGGTGTTCGGCGCCGATCACGTCTATCGGATGGATTTACAGCAAATGATCGATTTCCACCGGGAGCGGGAAGCCGACGTGTCGGTCGCGGCCTTGCCGGTGCCGCTGGTCGAGGCGCGGGGCTTTGGCGTCATCGTCGCCGATCACGCCGGGCGCGTTAGCGAGTTTCAGGAAAAACCGGAAAAACCGACGCCGATGCCCTCCGATCCCACCCGTGCCTATGCCTCAATGGGTAATTACCTGTTCGACGCCAAAGTGTTGGTCGATGCCCTCAAGGCAGCCGCCGAGCGCGGTGAGCACGATTTCGGCCAGAACATCTTGCCGCGCCTGAAAGAGACCCATCGCCTGTTCGCCTACGATTTCGCCACCAACAAGGTGCCGGGCGTCAAACCCTACGAAGAACAGCCTTACTGGCGCGATGTCGGTACGCTGGATGCTTATTTCAATGCCCATCAGGACATGCTGGCCTGGCCGCCGCGCTTTGATGTATTCAACCCGCAGTGGCGAATCTTTTCCAGTAACTATCAGGGACCGGTCGCCCGCATGTTGGATGCGAAGCTGAAAAATAGCGTGGTCGCTGCTGGTTCGCTGGTGCATAGCGCTTCTGTCAGCAACACCATCGTCCGCCGCGAGGTGATCATTGAGGACGATGTGGAGATCGAGGATTGCATTATTCAGGACTACGTGCATATCAAGCGCGGTGCCAAGCTGCGGCGGGCGATTATCGGTGGCTATAACGTCATCGAAGCCGGAACTCGCATCGGCTATGATCCCGAACTCGACGGACGCCGTTATAGCGTTACAGAGAGCGGTATCACAGTGGTAGGACCGGGCGAAGTCACCACGGCTTTGCGGGCCTTTAGCGAGTAAGCACGGACAGGCCATCATCAGCCCTCTTCCTGCGGGAGAGGGCCAGGGAGAGGGTGAGGATGCTCACCTCATAAAAATAAACACTCACCCCTAAGCACCCATTGGGGGAGAGGATGGCATAACCCCCAATGAAAAAACTGACCACTGCTGTGCTGATGGGTTGGCCGTACCCCTTGGGTGCGACCTGGGATGGCGAGGGTGTCAATTTTGCCCTGTTTTCAGAACACGCCGAGCAGGTGGTGTTGTGCCTATTCGACGCCAAGGGCAAGCACGAAGTCGAGCAGATTCCGTTGCGCGAGCAGACCTGTGGGGTTTGGCACGGCTATCTGTCCGATGCACGGCCCGGCTTGCTCTATGGCTATCGAGTCCACGGCCCGTACAAGCCGGAACTCGGCCACCGTTTCAACCCCCATAAGCTGCTATTAGATCCCTGCGCCAAACGCATCGTTGGTCAGCCGCACTGGAGTGAGGCGCAGTTTGGCTACAAGGTCGGCAACCGCCACGAGGATTTAAGTTTCAGCACCCGCAACAGCGCGCCGGGGATGCCCAAATGCCAGGTGGTCGATACCGCCTTTCTGTGGGGCGATGACCGACCACCTTATACCCCTTGGCATGACACGATTATTTATGAATTGCATGTGCGCGGCTTCACCCTGCTGCATCCTGAGATTCCGCCGCACATGCGCGGAACCTATGCCGGTTTGGCGTCTGAGCCAGCCATTCACTATTTGAAATCGCTCGGCGTGACCGCCGTTGAGCTGCTGCCCGTCCACTACTTTGTGGACGAGCGCCATCTGATCGATAAGAAATTGCATAACTACTGGGGCTATAGTCCCATCGGCTACTTCGCGCCCGATCCCCGTTATGCCGCGACCGAGAATCCGGTCAGCGAATTCAAGAGTATGGTGAAAACCCTGCACTCGGCCGGTATCGAAGTGCTGCTGGATGTGGTCTATAACCACACCGCCGAGGGCAACCATCTCGGCCCGACCTTGTGTTTTCGCGGTATCGACAACGCGGTGTATTACCGGCTGTCGCCGGAGCATCCGCGCTACACCATGGATTACACCGGTTGCGGTAATACGCTCAATACCTCACATCCTCGCGTCATCCAACTGGTGATGGATAGTTTGCGGTACTGGGTGCAAGAGATGCACGTCGATGGCTTCCGCTTTGATCTGGCGGCGGCGCTGGCGCGGGAAAGTCACGGCGATGTCGATCAGATGGGTTCGTTCATGGATGTGATGCAACAAGATCCCGTGCTGGCGCGGGTCAAGCTGATCGCCGAACCGTGGGATACCGGGCATGGCGGTTATCAGGTCGGCCAGTTTCCGGTCACGGTCAGCGAATGGAACGGCAAATACCGTGACGTGGTGCGCGATTACTGGCGCGGCGAGGGGGGTTTGATCGGCGATCTGGCCTATCGCTTGACTGGTTCCGCCGATTTGTATCAGCACAATGGCCGCCGACCGCAGGCCAGCATCAACTTCATTACCGCCCACGACGGTTTCACGCTCTACGATCTGGTGAGTTACAACCACCGCCATAACCAGGCCAATCTGGAAAATAATCAAGACGGCGATCCGCATAACCAGAGTTGGAATTGCGGAGTAGAAGGAGAGACCACCGATCCGGCCATCATGGCCTTGCGGTCGCGCCAACGGCGTAATTTTTTGGCGACTCTGTTGTTATCGCAAGGGATACCGATGTTGCTGGCCGGTGATGAAGCGGGCCGCACGCAAAAAGGCAATAACAATGCCTACTGTCAAGATAGTGAAATCAGTTGGTTCAATTGGGATTTGATCTGGCTGGACGATAACCGGCAATTGTTTATGTTCGTGCAGCGACTGGTGCAGTTGCGCCGCGAGCATCCCACCTTCCGGCGACGCCATTTCTTTCGCGGCATTCACGGCAGCGGCGTCCGCGATATCCTCTGGTTTAATCCCGATGGCCGCGAGATTAATGATGATGAATGGGATCATGACTATGCCCGTTGCCTGGGCCTGTATTTGCCCGGTGATGGCCTGGGGGATTGGGACAGGCGCGGCCATCCATTGCAAGACGATGATTTCTTGATGTTATTTAACGCGCATCATGAAGAAATTCCGTTTGTGTTACCGATTGTCCGGGGTGAAGCGTTCTTTGAAGTGATGATCGATACCGCGCTGCCGCACGGTTATCCGACTAACGATAACCAGCATCCGGCCGAGGAGCCTTATCCAGTCGGTGGTCGTTCGCTGGTGTTATTGCGGCATTCACGCCACCTAGACCCCTTTACGGCAACCGAACCGGATGGTGATAGCAGCGTGTTGCAGGCTTCCATTTAAGCATTCCTGCGGCGTGCGCGGTGGATGGCGAACGCATCGCTGATGGTTTTTCGCTTGCTGGAGATGGATTCAATCGATGCGGATTTTGCACGCCGCGTTTCATAAGGGCTGCCTGCGTTTCTGGGCGGAGTCAGCGCCTCAGGAAGCATTGGCGCCAGACCAGCCCGCCACCGCTGCACGTTATCCCTATCGCACCGACAGCGCAGCCTTGCGGGACTGCCTCAGGCAAGCGGGCCTGTCGTTACCGACGGACGGACCAGCGGCCAGCGAGCAGATCATTTGGCTACCGACCCAGGGCGGTGTCCCGCTGCCATCCTCGCCACTGGTGGCGGAGCCGCCTAAATCCCGCAAACCACTGATTCTGTCGCCCTGGAAAATCCCCATCCTGACACTGCCTCCGGCGGATGCCATCAGCCTTCTCGCTGCTGTTCGAGCGCGTCCCACGCTGGGGCCGGGCATCAGCGCAGGCGATGATCTGCGCTACTGGGGCGAAGCCCTGTATCTGGCCGGGGCGCTGGTTTATCGCCAACAGGTATTGCCCGATCTGGTCGAACGAGGCCGAGGGGCCTATTGGGCCTGTTGGACGCCGATTTTGCTGGGCGAGGACGGTGGCCGCCTGGAACAGTTGGCCCGCGCCATGCCGCCCGCTGCTCGCGCCATCGGTTCCGATCACCGGGCGTTGCCGGACTCAGCCGCCCGCGTGGTGCTGCGGGAATTTCTGAATTGGATGGTCGATCATCTGGTTCGACAGGCGGCCATACGGCCAACCGGACGCATGGGAGCGAAAGCTGCCCATCTGCACGGGCAATGGCTTCAGGCTTTGCGCCAGCCGGACGGTGCGCTGCAAGGCGACAAGACCGAATTGCGACAACTGGCCAAGCAGATTCGTGATTGGCAACAACCGCTGTTGCGCTTGGTTAACGCGCCCTATCGGCTGTGTTTTCGCCTGGAGGAGCCGGGGCTGGAGCAGGACGCAGACCCGTCCGCGCTGTTTTTCCCCGATGCCGCCACCGAATGGCGGGTGCATTATTTGCTGCAAGCACGCGACGATCCCAGCCTGCTGGTGTCCGCCGACGCGGTGTGGAAGCCGCAGCGGGGCACCGGCGCCGGACTGAAGACGCTGGGGCCGAAAGCGCGGGAAGGACTGCTGGCCTCGCTGGGGCAGGCGGCGTCTTTGTGTCCCGCCATCGAAAGCAGTTTGCGCGAATCCGCGCCGGTGGGCTATGCGCTGGATAGTGCAGGCGCATTCCACTTTCTCGGTGAGGAAGCGTCGTTGCTGGAGCAGAACGGCTTTGGCGTGCTGTTGCCTGCGGGTTTGGTGGGCAAGCGCCGGGTCAGATTGACGGCGCAGACCAAAATCAAGCCACGCTTCGAGTCCAAGGCTGGTCTGACCCTCGATAAGGTGCTAGCGGTCGAGTGGGACATCGTGCTGGGCGATACCGGTTTGACCGCCAAGGAATTGCTGGCGCTGGCCAAACTCAAGGCGCCGCTGGTGCGGGTGCGTGGTCAGTGGGTGCAATTATCCGCCGCAGAAATTCAGGCGGCACTGGAACTGCAACGGCAAGGCGAAAAGGCGCTGACCGGGCGCGAGTTGCTGCGGCTGGCGCTGGGCGCGGAGGATGTTGGCGGGTTGGCGGTGAGCAGCGTTACCGCCGATGGCCCGCTTGGCGAGCTGCTGTCCGGTCTGGCGCAAGGCGACCAAATCGCACCGCTGCCGCTACCCTCCGGTCTGAGCGCCACGCTGCGACCCTATCAGGAACGCGGTTATGCCTGGCTGGATTTTCTCACCCGCTGGGGCTTGGGCGCGTGTCTGGCCGACGACATGGGGCTGGGGAAAACCGTGCAAACCCTGGCGCTGTTGCAGCGATTGCGGGAAGTGGGCGAACCGCGACCGGCCTTGCTGGTCTGCCCGACCTCGTTGCTTGGCAACTGGCGCAAGGAAGCCTCACGCTTCACGCCGCAACTGGCGGTGATGACTCATCACGGCGCTGGCCGGGACAAGGACGAAACCTTTGTCCAGCAAGCACGAGAGCACGCGCTGGTGCTATCCAGCTACGGCTTGCTGCATCGGGATTTATCGTTGTTCCAGGGCGTGGAATGGGCGGTGGTGATTCTGGATGAAGCCCAGAACATCAAAAACGCCGAAACCAAGCAGGCCAAGGCGGCGCGGGCGTTACGGGCCGAACGGCGCATTGCGCTTACCGGCACGCCGGTCGAAAACAACATCGGTGATTTGTGGTCGATTCAGGACTTTCTCAATCCCGGCTTTCTCGGTCACGCCGCTCGCTTCAAGCGCGAGTTCTTTATCCCGGTGCAGGTGCAGCGCGACGAGCGCGTTATGGAACGCTTGCAGCGGCTGACTGGCCCGTTCATTTTGCGGCGGCTCAAGACCGACCGCGCCATCATTCAGGATTTACCGGACAAGCTGGAAATGAAGGTGTACTGCACCCTGAGCAAGGAACAGGCGACGCTGTATGCCGCAGCGGTGCAGCAGGTGGAAGCCGCTTTGGAAAGCGCGGACGGCATCGACCGGCGGGCGCTGATTTTGAGTACGCTGCTGCGGCTCAAGCAAATCTGTAACCATCCGGCGCACTATCTGGCCGATCATTCGCCCTTGCCGGGCCGTTCCGGCAAGCTGGCGCGATTGACGGAAATGTTGGAAGAAATCCAGGCGATGAGCGAGCGAACGCTGATTTTTACCCAGTTTGCCGAGATGGGGCAGTTGTTGCGCAATCACCTGCAAGAGCACCTGGCCCAGGAAGTGCTGTTTCTGCATGGCGGTCTGACCAAGACCCGACGCGATCAGATGGTGGAGCGGTTTCAGGGCGAGAACGGGCCGCCGGTGTTTATTCTCTCCATCAAAGCGGGTGGCGTCGGCTTGAATCTGACCCGTGCTAACCATGTCTTCCACTTCGACCGCTGGTGGAATCCGGCGGTGGAGAATCAGGCCACCGACCGCGCTTTTCGCATCGGCCAGAGTCGGCAGGTGGAAGTGCATAAATTCATCTGTGTCGGTACGGTGGAGGAGCGCATCGACGAACTGATCGAGCGCAAGCAATCGCTGGCGGAAAAAATTGTCGGCAGCGGCGAGGCGTGGTTGACTGAATTATCCACCCATGAACTGAAAGACCTGTTCCGGCTGCGGGACGAAGCGGTGGAGGAGTAGGGCATGGGCTATGACGACTATTATTTTCCCGCCAGCCAGCCGCGTCGGGTCAGTGGCGGCATCAAGGCGCAAAGCCAGCGCGGCGCATTCGCCAGCCGGTGGTGGGCCAAACGCTGGATTGAGACGCTGGAGCGGTTCAACATCGGCGCACGGTTGGGGCGCGGGCGCAGTTACGCCCGTCAGGGCCAAGTGCTGGACATCCAAATCACGCCGGGCCACGTCAAGGCCAAGGTGCAGGGTTCCGAGCGGCGGCCCTATCAGGTATCGATCAAGCTTAAGCCGCTGAGTGCGGCGGACTGGCAAAAGCTGACCGAGGCAATGGCCGAGGAAGCGCAGTTCAGCGCCCGGCTGCTGGCCGGAGAAATGCCCACCGACATCGAACAACTGTTTGCCGCTGAAGGTTTGTCACTGTTTCCCAGGACGCACGGCGATTTGACGACGGAGTGCTCCTGTCCTGACTATTCCAATCCCTGCAAACACATTGCCGCTGTTTATTACCTGCTGGGCGAGGCCTTCGATAACGATCCGTTTTTGATGTTCCGGTTGCGCGGCATGGAGCGGGATACGTTGCTGGCGCAATTGGGCGAGACGGCGGACGGCGATGATGATTGGGTAGTGGCGGTGCCCGAACCGTTGCCCGAAGAACCATCGACATTCTGGGCGATGCCGCCGTTGCCGGAGACATTGACGGGTGCGCTGATTGCCCCCGCCAAATCAGCCGCTCTGTTGCGTCGGCTTGGCCCGTTTCCGTTCTGGCGCGGCGAAGTTGCGCCGTTGGAAAGTCTGGAGCCGATGTACGCAGTGATGGCGAATGGTTTGCTTGAGAGATCGGAACCCAGTGGATCTTGAATGGGCCGCAAAGACGATGTTCCGGCTTGTGGTGAGTGAGTCATTAGCGCCGGTTTTGACATCCTCCCTGGTCTAAAGATGGAGCCGGTCTATGCTGGGATGGCGGCAAATACGTTGGTAGCGTTGGAAAAGCCAGGACACCATTGCGCTCACTCTATTGCACCCACTATCGAAATACCAGAGGAAACATGATCACTATTGTTCCATTCTCTCAGCACTATGTCCAAGGTGTTGTCGATCTCATTCTATCGATCCAGCGATTGGAATTTGAAATTCCCATTACGCTGGAAGCGCAGCCTGATTTACAGAGTATTTCTCGTTTTTATCAGCGGGGTAATGGCAATTTTTGGGTGGCCTTAGACGGTGAGGAGATTGTAGGAACACTGGGCTTGCTCGATATCAGCAACCGTCAGACCGCCCTGCGAAAAATATTCGTAAAAGCCACCCATCGTGGCTCGAAGCGGGGCGTGGCTAAGCAATTACTCGATACACTGATAGCGTGGTGCCAATTGCGAGGTGTGCTGGAAATTTATCTTGGCACGACGGATGTATTTTTCGCTGCTCATCGATTTTACGAGAAAAATGGCTTTCAAATGATCGACCGTTTTGCATTGCCTGCCAGTTTCCCAGTTATGGGAGTGGATAGCCGATTTTATTGCCGAACCCTATAAATCATTTTTTGCAGGCTTCTGGAGAAACGGGGAATTGTTACATAGGTTGTTATTAAAATTAAGTTATGATAACAATATCTTGGCGTTGGCTATTTGTTATTTTAATTCTTTTCAGTGCTTGGTGGCACTGGAGTCATCGAGAACTGAAGCATCCTCCTGGAAGCATGGCTCCTAATGAGCCAATACAAACCAATCTCTTGAAAAAAGAGGCTTTGAATCAGGGTAAATATAAATTAGATCTATTGGCAGATTATATTATTGAAGCACGGGTTCTTGCTAAAGAAATTTATCATCTTGACCGTGAGTCTGAATTGGCCCCTGTCGATTTGGCGCTAGGTTGGGGATCAATGTCTGACAGTTCTGTTATTGAGAAATTAGCCATTAGCCAGAGTAATAGGGCTTACCGTTATCGCTGGGATGAGCTTCCTCCCCGCCCGCCTGCGGAGATAGCTAGCCACAGTGCGAATGTGCATCTGATTCCAGCTTCTCCCATGCTCGAAAAGCAAATAAAAAAGCTTCGTGTCGGGCAAGTAATACGCATTAGCGGCCAATTAGTTGAGGCATATGCTGCTGATGGTTGGCGTTGGCGATCCTCACTGAGTCGTGATGATGTGGGATTTGGGGCCTGTGAGTTAATACGAGTTGAGTCACTCGAAATCCGCTGAAAAATAATCTGGAATAATCCAGTTCTCAGTCGCTGCTATAGGGTGTTTTTCTCGGTATGTTTTTAGAAAAATGGTACGGAGATTTTGTAAGCAACGGACGCGCTCAAATTTGGTATTTGGCAAATTTACATTTTGGGCCATTGACGCTGGGTTACCAGGGAAACTTGGGGGCGGGTCGTGCAAGTAAGACGGTTTTAGATTTTCGTGGTTTTGAGATGCCGACCGTTCGGGGTGAATCCCTCTATTGGCCCGCCAGCATTGATCAAACTGAAATCATTTGGAAAGGTGTTTGCCGTCGGCCCCAATGGCTGTGGCAGCAGGGCAAACAAGCCGTTTTATGGGAACCGGTCGTACTGAATGGTGAAATGTCGATTGCGCAGGAACAACAGGAAGTACGCGGTTATGCGGAGCGGCTGACTCTCAATTTCATGCCCTGGCGCTTGGGCTTGAAAACGCTGAAGTGGGGCCGTTTCTGTGGCCGGGAACATTCGCTTGTATGGATCGAATGGTGCGGCCGTATTCAAAAGAAGTTGGCGCTTCTGGACGGTCATGCAACCGCATGGCTTACGGTCGATGAGCGGGCCGTTCGGACGGAACAAGCCTGTTTATTGATTGAAACGCCTCACCAGATCGTCAGCGAACCGTTGGGGGTTGGCGCTTTGCATCCATTTGGTTGGCTTCGAGTTTTCGAGATAGCCCAATTTTTATCAGGCGTGGAAACAAAATGGTTTGCGGAAGGGATTTTGGAATTGGACGGTGCAGAAGTAGAGCAAGGAAGCGTTCTGTATGAGGAAGTGATATGGCCTTAAACCAGCGGCTTGGTCAGATGCTTTACGGTAGTTTCTTCGTCATTCTGCTGCCTGCCTTATTGATAGCGTGGGCGTGGCGACTGGATCAATCGGGGATGACTTTCTGGCCGATTCCCTGGCAACCGTGGGTGGGCATGGCGTTGCTGCTCGCCGGACTGGCTCTCATGCTGGTTGCTATGCGCGCGCTTTGGATGACCGGCAAAGGCTTGCCGATGAACGCCTATCCACCACCGCATTACGTCGCCGATTCAATCTACTCGGTGTTCTCGCATCCGATTTATCTGGGGTCTATCGGTGTGGTCGGCGGGATTTCAATTACGGTCAATTCGCCCGCCGGGTTGTGGGTCGTCACCCCGATAATGGCGCTTGCGGTGACGGCGCTGGTTGTGGGCTATGAAGGGCCATGGTTGCGGGAGCGCTTTGGGGATAGGCTTCACTCTCCGCTGTTAGGGTTGCCCGCCGACCATCCCGACAAGGCGTCGTGGGTTCGGCGTTTGGCTGCAACCGTAGTGGCGTTAGGGCCGTGGGCCATCTTGTATTCGATATTTTCCATGATGCCCATTCCTGAAGGGGCGCGGGAATTGCGCCTGGCGTGGGAGTACCAAATTCCCACAGTGAATTGGACGATCTGGCTTTATTCAGCGGCCTATCCGCTGGCGGTGATGGGGCCTTTATGGCTCCGTACCCACCGAGAACTGCGGCGCTATGTGATCAGCGCCTGGTTGGCGACCGGATTGGGCTTTAGCTGGATGATGTTCTTTCTAGGCCGGGCGGCGTTATTGCCACTGTCTGGCAACGGGCTGGACGCTGAATTATCCGCCGTCAATCGGCTGCTGGATGCGGAATGGTTGGCGCTGCCCTCGTTCCATGTGATTTGGGTCATATTCGCTGCGTATTGTTTGTGTCATCGCTTCAGGATTCTAACGCCAGCCTGGCTTTTCATCGCTACCGCTATTGGCGTTAGTTGCATTCTGACCGGCTCTCATGCGGTGGTCGATGTCGTGGGTGGTGTGCTGGTGGGGCTATTGTGTTGGCATCACGCAGCCGTGTGGCGCGGGTTAGTTCACTATGCCGAGGTGCTCGGTAATTCCTGGACAGCCATTCACTATGGGCCGATCCGAATAATCAGCCACGCACTGTGGTCGGGTATCGCTGCAACCGTGGGAATTCTGCTGGCAATCTGGTTAATTGGGCCTGAGTTCATTGGCGAAATCGCTTGGGTTTTTAGCATTGCGCTACTATCGGCGGGCGCATGGGGTTATTGGCTGGAAGGAGGAACCCGTCTGTCGCGGCCTTTTGGGTATTATGGGTTTTTATTTGGCGCTATTTTGGGTTTGTGCGTTCTCGCTTTTTTCGATCTGAGCGCAGCGCATGATGTGATGGCGGGTTTTGCCTGCGCCGCACCGCCCGCTCAGGCGATTGGCCGCTTGCGTTGTCTGGTTCAGGGTTGTTGCCACGGTAAGCCGGTGCTGAAAGCGCCCGGACTTTGCATTATCAATCCCAAATCCCGTGTCACGGCGCTGGGTGGCTTACAGGGTGTTCCCATTCACCCAACCCAGTTGTATTCAATCATTGGCAATCTATTGATCTTCGCTTGTTTATGGCGATTGTGGCATTGTGGGGCGACGACCACGTTTATCGGTGGCCTTTATCTGGTGTTTTCCTCATTGGCGCGCTTTGTCGAAGAATGTTATCGGGGCGAACCGCAAACCTTCAGAATTTTTGATCTCGCTATTTATCAATGGCTGGCGGTGGTTCTATTCCTGGCGGGTATCGTGGTGTCGATGGTCGATGGTATCGTGGTGCAAATAGCCCGCAGCATGACATTGAGCGGTGTTCTGGTGGCGGTGGCAGCAGGTTTGCTGGCGGCCTTTCTGATGAGCGTCGATTTTCCAGGCTCACAACGGCGTTTTTCCCGATTGACGGTCGGTGATGCCTAGCCGCCTGGCAATCACACGCTGTACAGACAACAGTACACCGCCCTATACTCCGCAGCCGTTGCATTGTCGTACAGCGATTTAATCAGTTTCCACTTGACGCCGCTGGGACATCGGCCCCCCCGTGGAGTAAACATTCCGGCCGGATGTAGTGTATCAATGCCAATCTTGCAGCAAGATCGTTCCCGCCCATATCCCTTCCTTTCAGATCACCGTTAAAACCCGCTTCAAGTCCTATCCGCATCGTTCGGAAGCCAATTGGTTTAAGCTGACCAAAGCCGATTCGCTCTCCAAGAAAAGCCGCTGGGAATCGCGTGACGATCCGGGCGGAAGCGGAGCCGAAATTGTCAAGGAAATCCGGGTTTGCCCGAATTGCTATCAAGCAAGAAAACCTCCAATCCGGTCTAAACTACCGCGCAAACTACCCATCAATCCGCGCCTAAAACGGAATTCGCATCATGCCTTTAATCAGTTTTGACAATCTCTCCATCGCCTTCGGTGCGGAAAAGCTGCTGGATGGGGCTGATTTCCAATTGGATGCGGGCGAACGGGTCTGCCTGATCGGCCGCAACGGCGCGGGCAAGACCACCTTGCTGCGCCTGCTGGCTGGGGAAATCCAGCCCGACAGCGGCGATCTCTGGCGGCAGCCCGGGTTGCGGGTCGCCACGCTGGCGCAAGAGTTGCCCGCTGATACAGCGGCCACCGTGTTTGAAATCGTCGCCGGTGGCCTGGAGTTAGGCGGACTGCTGGCGGAATATCACGAAGCCGCCCACCGGCTGAGCCAGGCCGCCACCTCCGATGAGATGCGCCAGATGGAACGCTTGCAGCACGAACTGGAAGCGCGCGACGGTTGGCGCTGGCAGCAGCGGGTCGAAACCGTCATCAGCCGCTTGCAATTGCCCGCTGATACCCCGCTGGCGGAACTGTCCGGTGGTTGGCGGCGGCGGGTGCTGTTAGGTCGGGCGCTGGTACGTGAACCGGACGTTTTGCTGCTGGACGAGCCGACCAACCACCTTGATCTGGAAACTATTCAGTGGCTGGAAAATGAGTTGCTGGAGTTTCGCGGCGGGCTGCTGTTCGTCACCCACGACCGGGCGCTGTTGCAACGGCTGGCGACGCGTTTGCTGGAGTTGGACCGTGGCGTGCTGACTTCGTGGCCGGGCGATTACGCCGCGTTTGTGGAGAAGAAAGCGGCGCTGCTGGAGATTGAAGCCCGCCACAACGCCAAGTTTGACAAGAATCTGGCGCAGGAAGAAATCTGGATTCGGCAAGGGATTGAAGCGCGTCGCACCCGCAACGAGGGTCGGGTGCGGGCGCTGTACGCCTTGCGCGAGGAGCGCCGCCAGCGCCGCGAACAACTCGGCAAGGCCAGCTTTGCGCTGGGCCAGGCCGAACTGTCCGGCAAGCTGGTGATCGAGGCGAAAAATGTCCGCTACGCCTGGCAGGATGAACCGCTGATCCGTGATTTTTCGACCCGAATCATGCGCGGCGACCGCATTGGCTTGATCGGCCCGAATGGTTCCGGCAAGACCACCTTGTTGAATCTGCTGCTGGGCCGCTTGTCGCCGGATGCGGGCGAGGTTAAGCACGGCACCAAGCTGGACATCGCCTATTTCGACCAGTTGCGCGAGCATCTGGAACCGGAACAGACTGTGCTGGATAGCGTGGCGGGCGGGCGGGAAACCGTCGAAATCAACGGTCAGCGCCGCCATATCATCGGCTATCTGGGCGATTTTCTGTTTACCCCGCAACGGGTGCGCTCGCCGGTCAAATCGCTGTCCGGCGGTGAGCGCAACCGGCTGTTATTGGCGCGTTTATTCACCCAGCCCGCCAATCTGCTGGTGATGGACGAACCGACCAACGATCTCGATCTGGAAACGCTGGAGTTACTCGAAGAACTGTTGCTGGAGTACACCGGCACCTTACTGCTAGTCAGTCACGACCGGGCGTTTCTGGATAACGTGGTGACCAGTTGCGTGGTGTTCGAGAGTGACGGCGGCATCCGGGAATATGTCGGCGGTTATAGCGATTGGCTGCGCCAGCGCGCCGCGCCAGAAGCCGCGTCTGCCGTCAAACCGAAACCCGCCCCCGCACTGTCGCCCAAGCCCTCGAAATCGGCGGCGGCGGGCAAATTGAGCTATAACGAACGGCGTGAACTGGAGCAATTGCCCGCTCGCATCGAGCAATTGGAACAACGTCAGCGGGAATTACATGATTTAACCGCCGATCCCGCCTTTTATAAGCAGGATGCCGCAGCGGTTACTGCCCGATTGGAAGAATTAAAGGCGCTGGAAACGGAATTGGAAGGATGTTATGGGCGGTGGGAAGCGTTGGAAGGACGGACTTCCAGTTAAGCCGTTTGTAGAGCGCATTGCTGATTGATTATCGGTGCGCTTCATCAGGCGGCGTTCCCGTCGGTTCGGCGGATTCGTGACCCAGGTTGGCGCCGACGCCCGCGCCTATCCCGGCACCCATTCCGCCATCCATGCCACCCCCTTTATCGCCACCGCCGCCTCGACCACCGCTCGTGCTCGGCCGCAATGGCCCCTGGCTGGGGATAATCAGGCTAAGAGGGATCGGCGCTAAGTCAAGCGCCTGGCGGATGAAATTTCGTAAGGACACCACCAGTTCAGCCAGTTCGACTTTACGGCCAGCCACCATTTCGGTTGCGGCGTGCGCAGCCAGTCGGACTTGTTCATCCGTACCCAGCAGGATGACATCCGATAAAGAGGCTTCGACTGTATCGCGGATACGGCGGCGGCGTTCAGAACTGGTGACCGCTGGCCCGCCCTCGCCGCCTGCGGGCGTTAATCCGTTAGCGTTTTCAGCCTCATCCATTGAGATTTCCACCTGACGCAGTTGCCCCAGATGGCTGGGATCAACCGCCAGTTCGCCAGTGAACGACCCGCCCAGGGTTTTGTAAGCGGCGATTAGGGTGCGCAGGCGTTCGTTGATCTGGCGGTTTTCGCGCTCGCGCCGCCGCTGGATAGTCTGCATGAAAATCAGGCGGATACCGACCGCGATCAGCGAAATGAGTATCAGGCCAAACAGGGTGGACGCCAGCCCGCTCCAGGAACTGAAATCGAGATTACCACGCATGGAAAAAGGTTGTATCCTGCTGTTTGAGGTAGATGGGCTTATATTTCGTAGGATAAGCGTCTATGCCGTTGATCGGGTATCTTTAGTTGAAGTTCGGACGTTCGCTGGTGTCCGGGTCTGTTGTGCAGCATTCATAATTTGTAGACTGGCTTGAAGAACTCAGGCGACAGTGCCACACCGCGATCTGCCGCCAGGCCAAGGGGACGCGGTTGGTTGCGGGGCTTGGGCAAGGGGCGAATTTCAGCGATGGGGACGTTACGTTTGCATAACAGGATGGTTTCACCGTGTTCCAGCTCGGCGAGATAGCGGGACAGGTGGGTTTTGGCTTCGCGGATGTTGAGTTTTATCATACGTTGTCTGGATTCCGTTGAGGGTTAGCTATGCAATACATTATCAATTCATCGGGCGAGCGAGTTTCAGTGATTTTGCCGATTGCTGAATACGAGACTCTGCTAAGCCGATCTTCCGAAGACGAAACCGCCTATCTGTTGCGCGAGCCAAATAGAAGCGTGCTACTAAAGCGCATCGAGAATATCCGTCAAGGCCGTAATATCGTAGAGCGGGAATTGCTGCTTGATGAAGATAGGAGTTACGCAGTTGAAATTCTAAGTGATTGATTAATAGAAGATTTCGGCTGTCTGCCACACAAGTCGATTTCTTTTAAAATCAGAGCGTTAGAGATCCAACTGCGTAACTCCTAGAAGATTAAATTTTACGAGATCGCTTGGAATAAATACTTCGATTGTAAGCAAACGAATAAATCAGTGATTTCGAGGAATGACTAACATGCTTATAAGAAATTCAATGTCTAATTTTGGTGCATCAATAATTTTTATCCGACCAACAAAGTTGAGGATAGATTAAATATAACTTTTTATTCAGCAATGGTTTTTTTCAAAAATCTATTTGAAAAACTATCAAATATACCAAAATCCTTGAAGAACTCAATTTTATTAACATTAGTAAACTTACTTGCGTTAAGCTTTACAGCTGAACAGAACCGGAGGTTTCAAAATGCCCGTATATGCTGTGTGGAACAATAAAGGTGGAGTTGGAAAAAGTTATTTGACATTTCAAATCGCTAGTGAATACGCTAGAACTCATCCAGGAAAAAAGATACTTGTTATAGACCTTTGCCCACAAGCCAACTCATCCGGTATGTTACTAGGAGGTATGGTAAATGGAGAAAAATTACTTGATATGCTGAGCGGCCAAACTCCAAGAAAGACTATTTCTGGATATATTGAGGATCGCATTCGAAGCCCATACATTAATCCGCATACAGGATCAAATTATGGTATAAATGTTGTCGATTATAATTCTTCCGTTCCAGGTAATCTCTTTTTAATCCCTGGTGATGAACAGCTTGAAATTCAAGCACCTCGTGTTCTCGGAGCCACTCTTCCTGGCCCAACTGATGCTTGGAGGATTGTTCACATTTGGATTCGTGATCTTATAGACGATCTACAAAAATCTTGGGATCAAGAAAACTCAACAATATTTATCGATTGCAATCCTAGTTTTTCGATTTACACTGAGCTTGCCTTGTCAGCAGCGGACAGTCTCATTATCCCATTCTCCGCAGATGGTTCCTCAAAAAGAGCTGTACGTTCTTTGTTAGCTCTTTTGTATGGAGTTACCCGGATTCCTGGTGCTCAACAGTCACAGTTTTTCTTAAACTCCAATCAATTTAGATTAGCAATTCCTAAGATATATTGCTACATCGGTAACAGACTCACGCAATATATAAGATCAGCGCAAGCATTCCGTACTGTGGTGCACGAAATTGGAGAAGAGATTTGGTCTGTTTGGCGACAGAACCCAAATATGTTCTATGTCCATCCAACAGGCGTAGGAAGTCCACGCAATCGTACACAATTCAACAGTATGTTTCAGTTTGAGATAGTTGATGCCAATACAGCGTCTGTTATATCAAGTTCGTTGGGAATTCCAATTACCCTTTTAGTAGCAGGCCAGCATGATGTGGCTGGACGTCGGGTAATTGTTAACCAATCTCAACTTGATAACCAGCAGCCTAACATTCGCCAGCTAGTTGCATCTATTGCATGATGTTTTGTCTAAAAAAATAGTATCCAATGAATATGGCCGTTAAAAGACCTACCTTGTCACCCTCCTCTCTACCCTTCTCAAACTCCTAAACGCTAACGCCCGAATTGCGCCATCCTCGCCCTTATTCGCCAAAATCCTTTCCAAGGCGGTTTTAGCCGCATCGCCGCCCAAGCGACCTAACGCAGCAATGGCGCTAGAGCGGGCCGTGTCACCCGCTGCGGTAGCGCGACGGATCAAGGCAGCGGCGTCTTGCTGTTCCAATACAATCGGCAATACGGCTTGGCGCTGCTCGGCAGTCGCCAACAACCGACCATCGGCATTCGGCAGCGCTGCCCGCAACACCGGCCGCAAGGCCGCGCCGTCCACGCTGGCCGATTTTTCCAACACCGGCAGCGCCGCTTGACTGTTAAGCTGCGCCAACGCCGCGCTAGCCGCTGCCCGCACGTCGGGATCGACATCGGTCAACAACGGCAACAACAACGCCTGATCGCTGGCGTCGCCACACTCGGCCAATCCGCGCAAAGCTTCGCAACGCACCGCATTGGGAATATGCGCATTGGCCAGCGCCGCGCGCATGGCAGGAGCCGCTTTCAACTGCAATTGCCGCGACGCCCATAAACCGGCTTGCCAAGCGTGCGCTTCGCTCGCGGCCTGCTCGCGCCAGTGGTTCTGCTCCGTCTGCCGCCAGCCATCGGCGGCGCGTTGCAAGGCGGTCTGTACCGCATCAGCCAATTCCGCCGCGCCGCTGTTTCCCGCCAACCAGGCCGCTTCCGCCCGCGTCGCTGCCGAATCGCTGTCGAGCAGCGTCCGTAGCGCGTCAGTCGAGAAATGCTGCCGCCGGATCAATCCGCGCCGCAGCCGTTGCCGCACCTGCTGATCCTTCACCACCCCCAACCGCTGGGTCAGAGTGTCGGGATCGCCCTGCCGCGCCAGGAAGCGAGCGGCGGGGCGGCTGATTTCGGCATGTTCGCTGTTCAACGCCAGCAGATTGACCTGGGTGGCGTCGTTCGGATACAGCTTTTGCAAGGCGTCCAACCCAGCCTTGCGCAATCCGGCATCGCGTTGATGTAACAGGGTTTCCAACACCGGCTCGGAAGCGGTTGCACCCAGTTGGCCGAGTTCGGTGGCGGCCCGCTGGCGGGCAGCGCTGTCTTCATACGGATCGCTGGTCAGCCGCTCCAGCAGGGCGCGGCTGCGCTCGTCGCCGATCCGCCGCAAGCCGCGCAGCGCGCGCCAGCGCAATTCGCCGGAACCTTCGCGCGCCAGCCGCTCCAGAGTATCGCGGATGCGCTTCTGTTCGTCGGCGTCGGTCAGGCGCGGCAGCAGCGCGCCCAGCGCTTCGGCAGCATCTGGGGCTAGAGCGCGATCATCCGCCGGAATGTCGGCGCGCGGGTCGAGCAGCGGCTCCAGATACTCCAGGGCGCGACGGTCGCCCAATTCGCCCAGCGCAGCGATGGCCCGTTTCCGCTCCGGTTCCAGTCCCGCCGTGAAGGCCAGCAACAAGGGTTGAAACGCTTCCGGCCGTTGCTGGCGAGCTAGCCCTTCAGCGGCGGCCAGCAGCAGTTCGCGCCGACCCCCAGCCAGCGCCCGCGTCAGCGGCTCCAGACTCGCGCCAGGCACGCCGATGACGATGCGCTGCGCCAGTTGCGCGCACGCCTGGGCGCGAATCGCTTCGTTGCGGTCGTCCAGCAAGCGCATCAGCAGCGTTTCGGCGGGCTTGGCGTCCAGCAGTGCCAGCGCGTCGATGACGCGGGCGCGGATCGCCGGGTTATCGTGATCGAGCAGCGGCGGCAACGCTTCTAGCGCCGGGGCTTCCTGATAATTCGGATAGCGTTTGCCATCGTCGCGCTTCTGCTCCGGTTGCGATGGATCGCGCAACAGTTGCAGCAGGATGTCCAGCATCAACCCGTGCTGGGCCGCTTGTTCCTTGTCGAGCAGGCCGCGACCCAGCAAGGGCAGGGCGGCGAGACTGCCGATGCGGCCCAGGGCGCGCAGCAGCGCCGGACGGTCGGCGGTTTTGTCGGGATCGTCGTCCAGTCGGGCGATGACCGCGTTGGCGGCCTGTTCCGCCGTTTGCGGGTTAGGCCGGGCGTGGGTCAGCGTCACCAGCGCTTCCAAAGCGCGATTAGCGATGCGGGGTTCGGCGCGTAAGGCGCTCGCCAGCACGTCCAGCGCCAGCGCCTCGCCGCGCTGGGCCAGACCGACGGCGGCGCGCAGCCGCAATTCCTCGTGCTCGCTTTCCAGCGCGCGGGTCAGCGCCGCCGCGACGCGGGGGTCGTGCTCGTCCAACAGCCGATCTACCACCGTCAGCCGTAAATCGTCGAAGCGGCTGTTGAGCGCCAGCAGCCACGGTTCCAGACTGCCCGCTGGATACAGCCGGGGCAGTTGTTCCAGCGCATGGCGGCGCACTTCGGCGCTGGCGGCGTTGACTGCGCCTTGCGCCAGTTCCAGCGCGGCCGTGTCGCCAGTTGCAGCGGCGGTCAGCAGCCGGTCGAAGGCGGCGCGGCCAATATCGGCCGACTCCCGTTGCAAGGCCAGCGCCAGCGGCTCCAGCGGTTGAGTCGGATGCAGTTCGATCAGCGCATTGAGCGCCGCCTGTCGCACCAGATGATGCGGGTCGCTCAGGGCTTGCCGTAGCACCGGCAACACGGCGTCGCGGCCAATGTCGGCTTGTTGCGCCAGTGCCGCCAGTCGGGCGATGCAGTCGCGCCGCACCCGCTGATAGTCATCCGGCCCTTTGGCGACCGGCGCTTGCCGGATGAGTCCCGCATAGCTGCCAAAGGCCAGCCGCCACAATTCGGCAGCGCTGGCCTGACCCTCGTTCGGTGGACGACGTCCACCACCGGCGAAGCGCAATACCGTCAACAGCCGTTGGGTGGCCGAGCCGGTTTCGGCTTTGGCCGGACGGGCGAACAGGCTGCGAATCCAGCCGGTTTTACGTTCCAGTCGCGCCTCGGTTTCCGGCGCGGTCGGCGGTGGCGCGGATTCAGTGGCGACTTCGGCCAGCCGTTTGGTTTCGCGCCAGAACGTTTCCGGTTGCGGGCGCAGGCCGAGAATCTGGGCGGCGGCGTAGCGGCGGGCGGGCGCATCGCTGGCCAGCGCGTTGACCACCGCGTTTAAGAGGCGCGGACGTTGCCCGGCATCCGGCCAGTTGCGCGTGTCGCTGGCTTTTTCCGGCTGACGTGGGCCGATCAAATCCAAGCCCCATTGGCCCAAATCTTCATCGCGCAACCGCGCTTCCAGAACGCGCGCGGCGGCGTAGCGGATTTCCGGCGAACTGGCGCTTAAGGCGCTGAGCAGCAAATCCGGCTCCAGACGGGCGCGAGCCAGCGCGATGTCGCGGGCGACGATCACGGCGAAGGTCAGTTCCTGCAACTCGCGCTCGCTGTCTTCCAGCCCTTGCAGCAAGCCCTGTACGCCATCGCCGCCGAGCGCGACAAAGCTATACAGCGCGCCACGCCGGATCGGCAGATGCTCGTGCCGTTGCGTTCCGGCCAGCACCGGCAAGGCGCGGGCATCGCCCAGTTTCGACAGACCATCGGCGGCCCAACTGCGCACCGCCAGATCGGCGTGGGCCAGCGCGTCCAGCAGCGGTTGCGGGTTGGCGCTTTGACAGGCGGCGGCCAGCCCGCGCGCGCCGTGCTCGCGCACCAGCGCATCGTCGTCGCGCAGCAGGGTGGTCAAAAACGGAATGCTGGCCGGATCGCCGACATCGGCTAAAGCGGCGGCGGCGCGCTGGCGCAATTCAGGGCCGGGCCAGTCGCGCGAGGCCGGGGTGATGCTGAGCAGCGCCTGCATCGGCCCGACCGCACGGACATCGCGGCGCTTGCCGCACAGTTCGCCCGCCCGCACCCGCAGCAGATAAAACGGGCTGTCGAAAGCCAGCGCGAAGGCGTGCGCATCGTTCGGCAACAGCTTATCCAGCGCTTCGATGGCGGCGATGAATTGCGCCGCGTCTTCGACTTGCAGCAGTTCGATTAACCGACCGCGCAGGGTGTCGGCGGATGCGGCTTCCAACGCGCCCTTGAGACCGGCTATCCGCACTGCGGGCGCGGGCGAATGGAGGGCGGCGAGATGGTATTCCGGGTGTTTCTTGTCGGCGTCTTCCTTGGTCAGCGCCTCGTAGGCGGCCAAACCGACCTCGGCGGCGCTGTCGCCGACCCGCTCCAACAACAACTCCTTGGCCCAGGCGCGGGACTGGCGCAGTTGCCGGGCCAGTTCTTCCACCGCCCAGCGCCGCACGTCGGCATGGACGGAGGTGACCGCCCGCCGCAGCGTCGTTTCCGGGCGCTTGCTGTGCCAGGCCCACAGGGTGCGCATCGCCTCGCGGCGCACGTCTTCGGCTTCGTCGTCCAACGCCTGCCCCAGCAGGCCATCAATGCGAGTCGCTAACTCGGTGGGCGCGGTCGCGCCGTGCTTGACCAGCAGTTGCAGGGCGCGGGTGCGAATGTCGCCGGACGGGGTGCGCAGGGCGGGTTCAGCCAGAGCGATTTCACCGGCGGGGCCTTCCGGTTCGGCCAGTTTCAGCAGGCTGTCGAAGGCGGTGGCGCGGACTTGGGCGTCTTCGTCGGTCAGGAGCCATTGCAACCGCGCCCGCAACCGCGCATCACCGGCCAGATCGTTGATGGCGGCAGCGAGGAAGTGGGCGACCTGACGGCGCAGGGCCGGATTCGGTTCACGGCTGAGTTGCAGCAGCGCACCACTGGCCCGCTCGTCACCGAGCCAGCTTAAGCACAAGGCGGCTTGCAGAGCCATGTCCGGCTGGCGACAGGCCAGCGCAGCGAACAGCGGTTCCAGTTGCGCCTCGCTCCAGTGCTCGCTGTCGGTGATAGCCCCGATGACACCCTGTGCTCTGAATTCTTCGATAATTTTGACGAGATTATCGCGGCCCAATCGGGCCAGCAGGGTGGGATAGGCGATGACGCTGATCCAGAACGCCGCATAGCGCACCGCAAAGGTGTCGTCATTCAGCGCCTGATCGAGCAGCCGACGACCGTCCGGGGTTGCGCCAAGCTTGCGCCGCCCGAGCCGAATCAACACGGCGCGGCGGATGTCGGGTGAGCCACGCTCGAAGGCGCTTTGCAAAGGCGCGACGCTCGTGGCGGGTTCCAGCGCCAGCAGCGCATCCAAAGCGGCTTCGCGGACGTTCTCATCGCTATCGTTCAGCCGTTCGCCCAGCCAGCGCGGCGCCAGCGGCGAGGCTTGCCGCAATTGGGTCAACTGCTTGACCGCATAGAGCCGCAGGTCGGCATGGCGGCTGGTCAGCGCCGGTTGCAGGGCTTGCAGGGGCGCGTCGGTGTCAATCTGTTCCAGCGCGGTCAACGCGGCCTTGCGTACGCCGGGATTGTCGTCGTTGAGTGCTCGCGCCAGCGCGGGCTTGCTGCGGCGACGTTGGGTCTTGCCCAGCCATTGCGCCGCCTCGATGCGTTGCGCGGGGCGGGAATCCTGCGTCAGGACGTATTCCAAAGCATCTCGCGCGTCGTCCTCGGCCAGTTGCGCCAGCGCTTCCAGCGTGGCCGATGACGAGCGAGTGGCTTTCACCTCATCCAGCAGCCGTTGCAGCCGCGAATCCCACACTTCGCCATTGCCGGTGGGATTGCCGTCCTGATTGATCGGACTCAGCCAGAGTTGCCGTTGTTCGGTGACGGCGACCAGCGTTCCACCGCGCTGTTCCGGCTTGGCTTGCGGGTTGCCCTCGACCAGCGCCAGCGCGCGGGGATCGCGGCCAATCGGCACGGTGCGCGGCTTGCGGCGCTGATCCAGCGTCCAGATTTTCAGTTCGCCGTCCTCGCCGAGCGAAAACAGGCGGTGCGGCAGCGGGCGGTTCTGCTCGTCGTTCAGCGCGGCGCTGAACAGCAGGGCGCGCACCGGCCCCTGATGGGCGGCATCGCCGCTGCGGTCTTCCTCGTCAATCGCGCCTTCCAGAAAGCAGACGCGGATAGAGCCATCGCCGCACCCGGCCACGATGCGGCCATCGCCGGTGAAGGCGAGCGCGAAGATGCCGCGTTCACCACAGGGCATGATGCGCGGTTCGGCGTCGCCGATGTTCGCCAGTGGCAGCAGGTAAATGGTGTTATCGGCTCCGGCGGCGGCAATACTGGCGCTGGCGGTATCGACCACGACGGCGCGTAAGGCTTGCTCGCTCAGGCGGCGCTGGGCGCGTTCGCGGAACTGGATGCGGTCGCCATCCCGTTTGAGGTCATGCAGCACCAGCAGGCCCTCCTCGCCGACGCTGGCGACCTGTCGCCCGCTGATAGCCAGCGCCCGAATCGCGCCCGCGTGGACGGTTTGTTGCGCGTCCGGCGTTGCGCCCTGGCCATCGCTGCGCCAGATCAGCAGTTCACCGTCTGCGGTTCCAGCCAGCAGCAGGTCGTCGTCACTGAAGGCCAGCGCGGTGGTGGCGGCGTTCAACGGGGCGCTGAAGCGGGCGTTCAGCTTCGGCAGTTGCAGCAGGTGAACGCTGGAGCCGGTCACGCCTGCCGCATCGCGGCGACCGCCGACCGCTAATAATTTGCCGCTGGCAGCAACGGCCAATAGGCGTTCAATGTGGGGCGCGTATTGTTTGGCCAAAATGGGTAGTTCCTTATTTGATACTGTTAGCTCTTTCGATGTAAGAGATAATGGTTGGAATATCTGCCTTGGGATTAGCGGAAACAGACCTGACCCATTCTTTGTCTTCGTAAAGAAAGGTTGCAAACATTCCTTGTGGCAACTTTGCGAGAAAATCCGATGTCATTTGATGATTGGGACGAAAGATAGTGATGCCAGTTACAGGTTTTGAAAGAACAGTGAAATTGCTGTTTGAAACCAGATATTGATAAAAATTCTCCGCATTGGACATGATTTGGCCTAAAATCATCGCAATCCCATTCCTGCCAAGTGCCATTAGAGTCGCTAATAAGGGTATTGCATTCGCTGAGCGTGAACCTTGTACACCGACAGTAGGGCGTGCTAGATAATTGCCACCTAACGATATATATCTTCTGGATTCTTCGTAATCTTTAAATAAAATTAAAGCCGAATCTTTCGGTTGAAAGAGTAACTTGTGACCTGAGATGACTACAGAATTCGCACCATCGATACCATCAAGTAAATAGCTATAGTTTGGTGCTAATCGAAATGGGCCAGCCCATGCAGCATCAATGTGAGTCCAGGCAGCTTTGCCGCAATAGACCAGAGGGTCAATAGCTCCATTTCCGGTCGCTCCGGCAGTGAGAACGAGACAGCATTCCTTTAAATCAAGTTCCGGATCACGCAGCCGTAAATCCTGATCGACGGGAATTTTAGTCAGTTTAATTCCAAGAATTTTGCAAGCTTTCTCGATGCTGTTATGTGCAGCTACGGAGCATACAACTTGCTTAATGCCTTTCTGGTCACGGGCTGCCCATAAGGCGGTTAGGTTACCAATGGTTGAACCTGAGCAAAAATGCCCGCCACTCATGCCAAAAAAGGGACAGAGCCAGTTGATGACGATTTCTTCAGCCGAAGAGGCAAAGGGTGAAGTGGCTGGATGCAGTAGATTCTGGTTCAAACTGGCATTCCATAAAGTAGCCGCCCAGGTAATTGGCAGTGTCGGCGGGTCCATATGGGCAAGAGCAATGGGACTACCCAAATCAGCCGCTTTCCCAAAAACGTGAGGAGCAAGAATTTCTAAGGTAGTTTGATCTCCGAGTCCTTCAGTAGGAAAGTTTTCAGGCAACAGCGCAATATCAGTATTTTTTTGAAACATAAGATCAACGGCTCGATATAAATTATCGAGATTAGCTTGAATAGTTACGCTGGCCTCTTTTGGCATTAGAAATTACTCAATAGAAGTACTTGTTCTAGCTAGAAGATGTTGAAATTGGTAGGTCGTTGGGGCGCTGAAACGGGTGTTCAGTTTAGGCAGTTGCAGCAGATGAACGCTGGAGTTGTTTACGCCCACCGCGTCGCGGCGGCCACCGACCGCTAATAACTTGCCGCTGGCAGCAACGGCCAATAGGCGTTCAATGTGGGGCGCGTATTGTTTGGCCACGGGCGGCTCCTATCTAAAGGTCATTTGCGAGTGTTTCAGGTGGCGACTGGCGTTCTACGAATCCATATCGCTGCAAAATTATGCAGGTTAAAAAGATTAGAATTACAAAAAAGTAACCAGTTAATGTAGCGTATATAGATGCCACTATGCTCACAACCATGCTGAAACCTAAATAATCTCTAATTACAAATTCACTGCTGCTGATAATGCTCAAGAAAAACAAAATAAAAAATATCCAAACTATAATCAAAGCTAGTAGAAGGGTTAGCGCAAGTGCTAATTTCTCTTTAAGCCAACGTGCCGAATGTTTTCGACTTTGCACAACAAGCCAGCAACTTAGAAAAATATATGGAACGCCACCTAATATGAGGCCCCAAACACCGATACCAGAAATCCACACAGAAGATGAAGATTCCAGTTCAAATATTAGATATGATAATGAAATCAAACCTAATACTATTGGCGGTATTAGAAGAGATTTTTGGTAGAAACTAATAAGAGTCACTGTGAAAAATAAGTTCTTTAGTTAATGTCTCTATTAATATTCTATGGCTATGTAATACGAAGTTCCTCAAGCTTTTCCTCAAGAGCATCTCGCTCAGTCTTAGTAATGCTTGCTCCATCAAGCCAGACTCGCTTGAGCGCAGGAAGTGACAAAAGCAGTGGGACTATTTTCTTTGAATCTAATGAGGGCAAATGAGCATATCCGCCTATGGAAATATATTCCAAGGCTGGTAACTGACGCAGTAGGTCAAAATCATCTTCAACTAGATTCGTTGCCCAAAGATCAAGAGAGCGAAGCTGTTTCATGGAAACTAAATGCCTCAAGCCATTGCGCGTAATTTTGGTGCCGCCAATTTCGAGTGATTCCAGGACGGTTGAGGTGCTCACACGTTGAGCCATCTGATCATCGAACAAGGTTCCTTCGACATCAAGCGATTTGAGTCGTTTGAGTGATAACAAGGTATCAATCGCCGTTAAGGTAAGTTCGGCTCCTTGAATACCTAGCTCTTTTATAGTCAGACACTTAGAAATTTCTATGATATCCTGTTCCTTCAGGTAATGGTTCGCTCTAACAGTGTGCAGGCTAGTGGCAAGATCAAAGCCAGCTAGGGTACCGGGTGATTTGATATTCAATACATCAAGAATTTCGAGTCCAGCTATCCGCAAAATGTGCCGCATTGCAGTTCGAGTCACGTCGCACCAGAGCCAGAGCTGACGGACTGAATGAATCCTGCAAAGACGCTTGGCGATATCAACGGTTATCAGACGGGTTTGAGTGATTGACAGCTTATCTATATGCCCAACAGCGCGGAGTGACTGAATAACTTCATGAGTTGGATCGCCCTTTATAGAATACCATCCATGCGAATCCGGGATTATGTCTGCCATAAAATCAGTTGATATCTGAATTTTTCTTACTTAAGTAGGAACTTCAATATATTCGATCTGGCCAGAAGGCCATCCGATTACCCACAAACTCGCATTATCCATCGCTGGCATAGGCAGCTTTAGCGGCGGCGACGCCCAAGGCGAACATCTGAACCCGTTGTA
>NZ_CBTJ020000035.1 GCF_001051235.1 Candidatus Competibacter denitrificans Run_A_D11 | reverse complement strand
CCATCCAGGCGCTCGCCCAGGTGCGCGCTGACCCGTGCGGCCAATAATTGGCGCTGGACACGGCGCTCCGCCTGCGCGGTCTTGCGGTCTTCGCCCGGCGCGATCTGACCCGGACCCAGACGCGCGTTGCCGTAATAGGCTTGGGTGATGGCCGGGCGGGCGTGGCCTAACCGCGCCGAGACCTCCCATTGAGCGCGACGGTGCTCATCGCCATCCACCGGCCCGCCGCCGCGCACGGGACTCGCCTCCCCGGTCAGCTCTTCGTAACGATCATTGGCGTATTGGTGGCGCAGCCCATGACTGGTCAAACCCTCTTTGCGGGTCACGCCATGCCGGGCGAGCGTGTGATGGCAGTGGGTGAGCCATTGCTTGAGATCATACTGAGGCGGAATCATCGAGCGGCCGGTCTGCATCGCCCACTGCGCGGCCTCGGCCAAAACGGCCCGTTGCGCCGCCGTTTCAATCGGAACGGTGCGGGGCCGCCCACCCTTGGTCCCGGCCGTAATCCGTAAGGCGTCCTCGCTGATCTGATCGCGGCGGGGATCGCACAAGGACGCTTCTTGTAAGCGCAAGCCAAAGGCGTGCTGAAGGCGTAAGACTCGCGCAACCTCGGGGTCTTGGGTGGCGATGTCCGCGATCTTCTCCAGTGGATCAACGCCCGCCGCCGTCCAGGAATGATCGTAGGCCGCGGCATAGTGCCGTTGAAAAGCACCAGGATCGGTCAGATAACTCGCCCCCGGTCGCAACATGCTTTTCTTCCCCAGCCAATCGCACAGCCGGGTGAGATAAGAAAAACGCTTTTGCAGCGTCGAAGCCGAGAGCTGTTGGGCTTCCCAATGCTTCATCAACACGTCGATGTGCTTGGGCTTGAGGTTGTCCAAGTCCAGCAGCGGATAGCCCAGCGCGTGGAGCTGGCGCACCATCTGGCTATAAAACGTCGCCCGATCCGCAATCGTGGCGTTTGACACCACCTTGCGCCCGTCCGCACTGCGGCGCAGGTGTTTTTTTAACAGCGCATTGAGCGAGGCGAAGGCTTTGGCGTGTTTGCCGCGCCCCGCCGATGTCAGCGCCGGGCGCTCCACCGCGTCCGACGAGGACCCTGCTGTTTTTACGCCCTGCGTCCGGGCACGCACGTCATCCTCCTAACGTCATCCAAGGCATCCACACGACCGACACCACAGCTACAAAGACACGACACAGGCGCTACTTGAGGGTACTGCGCGCGATGAGGGCCTTGCCTGAGAAGCACCACCCATCCTTCAACGGCTCTTCGCCGTTAAAGCCGATTCCCCTGTGGGAAACCGGACGTTTTCATGCTATTCCAAACTCCTGCCTTGTCCGAACGATAGAAAAGATCGCCCGTGAACCCCAACCCGTGGGTCGCAACCGTCGGTCGCTGGCCGCCACGAGCAACTCCCAAGAGCTGACGGTGGTTCTGTCAAGGTGCGGTGGGCGCAGACGGCGCATCCGGTACACCGGGTGTGCTCGCCGCCGGTTCAGGGCGCATAAATAACCGCTGGAGATACGCCAGAATCATGGCGTCCGCCTCGGCGTCCGGGCCGTTCAGGACGTGCATGACCGACGCTGAAATCACTAACGCCGGATCAGGCCGGTAGCCGCGCAGCGACCGCCGTAACCGTCGG
>NZ_CBTJ020000034.1 GCF_001051235.1 Candidatus Competibacter denitrificans Run_A_D11 | reverse complement strand
CCTTCTTCCAAGTTCACCATCCCGCGTAGCGTCTGGATCAGGGCCGTCACGTCGTCGGGGCTAACCCCCGGTTTGAGATCCATTCCGTCCATCGTCTTTACTCTGCATCTGCTTTCATCGTTCACCGCTTCTATCGCCCACCTGGATTGAAAACGGTAGGGCCACCGTTTGTCGTCTCACCTCACCTCAGAACGCCCACCTTGATTGGAAACGGTAGGGCCACCGTTTGTCGTCTCACCTCACCTCAGAACGCCCACCTGGATTGGAAACGGTAGGGCCACCGTTTACGCCGGAAGGATTGAACCGGAGTGACGGCGATCTCCGAGAGCGTGTTGCGGTCGCTCACACCGCAGGTCTTAAGACCTGAACTCGTTTCGGGCCGAGCGACACCCCCCTGCCAAGGACGGGACAGGGACCGTTGAAAACCCGATCCGCTGGGGGCAGCGGTAACTTCAGTACACACCTGGACGGGTTAAAAAGCAAGCGAAAAATGGGCTGTATATTTTCTGATTTACCGTCTCTTTACCCGATACAGGGTACGTAAAAAAGCCAATAAAACAGTTTAATAGTACGCCTGTCTTTTTTCTCTCTGTGCAACGTGATTTTTTGAGGGTATCGATGCAACCGCGCACGCAGTGACGCTACGTTGCGCTTTCTAGCCACCTAACAGACCGTCACGCCCCGGCGCTGGTCGGCGACGATGCCGCGTCCTGGGAAAGGCAGTGCTTTGGAGTAACACCTCGCGTCCTGATGAGGGTTATTGGAGGGCATGGACATTGTTGGGGTACGGGTGAATAGTTGGTAAGGTGCAGGTAAGGTCTTGGCAAGGTGCAGGTAAGGTCTTGGTAAGGTGCAGGTAAGGTCTTGGTAAGGTGCAGGTAAGGCGTTGGTAAGGTATTGGTAAGGCGTTGGTATATACCTCCCCTTGAAGAACTGATAGACGGTGCAAAACGGGTCCTCATCAAACAGGTTTGTTCAAGTAATCAATTAAATTCTGCGGCGTCGATGCGGCGGCCAGATTGCGCGCCCGTTCATCATAGCGGGCGCGCGCATGAGGTCCGCCCCACTCGCGGGTGACGCTGGTCAGGGGCCGTTGACCGGAGGCGGGCGGGGGTGCGGCTGGGGGTGATGTCGCTTCGGCGGCAGCGGGCGGTGCAGGCCGCGGCGGGACAGCAGGCGTTGGCTTCTGACGTCGGGCGCGGTCTTCAGACGGTCCTAGGAGGGCGTATGCATACTTATAGAAGGTTTGATAGGTTCCCTGATAGCCACCGAGGCGGACGAGTTCGGCATGGATTTGTGCATAAGTCCACCCCGCCGCCCGTTTTTGACGAATTTGCGGTTCTAATACCGTCACGCATTCTTTATCCGTTTTAAAAGGTGCGGGGCGTTTGGCATTTTGAAACGCAGCCTGGAGGGCCGCTTGCGGGTCGGGCGGCAGCGGATCAGTCATCGAAGATCGCCTTTGCACTGGGCGAGAAACGGGCGGGCTGCAAAGATCCCGCCACGCCCGTTTCTACCGTTACGCAGCCGCGCCGCGAGCATGGGCCCCAGCGTCACGCCAAGCGCTGGGCGGGGCGGGTGTGGGGTTAGCGGGGTCCGCTTGCTCTGCGGAATCCAGTCCTAGCAGGGTGCGCGCTGGGTAGATCTGTTGTTCATAATCCTGCAACCAATTGCGTACGCGCACCCGATCAGCCAGTGGCAATTGACGTCCCCGGCCTTGACCCAGCGCGCCCTCTTTGAAGGTCAGATTAAAGACGTCCAGCAGCGCATAACTACGGGCTTCTAGGGGGGGCATCGTAATGATTACGCCCCCGGCATCCAGCACGGCGGCTTTACCCAGGCTGGAAGGGAAACGCAAACCATCGCGGTCGGTGCCATCAAACAAAATAAAGCTGTCGCGTGGGCCAAACGCCAGGTTTTTTACGACGACATAATTCACCTTCGGACCAAAGGCTTCCAAACTTTCTTGGACGGTGCGCACCGAGGCCAGCACCGGGGTCATGACGATCACCACCGTAATGGCATAGCCCTTATCCCAGTATTCGTCAAAGAGACCGCGTGGGGCAGCCCCATAGTCGATAACCTTGCCCAGCTCACCGACGAGTCCACCGGGGAGATCAAACAAGAGCCGTTCGGGTTCGTCAGCGAGCGCATTGATCAGTACATCGCGATCATCATCCGCGCGGATATCGAAAAAGCCACAACCAATCTTGGGATCTTGAAGCGGTAACAAAGCGCCACGTTCGTCGCGTTGGCCGTAATGTTGAACCAACTGACCAACTTTGCCGTCGGCGTCATAGGCGGCGACTTCTTTGGCTTCGAGCCGATACAGATCGAGGAGGCCGCGCGCGAAGGTCGTTTTCCCGGCCCCGCCTTTATTACTTAGCACAAAAACAGCCCGACGGTTCATACGGAGGCCCCTTGCGCCCGAAAGAGTTCGCGGACCCGCGACGGCGGCTCTTCCAAAGAGCGCAAGCCAGGGTTGATGGTCTCCAGGAGGGTCACGGTCGGCTCAGGCGTCGAGGCGAAGGTCGGGGTGTTAGTGGGATCGTCAAACGTTGGCTCGGTCTCCTGCGCCTCGCCCACCACGGGTGTTAACGACGCCACGAGCGCTTCGGTGGCCTCTAACGAGGCGCTTTCTTCCGCCGTCATCGCGTCAGCGGCTTCGTCTGGGGCGGGTGCGTCGGGGGCATCCGCGTGCGCGGGGCCGCTTCCGGTGCGTTTGAGCAACATGGCGTGATAGTCAGGACTCGCATTGACCGTCGCCGCACCGTCTTGGGCATCGCGCACCCGCCGCCCTAAGCCCCAGGCGAGACGTTCGATCACCCCGCAGGCCCGATAAAAGTGGCGAAACAGCAGATTACCGCGTTTCAGTTGTTCGGCCGTTGGGATCAGGCCGTGATACCACGCCTGATCAACGCTGCACAGCGTCTGCTCCAAGCGGGTCAGTAAGGTCACATACGGACGGGCACGGGGTGTGCGCAGCGTGAGATTCAGCGTGACCGGATCGGTGTACTGAACCTCCGCATCCCTCGGCGCGGCTTTTAACGCTTTGGTGATCCACTGCTGTTCCGCCGTGACCAACGCGCTCAAGCGGGTCAGCTCCTGATCCATGGCGCTGTGAACTTGCGTAATCTCGGCGGCGTAGTCGTGGCTCGCGCGACCGCGCAGCAACACCAAGACGTCGGCAAGAAACAGCGCGGCTTCTAGACGTTTGAAGGTGCGGTTGTAGGTTTTGACGCCGATATGCGTCGAGAGCGTGAGCGGAGAACGCATCACGGCGCGCGTGTGGGTCGAAACGGTCGGATTGAGGGGGGGCACGAGGGTGGTCATGGGCAGGCTCTCCAAGCAAAAGGAACATCGACAAACAACGGGCAGAGCGCATCCGGCAAATCAGCGCGGATCGCTTGGGTCCAGAAGGCCATGGCGTGCGCATCGCGCCAGAGCCAATTCAGGCCAACGGCTGGCATGAGCGCACCTGCCACCAACCCCGTCCAATCCGGGGTCACGCGAATAGGGGCGGGTTGCACGGTGTAATGGGTCGCTCGGTGGACCGCGAGCAGGCCCCGCGGCATCACCGCTGGGGACCAATGGCCCAGCGGCGTGGCGTCCGCCGTCCAGAGCGTGATGTGCCAGGCGTCAAGATCGCGACCTAACCGATACAGTAACGCCAAGCAAAACACGAGATAGGTCCACAGATCGGCGGCCTGCGCACTCGCTTCCACGGTCTCGCCGACCGGCAAGAGCACGGCGCGACGGCGAAAGAGCACGCGCTCGGCGGCGCGCAGCCGCTCATCCAGTAACGTCGTCTTGGGATCGGTCACGGCGGGCAGCGCCTGGACATAGCCGGCAAACGCGGTCAGGAGGGAGCCATACACCTGATCGAATTGATGCTGGGAGCAGCCACTGAGCTTATAGAGTTCCTGAAGGTGCGCGGTGCGCCCCGCTAGCAGTTCGGCGGGCGATTGCAGCGCCAGGCGCTCGACAGCGGCCGCCGTGGGCTTCACCAGAACCCCCACACCAGCACGGCCAGCACGAACAAGCCCAAGGCCAACAGACGGGGGATGGGATTGGCACGATTGACGTAGCTCATCTCTGGCCTCAGAGGTATTTTTTGAACTTGCTTAACGTGCGCTGCATGAAATAGCCAAACAGCAGCGTAAACGGGCCAAACAGCAGCGTCGGATGCACCGACCACGGCGCGATGAGGTACAGAAAGATGGGGACGGACGCCATGGGCCGGATCATTTTTTTTAAGTGGTGATACATAAAACTACTTTCCGCGCCGCCGCCGAACCGGCGCAGATCCCGCATCACCAAGCCATCGATCACCCCCATGAGACCCATCAAGAGAAAGACCGGCAGCGTGAGCCAGACCACCGCCAGGCGCGCGCCGACCAACTGGGTGACATAGGTTGCCGCGAGTAAATAATCGCCAAAATGGCGTAGGGTCTGCCGTAACGGGGTGGGTCCTGGATACGGTAACGTCGGGTCGGCCACGATCCAGCGCACGATCCATTCCAGGCCGCTCCAGTGATAGAGCATCTGTGCACCCCAGTAGGCCCAATCGATCACGCGCAGGGTGAACTCTGCCGCTGTAAAATCGGCTTTGAGCCAGGAAAGCTCCGTGCGCAGCACGTCTTGGCTATGCGCCGCACCCGGCAGGTCCCACCAGTGAAAGCCAATACCGGCCCATTCCACCAGGATGGAAATCCACCACCCCGCGATGGTCACCGTGAGAAAGGCCATGGCGTGATCGAGGAGGCCCGCTAAACTCCACGGCCGCCGATAAACAGGTTCGGGCGGGGCATAGGGACGACGGTCTCTCATGCGCGGTCTCCAGACGCGGTGACGCGCTCGTCAGCGGGCGCGGGGTCGTACCATTGCCGCGCCGTGTCCTCGTGCGTGAGCGTCGTCCACGCCAGGGGGGTGGCGGGCGCTGGGGCGGCGCTGGAGGTTCCTGGTGCCACCGACGGTGCCGTGGATGCACTCGGCGTTGCCGCCGTCAGCGGGGTAACGGTCTCCTCAGCGGCGGCGCTCGATCCAATCTGGCCCCAGAGGGCGGCCCGGTTAATCGAATCCTCTGGGCGGATTTCGACGCCCTTGGCGCGCTGATACCGGCTTTCCATGTCCTGCGCAATCGCATCCAAATCCCGGGGCAGCGCGCGGCGGGTTGTGGCGATTTCTGGAAACTGCACCTTGTACAATTGCCCCCCGGCCATCAGTACAAAGGCATGGCCGCGCGGCAATTGCATGAGATACCCCGCCTCCAACAGCGGCACCGTCTGGGTCGAGACACGATCTTGCATGTTGGAGGTGAAATGCACCGGCGAGTCGGGTTCGGAGGAATCCGTCGCCCCGGACACCAACATCATCATGTTGACTTCCACTTTACCCAGGCGCTTGGCGAGCAACTCGGCGGTATCCAAATCGGCCACGCGCAACATCACAATCGTATTGCTGGCATTGCCAATGACTTGACCTGCGCGATCGCGATTGCCAAGACCGGCGGCAATATCAGCCAGCGTCTGGGTATAGAGCGAAAACCGCAGACCCGCGCCGCGCCCTTTGTTTAAGGCTTGGATGATTTCCGGCCCGCGCACCAGTTCGGAGAATTCATCCAAATGCAAGCACGTTTCCGGCAAGGTTTCGGGCAACGCCAAGTGATCGCTTAACCCGTGTTTGTAGAGTTCACCCGCATACGCCACGATGTCGGCGAGCATCCCCTGCCCGACCGCCGCGGCCACTTCGGAATCCGAAAGCGCGTCGAACCCACAGTACACAATGGCGCGTTGGCGAATCGCCTGGGTCCATTCCAAAATCGGCCGGGGATCGTCGGGATCGGTGTAGTCGGGGTTAATCAGTTCACCCACCCGCCCCGCCAGCAACTTCTCCAGTAACGGCTGCACGGCGACCGAGATCTTGTCGAAAAAGGTCTTCTCGTACTCAAACGCCCGTTTCAGGCCATCCGCCACCGGGTCGTAGAGTTCATGCGCTTTATAAAACTGCACCAGTTGCAACGCGCGCGGATCACGCCCTTTTAAATAGCGCGGCGTTTCGGTTTTCGGCTCCGGCGTCGGCCCCACGATTAAATCTCGCCAACCCGGTGGGCCTTCGCGATCCAGCCACTGCTCGAAATACCGCACCAGCAACGGATCAATGTTGTTCATGCATTTGAGCGTCTTGCGATAATCCGGCCGTTCGCCTAACGCCACCAGCGCGCGGGCGATGAGGTGCGTAAATAACCAGGCAAATTGCCGAAAGGCTTCCGCATTGTCTTGGCTCGGCAACTGATTCGCTACGCGCGTGGCGACTTCCGTAACCCGCCCAAACCGACCAATCGGGTTGTAACGGGCGGATTGATCGGGATAGCCTAGATGAAAGAAATAAAACGGCCGTTTTACGCGCAACGCTTCCTCATGGAGGCGGCGAAATAAGTCCGGGTCGCCTTTGGGGTCCATGCAAATCACCGGATTGCCCCGGCGGATGTCTTGCATCATCGCCCATTCAGCGGCGCGCGTTTTCCCAACGCCGGTGGTGCCGACATAAAAGATATGGCCCTGTCGTTCCGCGTGGGGCAAGATCGTCCGCCGTTCGCCTTCTAAAAGACCCACACCGTGTAGAGCGGGTAAACCGCTTAAAGGGTGGGCGTTCTCTAGCCGTCGCAAAGACCGACCTGGCTCTAGGAAGCGCCGGTTCGCCGCGCGCGTGGCATCCCACAGCCGCTGTGTATGCCGAGCAGTCCAAAGGAATCCGCGGCCCAAAAACAACCCTTTGGGATCGGGATGGAGGGCCTGATCGGAGAGGCGATAGAGGCGATTACGCCGTAAGCCCCGCTGATAACGCAACACCCGCGCACCCTGATAAAACCGCCACACCGCCATGACGCTAAGCCCCACGACGACGAAGCGACTCCACGTCGGCGTGAGCATCATCAGATCCGGTGCCCGATAGGTGATGGCGGCAAGACTCGCAGCGGCCAGACTGCTGGAGAACTCCACCGGGGGGCGTAACAAGGCTTCAATCGGATAGCTGGCCATGGGTGTTCTACCAACGGCGCTGCCGGTCGAGGTCGCGTTGGCGGTCCAGTTCCCGCTCGCGGGCGTCAAGGTCGCGTTGGCGCTCGAATTCGCGTTGGCGGTCGATCTCGCGTTGACGCTCCCATTCCTGTTGTTGGCGCTCGCTCTCCCGCTGTCGGTCGAGTTCGCGTTGGTGGTCCAAGGCCCGCTGATGCTCCCGTTCCCGGTCCTGTTCAAGCACCTGTAAAGCCGGTTGAGCGTCCTGGCGGTGGTCCTGCGCTTTAGCCATGAGTGCCTCCAGAGAGTGACAACAGAGGCTGAGTAGCTTGACAGTCTTTTTGGAATATGATACGGCTTAAAGCCATCCAACCGAGGTCAGACCGATGACGCACTCTGAACACGAGCCTTTGGGCCAGATCCTGTTTAAATGGCTGTTGGCGGTGTTTGTCCTGGGCTGCCTGATCTGGGAGTTCATTGCGCATGGGACTGAGGGGTTTTTGGGGGCGGGAATTTGGTTGTTTTTCGCTTACCTGTGCTTTAGCCCGAATAAAAGAAGACCCGCCTATTCGGAAAATCCCTTTCAAATAGAAATTGAACAAGAGAGGCTCAATACCCAGATGGATACTGATCCTCTTTATAAGATGTACACCCATAATCTCAATCATAATAAGTAGCCTTGTATCAATAACTATTTGAACAGATTCAGGAACCTTATTAGGACGCATCGATGCCTCAATCCTTCACTTTTATGTGTGGTAGCCTCACTCTCGTACTGCTCATTGCGCTACCACCCAGGCCGCCTATTTGACGTGATGAGGCTAGAAGAGACTCACCTGCCATTCTCGAACCCGCATTCGGCCCACCGGCCTCTGCGATCAAATACAACATCAACATGGGCAAGATCAGGTAGAACACGGCGGTCGTGAACATCAGCATGACGCGCTCTAAGGTCGCGTTGTGGGAGACGAGCGCCTTGGCGATGGCCTTCACGCTAAAGCTCGTCGCATCCGGGTAGAGCGTAAGAAACAGCCGATCATCGATGTAGTCGGCGAAGGCCCACAACGAGGGCAGGATGCTTAAGACAAAGATGAGCATGAGACCCTTAATCAATCCCATGCCGCGCATTTCGCCAATGACCAAGAAAAGTCCCCACAGCATGAAAATGGCCATCAGCAAAAAGGGCTGTAAAAGGTTGGCGCTGATTTTGGTGAGGTAAATGCCGACCCTATAACCCGCGATTTGGCTGGCGAGGTTTTCGGCAATGTCGGTAAAGGCAAAGAGCGCGCTCCCGATTAAGGCGTCTGACCATCCCCAATCGATGGATTTAGACGTCATTTGCCGGGCATTGGTGAGGAGCATTTGTCGGGCGATGGTGTCTTCTGCGTCTTCAACGGAGGTCTTAATACCGCTGTAGAGCGTGCAGAGCGCGCTGGGGAGGAACGCTTTGCCCGGACAGGTGCCCGTTTGAAGGGCCATGGCTTTTTTCTGAAGGGCGTCACCGCCCGCTTTCACGAGTTGTGCTTTCAGACCGTGGCTTCCGTCGTTCCACCATTCCTCACACGTCGGTAGCCCTTGGTTTTTCGCGGCTTGATAACGACTGACGTCGGAATCGCGGCTGGCGTTGTACCCAAAGCCATTGACCGGGTTTTGGGCGCGCAAGGGCGCGATGATGCATAACTTACCGGCGGGCGTGGTGGGATCGCCGCCCCCGCTACAGGGTCTGTAGAGGTTTTCGAGATAGAATTTCGAGCCGAAATACACCAGTTGCTCTTGGCGTTCTTGATCCGTGCTGCCATATTTTTTTAAGAGTTCTTCCATGTACTCCCGGCCTTTGGGCACATTTTCATCGTCTAAGAACGAGCGAACGACCCGTTGGGCGCGCCGTCCACACTCTTTTTGAAAGCGCTCTACGCTGGCGCGCAGCGTATTGGGGTCTTCCGCCGCGCTAAAGTCCAAGGTGTTCATCGCCAAACTTAAATCCGTCAGATCCTGCACACACGGAATCGCTTTGTTCACCACGCTGTTAAAGCCCGACGCCAGCACCATGGCGAGATAGGGCAAAAGCGGTGCGTTTGCGCCTTCAACCTCCCCAAACCCGTATTCCTTACTTTTTAAGGTTTCGTACTTTTCCCCGAGCGTCGCCAGACTCTCCCGGCCACAACGGTTTTGGACTGTGGTGGTGGTGACTTTGATGGGCACGATGGGAATGAGGCCCAACGTCAAAACGAGCACATAGATCGCGAGGCGAAGAATCAAACTCCGGGAACCGAGGCCCGGGTCACCGCCCTGCTCGGCATAGTGGAGCGCGGCATCAAACACAATGCGGGCGACGGGATAAATCACCCCGCCCATGGCGACGAGTAGCAGAAAAAGCGAGGCATAGACCTGCCAGCCGTAAAGGGTGAGATACCCTTCTAAAATGCCGCTCACGGACATGGTTCACCCCCGAATCAGCCAAAAAGGCCCTTGGGCTAAGAGAAGATCGCTGGCCAGGAAGGCGGCAAAAATGCGCCACGACCACTGAGTGGCGCGGTCCCACGGGGTGATGCGAAGGGCCAGTGGCTGGCGGTATCGATCATTGAGGGCATTCTCGCCCGCTGGGGCTAAGGTCGCCGTCTGGGCAAGGAAACGCTGACGTTGGCGATCCACCCAAAGCGGATACACGCCCCAGGCCAGCACCCCATACAGCGCAGCGCGCAAGGCGCTGGCGGGCCACCAGAGTTGGTCGATGAGGTGCTGCGCATCCTCTAAGCGCGCCGGTGTCATCTGCTGCACGACCCAGGGGCCGAGCAGGCCGATGGCGGCCAGCGCCAGCGCCACGAGCACCAACCCGCCGAAGCGCTTGGCCCCGGCGGCGACTTTAGCGAAGGTACGTGGCGTTGTTGACATGGGCGATGTCATCTTGAATCGAGATGATGAGCTTGGTCACTTCCCGCTCAATCACTTCATACGCTTCGCTTTGCGCGATATTGGGTTCTTTCAAGCCCGTCTTTAACGCTTGCATCGCATAGGTGAGCTTGAGCTTTAACCGCTCTACCGCATGGGTGCGGGCTTGATCATCGACGGCGATACTGAGGTTGAACGGCGATAACGCGCGCATCTCCTCCACGGTTGCTGGCGGAATGAGAAAGCCGGTCTTGGTTTCAAATGCTTTACGCTCCAGTTCCCGGTTGACGTACTGTTGCAGCGCTTCAATCGTGTTATCCCGCTCCTCGACATACTTCGCTTGATAACCGATGCCAGGCTTGGATTTCGCCGGTCCTTTCTCGGTGAGTTGATAGGTTTGGTAGCCGTAAATGTCGGTGATGAAATCCACCAACTGACTGGGCGAACCAAAGAGCTGGGTAATCGGGTGCTTATCGCCAGACGATGAGCCAAACGTGCCACTCTCGCCGGCGCCGCGATCGGTCAAGAGATTGATCCCAGCGGTTAAGACGTTTTTGGTGGTTTCAATCGGCTGTTGGCCATCACCGCCATAGCGTTTGCCTTCTGCCATCACCACGCCATTTTTCGGGCCTTCCTTGCGCACGGTTTTCATCCGATCATCAATGGTGCCGTCGCCAAAGCCCATTTCGATCCGCATCCGATCACCAATCCCGGCCATGACCAGGTTGTGATAGGGGTTTTGGCCCAGGGCAATTTCTCGTTCGAGCTGTTGACAATCTTTAAAGTTGATCTCAAAGAGCTTGAACGCTTCATCCAGTTGTTTGGTGATGACGTTGTAGAGCGTGGGATTGATTTTGTTGAGGATATACGCGGGCAGGGCCGCCACGGCGGCTTGTGCGGCGCTGACAAACATCTGGGGCAGTTGCTTAAACTTATTAATCGCTGACTTGATCATCTGTTCGACCGTATCGAACGGATCGAACTTGCCGCAGGAGTACCCAAACCCAGCGGAAAAGTTGGCGTTCACTTGAAGTTTCTTGCTGTACGTGGCGGGGCGCAGGTTGTCGGTATCAGCCCCCGCGCCCACGCCAAACGCCCAGCCGGTGGTTCCGGCCGGGACGTCATCGGAGCGGACGCCTTGCCCGAGTTTGCCTTTGATTTCATCTAAGCGATTGTCGGCCCACGCCGCCGAGAACGGATTTAAACGCTCGGTACGGGAAGGGCCTCCAGCCAAGAGAACGCTTAACGCGACGACCAACAGCCACGGCAGGGCCGGGGAATTCAAGGGTGTGGTGGTTAGGCGTTTCATGCCTCGGTCTCCTGGCGGTGTTGACGGCGACGTTGCGTGAGGTCCTCGGCAATCTGAATCGCGGCGTCCAGTTCGCTGATGTGGTGTTCGTTCATCAGCCGCAGACGCTGATTCTTTTCAGCGCCCTCGGTTTGAGCGAGCGCTAAGGCCAGCGCGGGGGGAACAAATCGTAAGAGCGCCGGGGCATGTCTCTCCGAGAGCAAGACGCCTTCAACATAGTGGCCGGGGTCTTTCAGTGCGAGCGTCAAGAGGCGCTGCTCTTCGGCGCTCATGTCGCGAAAACGCGCGACTTGGCGGGCTTCATGCGCGCCCATGCAGAGCAGCACCCAAAATTCGGCTTGCGAGAGGATTTGTTTGGCGAGTTCGCTCGCATCCGAGAAATCTTGCGTGGCAAACAACAGCCAGGTGTGGAGCTTGCGCCACACCTTGGTACCGACAATAAAGCCCTGAACGAGGAGGGGCGTTTTAGCGATGTAATGCGCCTCATCAAAACAAACTTCCGTATGACGGCCAGAGGTTTGATGATGTTCGCTTTGCGCGGTAATGCTCGCCAAAAGCGACAGCACCGCCAACGCCAACATGTCGTCGTTGCCGCTGTGGGTCAAAACCCCTAATTCGACGTGAAAGACATCGACATCGGTGGCAAAGCCGGGGCTATGGCGATTAAACAGTTGCCCGCGTAACCCTTGGGTCCACAGCGCCAGCGCATCGGCGAGTGCGCGCAGGTGCAGACGAATTTCCGGGATTTTTTCGTCCTCTGCCATGAGAAGCAGGGCGTTACGGACATCCAGGGGGCGCGCGTGGGGATCGCCCGCCTGCGCGCTCGCTTCCAACCCCCGCAATAAACCCGTTTGAATCGCCGCGCGATCGGAGGTGGTGAGGGCGTCCAGTTCGCGCGTCCGCCCACCGGTGATCATCAAGAGCGTCATGTACAGCATCTCGTCGATATACGAGCGTTGTTCGCCATCACCCTCGCCCTCGCCGGTCGCCAGAAATTCACCCCGATGCTCGGCGAGCGCTTTGGCGGTTTCGAGATACGGCGGGTAACACAAGGTGGGATCGAGCGGGTTAAACACGATTTCCCGCACCGTGAGGCCCTGGCGCGCGTAGTACGCGCACATCAGTCCGAAGGAATTACCTTTTTCGATGATGATTTGGCGCGGACGATTGACCGCCATCGACGACATCAGCATGTTAATGAGCGTGGCGGATTTGCCAGAGCCGGTTTGGCCGAACACCACGGTATGGGCGACCCGCGCACGATCTGCCGGATGGTAAAAATTCATGTGGAAGCACTGGCCATCGCGCCGATGCCAGCCGACGAAACACGGATGCGCGGTGCCCGTGGCGCGACCGAAAAACGGCAAGACGGCGGCGATATGCGCGGCATGGGTGAGCCGCGAGCGCAGCGCGTGACGGCGGTCGTAGCGCCAGTCATAGACCATGGGTAAGTTGCGCACGAAACTGTCATCCGCCAATAAATCGTACTTCGCAGGAATCGGCGTAAATCCCGCGAGCGCCAAGACATTCGTCGTGGCTAAGGTGTCGTCGTCTAAGCGTTGCAAGCTGGGCGCACGCAGGTAAACGCCCATTTGGGTGTTAAAAATGAGTTCCTGTTGCCGCCGCGCGGCTTTGGCGACGGCCAATTGTTCAGCCGCCGCGTGGGCGCTTTCCGAGGTCGTTTGATCGACTTTGAGTTGCATCTGATCCAAGTGCTCGTCGATGGCGAGCGGCGACCGGGGAATGAGCGTCCAGGTCAGGATGCTGTTGGGTGGGAGTCGATCCCAGGGGCAGGCAATCACGCCTTTTTCGTTTTGCGTATCGAGCGTGAACCCCATCAGCCGGGGGATGTTGAATGCCCTGGAGCGTTAAAAAGCGCGTATAGCACTCGCCAAAGCGCCAAACGCCCCGATCACGCTCCGGGTCGCGCTCCGGAATGGGCACCGGTGGCAGTTGCGCCAGGTGTTGGGCCAGTTCCCACGCGGCGGTGCGCTCCTCCAGCGGGGGCAAGGGTCCGCAGGCGGTCAAATACGCCTGCGGTGAGGCAAAGCCCGGCACGAGGGGCGTCAACCAGGGCAACAACCACGCGCACAGACCGTCTTCATCCACGCGCGTCACCCGCACCCCAATCGATTCCAAGCCCGTCAAAAAGGGGTGAATGGCGAGATTGAGCCACTGCGCGGGCGTATGGCGGCGCTTTTTCCACGCGGACGGGGGCGCTTTCCGGTACACGCAGGCATGAATTTGCTGATCAATCGCCCGCCAGCCCTTCGGCCGATCCCCCGCTTGCGTCACCCGCGCATCATCAAAGATACCGCGACTGTCGCGCATCAAGTCGCTGTGCGCGCGCGTGACCGCAAACCACTGCTGCGTATAGGGGCTCTCGCGCACGTCGGCCGGAGTTGCGGCCTCCAATTGGTCGGCGACATTCGGCGGTTCGCGATTCTCCAGATACAGCTGCAGGATCGTCGGGTACGGATCGTCCTCGTTGGGCAATAAGCCCAACACCTGATCCAGTTGCCGATTAAATTCCGCCAAACGTTCCGGCGCGCGGGCCTCTAAATCCGCCGCGCCCAGGCGAAACACCGCGCCAACGGAGCAGCCATCATCCAGGAGAAAGACGCCTTCAGCGGGGTCATAACGGGCGAACGGCAGATAATCGCTAAACGCGGGATAGCTGTGAAAGAGGTCGCGAAACTGCGCAACCCCTAACGGCGGCGTTCCGGTTAAGGGCCAATCGCCGCTCAATCGATGGAGAATTTGGGCATACCACGGCGTGCGGGAAAAACGCCGTGAGGCTGGATTGGGACTGGCGCCCTTCATGGCGCAACGCCCGAATACAGCCCTTCGCCCGGCCGGGCATAGTACAGGCCCTCCCGCAGGGGAAACGCGGTGTAATACCCCGGCACCGGCAAATCCCCGCTCAAATGCGGATAGACATAGCCGACGATTTCCGGATTAGGCAGGCGCTGAAAATCCTGCTGGAGCGCACCCAAGGCGGCCAGACTCCCGCTGGAGGCGGCATCGCCGAGCGCGGCGGCCTCCGCGCCGCGCCAAGCGACCCGGATCGCGCCGGGCGTTGGGGCGTTGAGCGGTACGGTGGTTTCCCGTGGGACCGCCCGTTGCATGGGTTGCGTGTCTTCGGAACCGGCGGGGCCGTCGCGCTCGCTCCCGGTGCGCGCGGGTGACGTTCGCTCCGCATGGGGTAAAGCGGCCTGACCGCTCAGATGGCGCTCATAGGTTTCCAGGGTGGTGGGGCCTTCATCGGGGAGGAGGTCGCTCTCGCGCGGACCGGAGGCGCACCCGGCGACGGCCACCAGGAGGGCGGCAAGGACAGGACCCGACAGGAGGCTGAACCGAGCACGCTGCGATAGGTCACGCCCTTTTTGGAACCGGGTACGGCGCTGAGGTGGCGTGGGGCGCGGGTGGCGCAGGGCCAGCCGTTGAAGCGGGCAACGGTGCGCCCGCCCGCCAGGCGATCCGCTGGCGGTCATTTGCATCTGCATCAACCGTTGTCCTCGGCACTGTTCAATCCAATGCTTGGGCATGAAGGTCCGCTCCACGGTAGTCGTACTGTAATTTGCGACCGTTGGTGTCGTAGTCGATGGGAATTTGGTCTTCGACGAAAATTTGCACATCAATCCCGGAGGGCACATACACGACGTCAAACGCATCTTCCGCCCGCTCGGCGACGTAGTGGGCAATTTCATTGGCGGTGTTACCCAAGCCTTTACCCAAGGCGTATTCGTAGGTATTGCCTGAAAGGTAGGTGGAGAGCGTTCCGCTCTCGCGCTGGGTGGTGAGTTGCGATTGGGCGTAGGCGTTGGCGAGGCCATCTAAAAACGCGGCGATTCCGCGATCTTTCAAATAGCTCCCCGCGTTATTGAAGTACCGCCCCCGGATACAGGGTTTTCCCCAGCGATCGGTGAGATAGCCTAAGTTATCCACCACCGACGCGGTGGCGTCCGTGTCGCCTTTGCCTTTGCGCACGGTATGAAGGCGCCCATCTTCAAAGGTAAAGGTCACGGTATCGAGATAGGCCCGCACGCAGGATTGCTCCCGGACCCCGACGGCATAGCCGGTCCAGACCGCGTTGACGATACCGGGAATCCGATGGCCATTGGTCGCTAGGTTGGTGGCCCCGGTGATCAGTTTGAAGCGAAACGGATCGCGCAGGTTGTTGCGAAACGGCACTCGGCCGACCAGCGGCGTCATGGTGGCGTTGTTGACGAGGGTCGCGGCATCCGGGATCGTGTAAATGGGGATGACCGCGCTCGCCCCGTCTTTGCCCGGGCGCACGGTGAAGGGATAGGTTTTGGGCGCGAGCGAAACGGCAGTGGTCGCGCTCGTGGTAACAGGCGGCGTGGAGGTCCCGCGCGTTCCGTAGGGCGTGAGCGTGACGTAATGGCCCTTTAACCCCTCCAGGCGTTTGCTCGACGCGCTCGCCCCGGAGCGCACCTCGCCGTCCAAGGGGGGCTGGTTGGGGTCGAGCGCGCGTTCCAGCGGGGACACGGGAGACGGAGCCCCGGGAGATCCGCCGCCCTGAAGGCTGGCTAGACGATCTCTGAAATCCTCAAGCCCCGGAATTTGCTGCAACTGTTGCAGGAGATCGGGCGCAAGTTGCGCCGCCCCTAAAACCCCTTCTTTCGGCGGCGTCGGGGGCTTCGCAGACGACTCTACCGGCGGGGCCAGCACCCGATTGGCTTCCGGTAAGGCGGACCGCACCCGCGCCGCGGCGTCTCGCTCTGAGGTCCCGGCTTGGTGTAACGCACTCAGTTCCTCTTTCAGCCGGTCGATTTCGGTTTTGAGCGCCGAATCCGTCGCAGGCGTCGTCGCCTCTTTGATCTTTTGATCCACAGCCTCTTGAGCGGCTTTGAGCGCCTGGCTTAAGCGATCCACCGCTTGCTGCGATTGCTGGGTGGCTTGGCGCGTCGCCTCTTGCACCGCCTGTTGCGTTTTACGCTCGGCTTGATCCCGATCTTGCACCCGGGCGTTTTCGGCTTGATCAAAGCGATAGCGCATATCCTGGAGCAAGGTCGTCATCTTGCGCAGCTCATCGGCATACGTCGGATCATCGCCCCGGCGCGGGGGCGGTTCTTCGCGATGCGCTTTGATCGTAGAAATGGACGGCACTTCGCGCGTGAAGATCGCATAGCCCGCCAGACCGCCCAGGAGCAGTAACCCTCCAATGGCGACTTTAGCGACGGGCGGTAAGGGCAGCGTCATCACGGATCGCCTCATCAAAGGGTTGATCGGTTACCACCGCCCACACGGTGCCACTGTGGCCACTACCTTGGGGACCTAAGATAGGATGCAAGGCGGCGACAAAGCGCAAATGCCCCCGCAAGGCGCGGGGTTCAAACGGGACTTGCGCCGGACTGTGATTGAACACCCCGACCGCCGTGACATAGAACGGCTCGACTTTCCATTGCGCGAGCGGGCGGGTTTCGAGAAACGCGGATTGCACCCGCAGCCAATGGGCGGTGGACGCGGTACTCACCTTAAGGCGACTGGCGTTGAGTTTGGGAATGAGACGCGCGGGGCCGGTGTAATGGGCGAGCGCAAAGCGAGCCAGTTCAGCGTAGTGCGGTCCCGCTGCCGCCGACGTTTCTTTTTTCAAAAACGGCGGCAGCAACGCGTGGGCGGCGCGTTCCATCCGCGCCCGTTCATCGACCGGATTCGCCTTGACCGCCTCCAGGACCGGATCAGTGATCACCAAAGGTCCAGGGATCGTCCCGTCGCGACCGGCTTCGACTTGCAATTGATACAGCGTCCCGCTCACCGAGGTGGCTAACACGCGCACGGGGGCAAAGGGCGTGCGCGCCGTCCAATGGAGCGTTCCGGTGGGGGCTAAGATGATTTGCGATTGGCCCTCCACGTCTTTGGGGACCTCCAAATCCGCAATCGGCTCTGGAAAATCAATGCGCCGTTCCTGACCGACCAACAAAGGCGTCGGAATGGGATTGTTCTGCCAGATGGCGGTCAGGGGGGACGAGGGGCTGGCCGCCGTGTCACTGGTCGTTGAAGGCGCAATCGGACGGGACGCACCGGGTGCGAGCGTCGTGACACGGGCCGTGGGCGGCGTGGCGGCGTTCGCCTGGGGTTTTGGGGATTCTGGCGCGCGAAGCGGGGCGACCGCTGCGGCGAGATCGCCCGCCGTGGGCGGCTCTGCCCCAGCGGCCATCGCCGTGAGGGTGAGCCAACTGGCAACCAGAAGAGAACGAGGCGGCTGTAGCGTCATCGGCGTCTCCACATTAAGACGATTTAGGGTCCACCGGTTGCGGACCGGGCGGGGCGTAACAGTCAAACGCCAGTTGAAAGGGGTTTTTATCCAGCGGAATGCCCGGCGCATGGACGATGCGCATGGGGTAATGAATGCGCCGATGGCCGATTTCGACGCCTTTGACGTGGCTTTCGACGTAGAACTCTAAATGCACTTCCCAGACATCCCGGCCGATCCGTTGGACTTTGGCCGGATCAAACACTTCATCCCCCGTGGGCAGGAGCTGTTGGGCGCGGTTTTCGTACAAACTGGCATTGCGTTGCCGATGGAGCGCCAAGTCTTCGCGACAGCGCGGGGTTAAGAAATCACGATAGTGATCGAGATTGCGCAGGTAATCGTGCCCACAGTCTTCACGGCAGTAGTTGAGCTTGACGATTAAATCTTCACCAAAGGCATAGACGTTGATCGGCCAAATCTCATTGGGTTTGATGACATGGGGTTGGGTCATATCCGGGGGCACATGCACACTGAGCAACGTCGGGATTCGCCAGTACGCCACCCCCAGGAGGCCAATGAGACCCATCAGGAGATAAATTATGATTTGGTAGCGGCGCAGCTCCTGATCGCGCCGGGCCGGGTGGGTTTTGGCTTCAGGCATGACGGCGGTTCCAACGGGTGGTCCGTCGCCGCGCAGGCGATGGGCGGGTGCGCTGACTTTGATAGAGGGTTTGGGCGCTGATAAACGGGGCGCCCAGGCGTTTGATCGCTTGTTGATGCTGCTCGAAGTGAAGCGGCTTCCCGGCGCGATTGCGGTGAATCCGGTAGATGAAAAAGCGCGTGAGGCCCAACCACGCTAACAGCCCGGCTGCACATAACAGCGGCGCGAGCCGCAACGTCAACAGGGCCATGAGCGTCATCGGCAGGACCGTAACGAACGCTTTCCCAGTGCAGCGTTTAATTTCACTCCAGGTACACCCAAAGTGAACAATCGGCTCACGATCTAACTCGTGTAAAGCGTGGTCGGGTTTGGGCATGGCGCTATCCGATGGTGATGGTGGGGCTGATGCTGAAGTTGTTCAGCCAATCGACGACCAGCGCGACTAACACGCTCGAAACCACCAGCACCGAGGCGACAAAGGCCACCATTTTGAGAAAACCGCCCCATTCGCCGCGTTGCCGGGCTTCGGCTAAGGCGGAAAACACATCGCCAATGGAGCCGACCGCGCCAAAGCCGAAAATGATCGCAGCGCCTGCAATCACCATGATGACCAGCACCGTGATGACTTTTTCTAAAAAGTTTTTATCTTTAGGAGTTACGCAGTTGAGGGTAATATGTAAAGTGGGTTAGTCAGATAGGTACGGATGGCGGGGCGGATGATGGCGAGTTTTGCTTCAAACCAACT
>NZ_CBTJ020000033.1 GCF_001051235.1 Candidatus Competibacter denitrificans Run_A_D11 | reverse complement strand
ATATGATCTAAATCATATACATAATATTGCAAAAGTACATAAGATAATGTGTTGCAATTACACCAAATTATAAATTTCGTATGCCTAGCGATGATGATCCATTATGTCGGCTAAAGTGCTTCAATTGCGGCGGTTTAAGCACTGGAATGTAGAGCGGCCGGAGGGTTGACGCCGGGTCGGCGCGGTAGGTAATGCCATAGCCAAAAGATGCCGTGGCACGTAGCGTCTAAGGTCGAGGCGGTGGCTGGTGGCTACCCGCGCCTCCAAAATAAGAACGCGCCGTACCCCGCTGGGTTAACGGCGCGTGGGGCGAAAACTTTAGTTGTTGGCGGATTTTAAACCGTAATCACCGCCCAATCCGGCTGGGCACCGAGTGTTCGCGCATCGCTGATCACGGCACAATTCGCCCGTTCCGGTTGCAAATACGTCTGCGCGACGCGCTGCAAATCCGCTACTGTCACCGCTAACACCTGCTGCCGGAACCGGCGGCGTTGTTCCGGGGTGCGGCCAAACAAGGTGCCGAAAAAAGCGGTAATCGCCTCACCGGCTGGTGATCCCGGCTTATCGATGGCGGCAATGACGCCCAGAATCGCTTCCTCCAGCGTGCGCGCCGGATGATCATTGCTGTGCAACCAAGCCAGCGACCGGTCGAAATCGGCCAAGGTGTCGGCCAGCCGAGGATCACGGTAGGAGTAGAAGCGGAATGAACCGCTGTCCGGGTGATAACCAGCCCCGCCACCATACGCGCCGCCCTGCTCACGAATAGCGCGATGCAGATAACCGTTGCGCAGAAAATCGCCCAAAACTTGTAGAGCTGGGGCATCAGGATGATCAGGCGCGACGGTAGGGTACGCTTTGGCGCAGAAATTGACTTGGGTATTGACTCGGAAGCCTTGCCGGATCGGGGAGGCTGTCGGCGGGGCCAAGCCAAACGGCAATGGGGATGAGCTTTGGTGATCATGCCACCGAGCGGCCAGCGCCTCGGCAAGCGCCGCCTGCCGTTCTGCTTCGCTGACCACCAGCAATTGCTTCGGCATCGCAGCCAACCGGTCGCGCAAGCGTTCCAGACGGGACGCAAAATTTTGCAGTGCCGCTGGTTCATCCAAGCCATCATCCAACGCCTTAAGCGCTTTCAAGCCCTGTAAACCATCCCAGCGATGATTCAACGCTGCTACTGGGCTGAAACTGGCGCTTGCCGCCGCCAGCGCCAGCATATGGCCGTGATCGGTTATGGCTTCCTCGCGTTGGGCGCGCATCTGCGCGATGATCTCCCGCAACTTCGGCAACTCGTCAAACCGAGCGCTGGTCAGCGTGTTCCATAGCAAATCCGATAGCGCGCCCTGATTCCGGGCCAACGCTTTGCCCGCGACGACCAATACACCCTTCACTTCACTGACATCCGCCACGCCGCCGCGCACGCTGACGCGGGCATTGATACCACCGGTCACCGCCGCTTGCCATGCTTGAGTCGTGCGATAATCACGGCCACCACTGCCGACATCGGTCAAACAAGCGCACAGGAACGGTAGCAAGTCCAGCTCATCGGCATCCAACGTCGGTAAATCAAGCACCGCTTGCAGATAGACCATACCGTTGGTGCCCTGCGCGTACCAATGCGCGGGGATCTGGCCGACCGGGCGGCTAACCCCTTCAGGAATTTTCAAATCGGGCGGGACATCATCCAGTCCAACGCGCGGCAGTAATTCGGGATCATCCTGTTGTTGCTGGCGTTCGGCCAACATGCGGGCCTGTTCGATAATGCGCGTTTTATCGGCATCTGCCAGGGTGGCGCCGAGAGTGGCCAACCGCTGATTTTCGCTGGCAGCCTGTTTTGCCGATAGTTCTGGATCGGGGGCCATAACCAGATCTACCCGGTGCGGGTTATCCAGAAGCAATTGCCGAATCAAGTGCGGAATAAAATCCGCCGCCCGGCTTTCTGCCCGCAATTGTTCCAACAGGGGATCGCTATCCAGTGCGGTGATCGGATCGCCGCCGTGAATGGCCGGGGTCAGCGCTTCCATCAGCAGGCGCAGACCATAAGGAAAACCATCGCCGGTGATTTCCCGTTCGCTCAATTCCAGTTGATGCAAGGCGGCATCCACCGCCGCTTGCGGGACACCATCGGCCGCGACTTGGTGCAGAACGTCCAACACCAATTTTTCGACCGCATCGGCCTCTTCGGGATTAGAGCCTTCCAGACCGCAGACAAAGGTCGCCTCGCGGGTGGAGGTATCGAAACCGCACATTGGGGACGGCGCTGTGCCAAGGTCGGAGGTTTCCAGCGCGTGCCGCAGTGGTGAACTGCTGTTATCCAGCAGCACATCGCTCAACAAACGCGCCCGCAAGGTCGCCAGCGGATCGGTAATCGGCCCCAGTAACCAGCCCAGCACGATGTGGGTCTGATCAGTCAGTTCCTCAGCCCCGTCCAGCGGATAGTGGATCAGATCATGGACCGGCGCCGTGTAGCGACGCTCGGCGGGAATCGCAAGATCCAACTCTAGGGCCTTGAATGGGTTCAACGCACCCGACTGGAAGCGTTCCTGGTGCTCGGCGGCAGGAATATCGCCATAGGTCAGGAAGACCGCGTTCGAGGGGTGGTAGTGGCGGGCATGAAAGGCTTTGAGTTGCTCATAGGTGAGATTGAGAATCGCCTCCGGTTCACCGCCGCTATTGAAGTGATAGGTGGTAGTCGGGAACAGGCGGCTTTGCAACGCCAAACCGAGCCGTTGCACCGGCGAACTCAACGCACCCTTCATCTCGTTGAACACCACGCCCTTAAAGCTCAGCGGAGAATTCGGGTCATCGGGTTTGGCAAATTCCAGACGATGGCCTTCCTGGGCGAAATCGCGCTCGTTGAGTAGCGGGAAAAAGGTGGCATCCAGATACACATCCAGCAGGTTATTGAAATCCTTTTTGTTCTGGCTGGCGAAGGGGTAGGCGGTCCAGTCGCTGCTGGTGAAGGCGTTCATGAAGGTATTCAGTGACCGCCGAATCATCATGAAAAACGGATCACGCACCGGATAGCGCTGGCTACCGCACAGGGTCGTGTGTTCGAGAATATGGGCCACGCCGGTCGAGTCCTGCGGCACCGTCAGGAAGGCAACCATAAAGGCGTTATGCGGATCATCGGCGGCCAGATGCAAATGCCGCGCGCCGGTGGCGATATGGCGGTATTCCTGAAATTCCAGCCGCAGGGCCGGGATGGGATGCTGGCGCAGCAGTTCGAAGGCAGGATGGGTCGTCATTTCAGTTTGGTTGACTCGGAATGGGGGTGGGTGGGTGATTCGGGTTCGGTGGGCGGTGTGTCGCCACGCGGCTCGGTTAGCACCACCAGGACAGTACCCGAAAAAGCGAGCAATACACCCACTGGAGTAAGGCCGAGCAGGTTCAAAATCAAGCCCCGGTCGCCAATCGTCAGCGCGGCAAAGCCGGTGATCAGTCCGACGGCAGTCAGGATCGCGCCGATGAGAACCATCCAGCGGCCTAACCGCAGCGGATTCATGAGTTGCCTACCAGGCCGCCCCAGCTTGGATCGGTAACGTGGCGTTGCAGATACCAGTCCACCGTTTTGGCGATACCGGACTCGAAGGTTTCCAGCGGTCGCCAATCCAGATCCCGATCCATCTTGGCGGCATCGATAGCGTAGCGCCAGTCATGGCCGGGTCGGTCGGTAACGAAGCTGATCAACCGGTCATGCGGCGCCTGTTGCGGGCGGCGTTCATCAAGCAGGTCGCAAATCCGTTTGACGATGTTGAGATTCGCCCATTCGTTGCAGCCACCGATGTTGTAAGTTCCACCCAACTCGCCGCGCCGGATCACGGTTTCGATGCCCCGACAGTGGTCTTCGACATAGAGCCAATCGCGGATGTTGCTGCCATCGCCATAGACCGGAATCGGTTTTTGCAGCAAACAGGCGCGAATGACGGTGGGAATGAATTTTTCACCGTGCTGGAACGGGCCGTAGTTGTTGGAGCAATTGGTGGTGACGACCGGCAGGCCATAGGTGTGGAAATAGGCTCGTACCAGATGATCAGAACCGGCTTTGGACGCGGAGTAGGGCGAGTTGGGCGCGTAAGGCGTGGTTTCCAGAAACGGCGCATCATCCCGTGCCAGGGTGCCGTACACCTCGTCAGTCGAAATATGATGGAAGCGGCAGCCCTCGGCTTTTTTGCCATCCAGCCAGGCCAGCCGGGCCGCTTCCAGCAGGGTGAAGGTGCCGACCAGATTGGTTTGTACGAACGCCGCCGGGCCGGTGATAGAGCGATCCACATGGCTTTCAGCGGCGAAATGGGCGATGGTGTCGATGGCGTGCTCGCGCAGCAGTTGATCGACCAAAGGCCGGTCGCAGATATCGCCCTGGACGAAGCGGTGCCGGGCCGAGTCCGGGAGATCGGCTAAGTTATCGACCGAACCAGCGTAGGTCAGCAGATCAAGCGTTATGATCCGCACCGCCGGATCGGTCGCCAGCAAATGGCGCACGAAGTTGCAGCCGATGAAACCGGCACCGCCGGTGACAAGCACATGATGAGGATGATATTCCATGAGTTTTAAGTTCAACCAAGGTCGAAATTGAATTCGGCGACGACCGGCGCGTGATCAGAGGGGCGTTCCAATCGACGCGGTGCTGGATCGATGCGGCAGCCATGACAGATCGCTGCCAGGGCCGGACTGGCCAGAATATGGTCGATGCGTAAGCCGAGATTGCGGCGAAATGCGGCGGCGCGATAATCCCACCAGCTAAAACTCCGTTCTTCCTGCGGGAACAGGCGGAAGGTGTCTTTTAAGCCTTGATCGAGCAGTCGCTGAAAAGCCGCCCGCTCCGGTTCACTGCACAGCACCTGTCCGGCCCAGGCGCTGGGATCATGCACATCACGATCTTCCGGTGCGATGTTAAAATCGCCCAGTACCACCAGCGTGTTATGTTGCTTCAGTTCAGTAGCCAGCCAGGCGTTAAGCTGGCTTAACCAGCCGAGTTTATAGCGGTACTTATCGGAACCAACAGCTTGACCGTTGGGAACATAAAGATTCAGCACCCGCACGCCGCCGATGGTCGCAGCCAGCACCCGCCGCTGCGGGTCATCCAGTGCCGGCAGGTCGGTAATGAGATCGTGCGCGGGCAGGCGGCTAAGAATCGCCACCCCGTTGTACGTCTTCTGCCCGGAGAACACGGCTTGATAGCCCACTTCCGCAATGTCCAGAGTGGGAAAATCAGGATCGCTCAGCTTGGTTTCCTGAAGCGCTAAAATATCCGGCTGCTGAGTGCGCAGCCAATCCAGAACCTGTGGCAGCCGCACATTAAGCGAATTGACGTTCCAGGTGGCGATTTTCAGCATGAACGGTAAGCGGGCAGTGGTTTGGCGGAGATTTGAGAAACCGATGAGCACACGCCGATTATACTACAGGGTATTATGGACTCTCCTGTGATCCAATCATGCTGCGTTGCCTACGCGACCTGAAAATCCGCGGCAAACTGTTGGCGGTGGTATTGCCGCTGGTGCTGTTGCCTGTGCTCGGCGTCGGCCTCATCGTCGGCTATGTGTCGAAGCAGGAGGCTTATTCAGGGATCACCCAGGTCACCCGTAGCGATCTGGAGCACATGACCGAGTTCACCCTGGATTTGCTCAATGCCCACTATCAGCAATTTGCAGTGTATCGGGAAGATAAGCGCCGTGTGGTGCGGCAGGATCTGGCGACGCTGGCGCGATTCGCCTACAACCTGATCAAGGCGCAGCACGAGCAACAACTTAACGGTCGGCAGACACTGGAAGCAGCCCAGGAAGAAGCCCGGAAAGCCTTCAAAACCATTAGCGTCGGCGAAACCGGCTACCTTTACGCCATGACCTCCAAGGGCGATCTCACCATTCATATCGCCCAGGAAGGCAAGAATATTTACGCCGCCGAGGACGAGGAGGGCCGCCGTTTCATTCAGGAGATGTGCGAACGTGCCCTCGCCGCCAAACCGGGCGAGGTGCTCTATAGCGTCTATCCCTGGCGCAACGAGCTACTCGGCGAAACCCGCCCACGCAATAAAATCGTCGCTTATCTGTATTTCCAGCCGTGGGATTGGATCGTGGCGGCGGGCGGTTATCTGGAAGAGAGCTACGACGATACCGCGTTTGAAAAGCAAGCCCTGCAAGAATTGAAGCAAAACATCCTCGCCAAGCCGGTCGGTAAGACCGGCTATATTTATGCGATGACCCGCCGCGGCGAATTAACCCTGCATCCCTTTCGCGAGGGCAGCAGCGTCTACGATGAACAAGATCAGCAGGGTCACTATTTCATCCGCGAGATGATCGAGCATAAGAACGGTTGGATTCGTTATCCGTGGCGAAATCAGACCGATCTCGCGCCCCGTATGAAGATCGTGCGCTATCAGTATTTTGCGCCGTGGGATTGGATCGTCGCGGTGGGTTCCTATGAAGATGAGTTCTATGAACCGGCCAATCTCATCGAACAACATATTTTATCCAGCATGGGCCTGTTGACCTTTATGATCGGCACCTTTGCGGCCACGCTGCTGTTTTTTGCCTCTAAATTTCTCACCGATCCGATTCGCCGCCTGACCGAGGGCGTGCGAGAAGTGCGGCGCGGGCGGCTCGACACCAGGCTGCCCGTGACCACGACCGATGAGTTGGGCGAATTGGCGGCGGATTTCAACGAGATGACCGAGGTATTACGCCGCAACAAGGAGCTGGAAAGTACGCTGGCTCAGCAAAACAAGATGGCCTCCATCGGCGTGCTGTCCTCGGAAGTGGCTCACGAGATCAACAACCCGCTGGGCGTGATCATGGGTTATGCCGCCCATCTCGAAAACAAGATGAATCCCGAAGACCCCCATTTTAGGTTCATCCAGCAGATCAAACGCGAGAGCAAACGCTGTAAGACCATCGTGCAGGATTTGCTGAGTTATGCCCGCGTTCCCCGGCCAGTGCGGGTGGCGACCGATCTCAACGAGTTGTTGGCGCAAATCGTCGATTTCGCCACGCACCATACCGATCTGGAGGGCGTGACCGTCAGCACCGCTTTGGCGCCGCAATTACCCCCAGTTGAGTTGGACGGCGATCAAATCCGCCAGGTGGCCATGAATTTGATGCTCAATGCCGCTGGTGCGATGTCGGCGGGTGGTCGGTTGGTGGTTGGCACCACGCTCAATGAGACAGGCTGGATCGACATCAGCTTTCAGGATACCGGTTCCGGTATCGCACCGGAGCATCTGGAAAAGATCTTCGAGCCGTTCTTTACCACCAAGCAGCGCGGCACCGGTCTTGGCCTGGCGATCACCAAGACCATTGTCGAGCAGCATGGCGGCCAATTGGCGGTCGCCAGTACCGTCGGCCAGGGCACCACCGTGACCGTCAGCCTGCCCAGCCAGGCGGAGTCGGCCTGATGGCGAGCGGCGCAAAGCACATTTTGTTGATCGACAACGACGAGGCCGTTTGCCAGATGGTCGAGGCGATCCTGTTGGATCAGGCGTATACCGTTTCGGCGTTCACTCGGTCGGTCGATGCGATGACCGGCTTTGGGCCTGGCAAATACGATCTGGTCATCACCGATATCAAGATGCCGGTGATCAGCGGCCTTGACGTGCTGCAAAAGGTGAAGCAGCTCGACCCCGCACTGCCGGTGATCATGATTACCGCCCACGCCACGGTCGATCTGTCGCTGCAAGCGCTGCGCAAGGGCGCTTACGACATGCTGACCAAGCCGTTCGAGCCGGAAGAATTGCTGTCGCGGCTCCGCAATGCGCTGCGGCAAACCGAGCTGATCAAGGAAAACCGCGAACTGCGGGAGGAGTTGGCGGCTTGGCAAGGCTCTATCGTCGGCAACTCGCCGCATCTGCTGAACCTGCTGGAAACCGCCCGTAAAGTGGCGATCCGCGACATTCCGGTGCTGATCAGCGGTGAATCCGGCACCGGCAAGGAGCTGGTGGCGCGGGCCATCCGCCATTTTTCCAAGCGCAAGAACGGCAAGTTCGTCGCCATCAATTGCGGCGCGATCCCGGAAGCCTTGCTGGAGAGTGAACTGTTCGGCCACCGCAAGGGCGCGTTCACCGGCGCGGATCGTGATCATAAGGGCCTGGTCGAGACCGCCGATGGCGGTACCCTGTTTCTGGATGAAGTCGGCACCTTGCCGCTGAACGTACAAAAGACTTTATTGCGGTTTTTGCAGGAGCAGGAGTTTTATCGGGTGGGGGATACCACGCCGATCAAAGTCGATGTGCGGGTGCTGTCGGCCACCAATGTCAACTTACAAAACGCCGTACAAAACGGTTCCTTTCGGGAAGATCTGTTTTACCGGCTGAACGTGGTGCAACTGCGTTTGCCGCCGCTGCGCGAGCGCCAGTCCGATCTGCCGTTGCTGGTAGCGCATTTCGTCAAGGAGCAGAACAAGCGCTTCGAGACACAGGTGAAGGGCTTTAGCCGCGAGGCCATCGAAGCGATGATGGATTATGACTGGCCGGGCAACATCCGCCAGCTAAGTAATGTGGTGCAGGCGGCTATGGCCATCGACAGCAGCGATTATATCGGCCTGGAGGTGGTGGCCCAGTTGATCGATCTGCCGGAAAAGCAGCCGCTGGCCGATCATTCGGCTAATGAGTCGGATTACGCTACGGCATTGGCGCGCTTTGAAAGCGACTATTTGAACCGGCTGTTGTCGAGCACCGGCGGCAACATCGAAGAAGTTGCTCATCAGTCGGGCATGAACGTCGCCACCGTTTATCGCAAAATCAAGAAATACGGCTTGCGCTGAGCAGGCTACGCCAGCCTGCCCCGCCAATCCCTGAGCGTCCTGGAAGGTTTTTAGCAACGCTGCGACTGGCTGGCCGCATTCGTGCGAATCAACCAACCCCTCTAAAGCAAGTGATTGAAAATATAATTATTTGACCGTCTCTGGCGGATTCGCCGCGCCGCCTGATCTGCTATCTCCAGCCACGCCATTTGCACCGTTGCAACCGCCCGTTCGACCACCTCGCTCGTTGCTTCCTTGTAATTAATTAAAAAATAACTGAATTTTTCCTGCTGTTCGCCGTTGTCACCCTTGGCATAGTCCTTGCTCTTTAGCAATCACAACAATGAGAAACTAAGGAGTGAGGTCGAGATGAATTGCCAGCCCATTTGCCCCTTTTACGGGCAAGGAATCGACTACTGCGATGTAGGCGCTGGCTACATCTCTCCCTATCACGTAGAAGTCATCGTTCGGCGCTGTACCTCGCACTATGAAGACTGCGCCAATTATCAGGATTTGAGCAACCGCCGCCTCCATGAAAGCGGGGGCGAGTCGGCCCTTTCTCTGGCGACTACCGAACGACCCAGCGGTGGCTTGCTGTTCCCGCTGCAATTCGACCCCGATGTGATCACCGTACTGAACCATGAAGTACGGACGCCATTGACCAGTATTCGTTCGTTTACCGAAATCCTGCTCAATTATCCGGTCGAGGACCCAGCCGCACAGCGTCGGTTTCTGCAAATCATTCAGGATGAAACGGCCCGTCTCGGGCGAGCCATGGATCGGCTCTTCGGCAGAACCGCAATCAGCGCCATAGAACCGGCCGCTAAAGAACCCAGTCGTGACAACCCTTCTCTTCTCACCAAGGAGCCTTCGTAATGGCTAGCTCTCCGCAAAATAAAGGTTGGTCAGTCGTTTTGGCCGGTACTGGAATCAATTTGGCGCTCGGCGTCCTGTATGCCTGGAGCGTGTTCAAGGGCGCGATTGCCGAATCGATCAAACACGGCGGCGAAGGCGCTTTCCAATGGGATTTGGCGTCGATCAATGACCCTTATGCGGTGTGTTGCCTGGTGTTTGCCTTTTCGATGACCCTGGGCGGCAAGTGCCAGGATCGGCTGGGACCTAAATTCACCGCGATGATCGGCGGTTTTCTGGTGGCGGCGGGCTTTCTGCTGCTGTCGTTGACCACCAGTTACTGGATGTGGGTGCTGGGCTTTGGCGTTCTGGTCGGTATGGGTTTGGGCTTTGGCTATTCTTCCGCCACACCGCCCGCATTGAAATGGTTTCCACCGGCCAAGACCGGTTTGATTGCCGGTATCGTGGTCTCAGGCTTCGGCTTGGCCCCGGTCTATATCGCGCCACTGGCCACCTATTTGATGAAGAGCGGCGGTTTGCAATGGACGATGCTGTGCTTGAGCGTGATGTTCGCGCTGGTGGTGGGCTTGTTCTCCTTGCTGCTGCGCAATCCGCCCGCTGGCTATCAACCGGTCGGTGCTCCAGCCACTGCGCAGACCGCCAAAGTGGTGCCCATCGCCAAGCCCAAGGATTTAGGCCCCTCGCAGGTCGCCAGAACCGGTGCCTTTTATGTGCTCTGGGTGGTGTTCTTCATCGGGTCGGGTGCCGGCTTGATGGTGATCGGCAGTATTGCCGGCATGGCCAAGCAAAGCATGGGTGAGCTGGCGTTCCTGGCGGTAGTGATCATGGCGGTCGGCAACGCAGGCGGTCGCATCGTCGCCGGTTCGCTGTCGGATCGGATCGGCCGTACCCTGACCCTCTCCCTGATGCTGATGTTCCAGGCTATCCTGATGTTTGTTGCGATCCCGGTGGTGACCGCCGAGCATACCAGCGCCGCCTTGATCGTCATCATCGCCACCCTGATCGGCTTCAACTACGGCACCAACCTGGCGCTGTTCCCGGCGATCACCAAGGATTATTGGGGTCTGAAGAATTTCGGCATCAACTACGGTTTGCTGATGACCGCGTGGGGCATGGGCGGCTTCGTACTGGGCCGGGCCTCTGAGATGATGAAAGCGGCCACCGGTGATTTCGCGCTCTCCTTCGGAGTCGCTGGTATCCTGCTCTCGGTTGGCGCGGTGATCATGATGCTGCGGGATCTGTTCCAAGGCATGGTCACGGCCAAGGTTAATGAAGAACTGGCACGGCGTGACGCGGAAGCCGCCCAAGCCGCGCTGCAACCGGCCCTGGAGCAGGCGGCCTAATCCCGCTGCACCTTCACCCCGGTTGCCGGTTTGGACAAGGCCCCGCTTGGCGGGGCCTTTGTTTTGTTGTTAACGGGTGCAAGCTGTATCGCTGTCAGCTTAAATTGAGAGTCCATGCGTATCCCTCGAATCTATCTGCCGTTATCGCTGACCGTCGGCGCGACGGTCCAACTGGATGACAACGCCTTCGGTCATGCCGTGCGGGTGCTGCGCTTAAAGCCCGGTGCGGCTTTGGTCTTGTTCGATGGCCGAGGGCGCGCGTTCACAGCGAGCTTAAGGGATGTCGGCAAGCGGGATGCCTGGGCCGAGGTTGTGGCCGCTTTGCCTGAAGCAGCCGAATCCCCGTTACGGCTGATATTGGCCCAGGCTGTCTCGCGTGGCGACAAGATGGACTACACCGTGCAGAAAGCAGTGGAGCTGGGGGTCGATGCGATTCAACCTTTGTTCAGCGAGCGGGGTGGAGTCGATTTGAGCGGTGAGCGCTTGCTGCGCAAAGTGCAGCATTGGCAGGGCATTATCATCGGCGCCTGCGAACAATGCGGCCAGAACCGATTGCCGACATTAGCTCAGCCGCTGCCATTGGCGGCCTGGTTGGGGCAAGACCTGGCCTCCGGCTGGCGGCTGCTGCTCGATCCGTCGGCGACCCAGGGCTTGCGCGCTCTAAAACCGCCGACCGGTGCAGTCACCTTGCTAATTGGCCCGGAAGGTGGGCTGAACCCGGCTGAAATCGATCAAGCCCGTGCGGCGGGATTCACCGGTATCCGGCTTGGGCCGCGCATTCTGCGGACTGAAACTGCCGCCTTGGCCGCGCTGGCGGCAGTACAAACGCTGTGGGGTGATTGGAATAACGGGTGCTAACCGCAGCACTTGGCCGCAGAATCTGTGGTTAAAATCTCTCAAGACATCTTGTCACTCATCCTTTCACCGTCTAGCTTTAAAAGACGTCGCTTTTCTTAGCGGCGTTTGTATGGCAAAACAACCACATAAATGAGGAGGTAGTTGGGATGAAAAAAATTGCGCTGGCTGTAGCCGCGTTCTGCTCCATGGGCCTTTCCGTCGGCGCTTGGGCTGCCGATGCCGCAACGGCCGACGAGGTGATCACCAAGGTCAAAGCTGCCGCTGCTGACGTGAAGGCGGGTGGAGACACCGCTCTGGCGGAATACGACAAAAAGGATGGCAAATGGGCATGGAAGGACACGTATGTTTTCGTAATGGATTGCACCACCGGGACCATGAAAGCCCACCCAAGCGCCCAGGTTAAGGGGATGAAGTTGAGCGACCTCAAGGACAAGGCCACGGGTAAGGAATTCGGCACGGCCTTCTGTGACGCCGGTAAGAAAGCCAACGGTGGCTGGGTCGAGTATATGTGGACCAAGCCCGGCGCCGAGGGTAATCATCGTAAAGTTAGTTACGTGCTTCCCGCCGGCACTTATGTGGTTGGCGCGGGCGTCTACGACAGCACGCCGGTTGCGGCGTTAGAAGCGAAGACCAAGTAATCCTTGGCATTCCGCCGTGCTTTGCGCCGTTTTTTGGCATCCAGCCAGGCAAAAAGCACGGTGGATTGACAATTTTCCTGTCTTTTCTCCTCCCACTTCTCTCCTTTGATACCCACCTCTAAAGCCTGATCTCGGTTATACTGGCGCTCTCATGAGAAAGCCCCTTGGCAGGAGGATGCGGTGATTTATTCGCTTGGTGATCGCAAGGTCGAATTTCACGGCGAAGACTGGTTTATCGCCGACAACGCCACCGTTATCGGTTCGGTGGTGCTCAAACAAAATGCCAGTATCTGGTTCAATGTGGTCATTCGCGGTGATAACGATGTCATCACCATCGGCGAGAATACCAACGTGCAAGATGGTTCCGTTCTCCACACCGATCCGGGTATTCTGCTCACCCTCGGCCGCGATGTCACCGTTGGCCATCTGGCCATGCTGCACGGCTGCGTCGTCGGAGACGGTAGCCTGATCGGTATCAAGAGCCTGATCATGAACCGGGCGGTGATCGGCAAGCATTGCCTGATCGGTGCCAACAGCCTGATTCCAGAAGGCAAGGTTATTCCCGACGGTTCGTTGGTGATGGGTTCGCCGGGTAAGATTGTGCGCTCACTGTCCACTGAGGAAATCGAGCGCCTGCGGCAGACCGCAGGCCGTTATGTGGACAATTTCAAACGCTTCAAGCGCGAGTTGTGCGGACAGAACTGACGTGCAAGCCGCGATCCAAGATCCTTTAGAACTCGCCATCCGCCAGGTTGGCTCAATCATTTTGGGCAAGGAAAGCACGATCCGGCTGGCAGTAGCTTGCCTATTGGCGCGCGGCCATTTGTTGATCGAAGATCTGCCCGGCATGGGTAAAACGACGCTGGCGCACGCGCTGGCGCACAGCCTTGGGTTGCACTATCAGCGTATTCAGTTCACCAGCGACCTGCTGCCGGCGGATATTCTTGGCGCTGCGGTTTACGAGCGGCAGCGCGAAACCTTTGTCTTTCATCCCGGCCCCATTTTTGCCCAACTGATCTTGGCCGACGAAATCAATCGCGCCACGCCTAAGACCCAGAGTGCATTGCTGGAGGCGATGGAGGAGGGGCAAGTGACCATCGAAGGTGAAACCCGGCCGTTGCCGCAGCCGTTCTTCGTCATCGCTACCCAGAACCCGGCTTATCAAATCGGTACCTTTCCCTTACCGGAATCCCAACTGGATCGATTTCTCATGCGGGTCGAATTAGGATATCCCGACGCCCTGGCCGAAAGGGCTTTGCTGGAAGGCGAGGATCGACGCGACCTGTTGGCTCGGCTGCCGGTGGCGATGACACCCACTCAATTACACGAAGCACAAGCACAGGTGAACGGTATCCACGTCGCCCCGCCGCTACTGGATTATGTGCAAGCGTTGTTGGCGTTTTCCCGGCAATCGAATCGCTTCCGGGGTGGTCTATCGCCACGCGCCGGTTTAGGGTTGTTGCGAGCGGCACGGGCTTGGGCTTTATTGCATCGGCGCGGTCATGTGCTACCTGAAGATGTGCAAGCCGTATTGCCCCCCGTGGTTAGCCACCGCTTACATCCGGGTGAGGATAGCCTGGAACAGTCAACCCACGATCTGGTCAGGCATTTGCTGACTTCCGTGGCCTTGCCGGCCTGAGCGTCCGCTGAATGCTGGCGGCGTGGCGGCGGCGGTTCGAAGCGTGGGTGACGCGCTACCAGCGGCCATCGCTAGGACCGATCCGCTTGGATCGACGCCGTATCTATATTTTACCAACGCCGCAAGGCTACGCTTTTGGCTTGTTGCTGCTGTTATTGTTTGTCTGGTCGATCAATTACAGCAACAGCATGGGCTTCGCCTTCACGTTTTTGTTAGCGGCGGTGGCGTTGAACACCATGTGGCAGGCCCACGATACCCTTTTAGGTCTCGTCATTCATGGCAACGGGGCCGATCCCGTATTCGCGGGTCAGGATGCCGGCTTCAGATTTTTACTCGAAAACACGCGCGGAGCGCCGCGGCACGGCATTGCCCTCCAGTGGCGGGATGGAGAACCGCTGTTTATCGATATTCCGCCGCACGGTTCGATGGCGGCCGTGTTGCCGATTCCGGCTGAACGGCGCGGTTGGTTGCGGCCAGGCCGTATCCGGGTGCTGACCCGGTTTCCCTTGGGATTATTCCAGTCCTGGAGCTGGGTAGAGTTCGATGTCGCCACCCTGGTTTATCCTCGGCCACGGGGGGCGCGAGCATTACCGGTGCCTTTGCCCGGTGCGCCTGGGAGTGGGGCGCAGGAATTGGCTGTCGGCAGCGATGATTACGCTGGGTTTCGCCCCTATGCGCCTGGGGACTCACCGCGTCGGATCGCCTGGAAAGCGGCCGGTCGTACTGAGCAGTTGTTGGTCAAGCGTTTCGTCGATCAAGCCCGACCCGAACTGTGGCTGGATTGGCAACTGCTGGGCATTGAAAACATCGAACCACGGCTTGAGCAGCTCTGTCAGTGGGTATTGAAAGCGGAAAACGAGGGCTATGAATACGGTTTACGATTGCCGAGTATCCGCATCTTACCGGCACGCGGCGAACCGCAGCGCCGCCGTTGTTTAGAGGCACTGGCCTTGTTTGCTGATCGAAAAGACATCTCTGGTACCGATGATGGTCTGGAATCGAGAAAACCGGCAAAAGCAGCAAAGACCCAGCGTGCCGCCGGTTGAACCATTGACCCGATCAGGTTTGATGTGGCTGCTGGTCGCACTGGTGCTGGCGGTAGTACCCCATGCCGTCGCGTTACCGATTTGGCTGAGCACGCTGTTTTTTGCCATGGCCGGTTGGCGTGGCTTCATCGCCTTCCGAAATCGGGCGCTGCCTGCTCGCTGGCTGCTGTTGGCGGTGGCTGTACTGGCCGGAGCAGGCGTGCTGATCGATTTTAGAACCTTGTTCGGCCGCGATGCCGGTGTGGCTCTGCTGGTTGCCATGACCGCTTGCAAGCTGTTGGAAACGCGCGGCTTGCGCGATGGAGTGGTGCTCGTGTTTCTCGGTTATCTGCTGGTGATGGGTAACCTGCTTTACAGCCAAGAAATCCCGTTGGTGACTTACCTCTTTGCGGTCGTGTTGCTGATGTTGGCGGCGCAAGTGATGATTCACCGCCAGCACGCGGGCCTTGGCGCATTAGCGCCGTTACGGCTGACCGGCAAGATGGCCTTGCAAGCCGTTCCGGTGATGCTCATTTTGTTCGTGCTGTTCCCGCGCATTCCTGGGCCGCTGTGGGGTTTGCCACAGGATGCCCATAAGGGCCGTACCGGCTTATCCGATGAGATGATGCCTGGCACGGTCAGTACGCTCAGCAAATCCGATGCGGTCGCCTTTCGAGCGCGCTTCACCGGCCCTTTTCCATCACCAAGCCAACTGTATTGGCGGGGGCCGGTGTTATGGAATTTCGATGGGCGGCGCTGGACTGCGGGCGAAGCACCCCCCAGCCCTGTGCCAGTGCCGTTCACGCCCGAAGGCGCGGCTGTGGACTATTCGGTGATTTTGGAGCCAAGCAACCGAATTTGGCTGCTGGCGCTTGACTTGCCTGCGATGCTACCGCCGCAAGCCAGCATGACGCCCTCGTTTCAACTGGTGCGCCAACAGCCCGTCAATGAGGTATACCGCTATCAAATGCGGTCTTATCCCCAGTATCGAACCGGCGATTTACAGGCGACCGAACGAGCACGCGCGCTACGCTTGCCGAGCCGTGGTAATCCACAAGTCCGCGCCCTGGCTGCGGAATGGCGTGCGCAAGATACCCGGCCTGAGTCAATGGTCGGTCGAGCGTTGGCGATGTTTCGGCAACAAACATTTTATTACACGTTAAATCCCCCGCTGCTGGGCACTGATAGCGTCGATGAATTTCTCTTCAACACTCGCCAGGGTTTTTGCGAGCACTATGCCAGTGCGTTCGTTTTCCTGATGCGCGCGGCCGGAGTACCAGCGCGGGTCGTCACGGGTTATCAGGGGGGTGAGCGCAACACCTTCGGTGATTATCTGATTGTCCGCCAATCCGATGCGCACGCTTGGGCTGAGGTGTGGCTGGAAGGGCGAGGTTGGGTTCGGGTAGATCCGACAGGAGCGGTTGCGCCAAATCGTGTGCAAGACGGACTCTATGCCGCCGTTACCGACGGGCAGAATCTCCCATTCTTGATTCGGCGCGGCGGTGATAGCGCGTGGTTGCACCAATTGGCCATGAGCTGGGATTCACTGAATAATAGTTGGAATGAGTGGGTGCTGGCTTACGGGCCGGATCGGCAAAAAGAATTTCTCTCAGGACTTGGTTTTGGGGCAGTCGATTGGCGAGAGATGATAATAGCGATGACGGTGGCGTTGGCTGGTTTCGTGCTGGTGGTCGTCGGTTTGCGCTGGCTAGATCAGGGTTCCCGCGATCCGGTGGTACGTGCCTGGCAACGATTTTGCGCGCGACTGGCCCGGCGTGGCTTGGCGCGCGGTGTGCAAGAGGGGCCATTAGCCTTCGTCCAACGGGTGGCCGACCGTCGGCCGGATCTGGCGGAACCAGTTTGTGAAATCGGCCGACTTTATGCCACGTTGCGTTATGGTCCTACCGCTTCACCGGAGGATGTTCACCAGTTGCAGCGATTGGTGAGGCAATTTCGAACTTAATTTTATGCAAATAGACTGATCATAGTGTCTGTTGTTTCTCTACGCCGCTTATAGGAGTTGCAATGAAACGCTTATCTTTTACTGCTTTACTGACCATGACCTTAGTGGCGACCCCCTGGCTAGTGAATGCCCAAAATACTGGCCATCCTGCCGATCACAAGATGTCACCACCCGCCCAAACTGTTTCTAGCCCTGCGACGGCTGCTTATGAAGCAGCCAACTCCAAGATGCATCAAGAAATGGCAATTACTTTTACGGGTGATGCGGATCGTGATTTTTTGGCGGGGATGATTGGCCATCATCAAGGTGCTATCGATATGTCGGACGTGGTGTTGCAATATGGTAAGGATGCAAAAGTGCGTAAGTTGGCGAAGGCCATTATCCGTGCTCAGAAACAGGAGATTGAGCAAATGAAGATTTGGTTGAAGGAATTGGACAGAAAAGCCGGAAAAACCCAACCGTAAAGGGTATAGGGCGCTTAAGCCGTGGGCCAAAGCGGTAAAGTTCTCGGCGTACAGATCGGTGTTGCCGAGCGAATGCAGATCAACGATAGGGACACGGTGACCGCGATTCGTAAATATGCGGTGGCAGGAACTGTTGCCGTCAATCCATTGGGCCTGCAAGGCGATGAACAGGCGGATTTAACCGTTCATGGTGGTTTCGCAAAAGCCGTTTATGCCTATCCGTCCGAGCATTATCCCTTCTGGCGAGAGCAAAGGAGAGTCATTGGCTTACCAACGACTCTACCTTATGGAAGTTTGGGAGAAAACTTAACGCTCTCTGGTGTGATGGAAGCCGATTTATTTGTCGGAGATGAATTGTTTTTTCCAGACTGTGTTTTACGTGTGACCCAGCCACGCGAGCCTTGTTATAAATTCAATCACATCATGGCAGATCATCGGGCGGCTAAAAAGATGGTACAGACTGGATTCTGCGGTTTCTATTTGGCTGTGGAAGCTCCTGGCAGCGTTGCGGCTGGGCAACCCTTTGAGCTTAGGCGGGGACCGCACCAAGTCCCGCTCAGTGCCCTGTTTAAAAAAGCCGCCCTAAAGGTCCGATAAATCGGTAAAGAAAATCCCGATGAGTATGGCTATCGTCAGTGCTTCCACGCCATTGCATATAGAAGAAATTCGATGTTTGTTTGCAGAGTATGCAGCCTCTCTTAATTTTAATCTCTGCTTTCAAAACTTCTCGGAGGAACTTGCGGGTCTGCCGGGTGATTATGCGCCACCTCGCGGTTGCCTGTTGTTGGCGACGCACGATAGCAGCCCTGCCGGATGCATTGCACTGCGGCCGTTGGCAAAAAATAATGGCGAGTTGAAACGCCTTTATGTGCGTCCCGCATTTCGCGGTTTGGGTATTGGTCAATGTCTGGTAAAGACGTTGATCGATAGAGCCAAGGAGAAAGGTTATGAAAAGATATTTTTGGATACAGTCGGGGAGATGCAAAAAGCCCAAGCGCTGTATGAAGCGTTTGGTTTTGTCGATACCCAACCCTATTACTACAATCCTATAGCGGATGCCCGCTTCATGGTGCGAAGCTTATGAGGTGTGGCGCAATAGCCAGGAGTCTTTTGGGGTGATATAGTTTTCTCGGTGCTCATCAAGGTAAGGCTTGTTCGCTTGAGCGCTTTTTGGTTCTTAAGGCTATTTGCTAGCGGTCGCTAGAATTTCCCTGGTTGACGTCTTGCGCAACAAACCTTACCTATCAGATTTACCGATCTCAATAAAGAGCAGTTACACTGTGGCTCCAGCTTTTTCCAGTTCGGCGTAGGTGGTCGGCTGTTGTGATCGATTAATATTCAAGCCCAATCGCAAGCCAATCTCTGCAAGCGAGAAAATCCCTCTCACCGCCGCGATGTCATTCTCAGGGTCGGTATCCAGCACCAGAGCGTGTTGGCGGCTGACCTGTCGCAGGGTGGCGATAATATCGCCTATCCGTGCCCCCAGTACGTCCTCCATCATCAGAACTTGCAATTTCGGTCGGAGGGTCATCACATCAGAAACCAATAACTCATCACGAGAGATGCCGGTCTTGGCGATAATCCGAGCCGCTTTCTCGCTGTCGATATCTCGGCTGGTGAGGACGCCAAGAATCGCGTCGTCTGCATCGCAAACCAGGAGGATACGCACTCTGCGCCTGATCATAAGATCCACGGCTTTGGTCAGCGGGGTTGTCAGATCAATGGTAATAGCGGTGATCTGGCACAGATCCGTCATCACCGACAGTGCCGGATCATCAATAGTGATGCGGCGGGGTAATTGTTGTTTTGGGCGAGCGTGGTGGATTCCCCGATCCAATCCATGTAACGGCAGCGCTTGATAAGCATGTTTCATTAAGACTGTCTCCTGTACAGAAATGATGTAGACATCAGTGGTGGTTAGAACCACCTTTTAGTTGAGAACACACATATGATAAGGGATTATTGACTGATAGGGAATAGGGAAATTGTCACCTAGCTCTTTCAAATGAATGTATATTTTTTAATACTAATAGGAGATTAATTTGCTTGGATTAGCCTCCAATTGCTGAGGTTATAGGTTCAACAACCCTCCAGCAAATCTTGTAGAGTGTGGGTCAGTACCACCAGATCCTGTTCACGGGATAGCGTGTGTTCGCCGTCCTTGAGCAAGATTAAGCGCACGTCGGAACCCGTCAGCCGTTCGGCAACCTGCAAACTGATCCGCCACGGCACATCGGTGTCATTCATGCCATGGATCAACCGTACCGGGCAAGTGATCGGCAGCTTGGGCTGATCAAGCAAACGGTGTTGTTTGGCTTCTTCGATGAGATCCCAAGCGATGATGTACGGTTCGCCATAAGGAGACGGTAAGCGGATGACCCGCTCACGATGTAGGCGCTCCCGCAGCGTTTCATCCAGCCGTTCCCACAGCAAGTATTCGGTGAAATCGACCGCGCAAGCCAGGCCGAGCAACCCGGCAATCCGGTCTGGCCGTGCGAGCGCGGTGAGAAGCATCAGCCAAGCCCCCATCGACGAACCGACCAGAATTTGCGGGCCTTCGGTCAGACGGTCCAAAACCGCAAGCACGTCTTGAGACCAGCGGCCAATGGTGCCTTCAGCAAACTTGCCACCGGATGCTCCATGCCCGGAATAATCGAAACGCAGGAATGCTCGGTTGCGCTTGCGGCACCAGCGCTCCAAAGCACAGGCTTTGATGCCGGTCATATCTGAAGTAAAACCGCCCAGAAACACCACGCCCGGTAAGGCGCCCGAACTGCGGTGATAGGCGAGCTGAAGGCCATCGGCAAGCGTTAGATGGGCGGGTTTTTCGTCAAAAAAAGACATCATGTGGCGATCTCTCGGTGAGGTGCACTAAAGTATTCCAAATTGCCAAAACAAAACCCTACGGAGGTGTTCCCCAAAATCTTGGAATTTCGCGGAAGGCGGATTCCGTAGCGGGAATTACGCTATATAACAAAATAAGGATGGCGCGCGACACGGCCACCTGAGGAAGCGAAGAATGAATGATCGACGTGCGATGCTCTGGTTTCGTAACGATTTGCGGTTGCACGATCATGACGTGTTAACCTGGTTGGCCAACACCATGGACGTGTTGGTGCCCGTTTATTGCCTAGACCCCCGGCTGTTTACCCTCCAGCCGCTCGGATTTCCGCGCATGGGGCCGCTCAGAGCGCGGTTTTTGATCGAATGTCTGGAAGATTTGCGGACTGGCTTGGAGGCGCGTGGCAGCGGCTTGCATGTTGTGGTCGGTGAGCCGGAGACCGAAATTCCTCGCCTGGCGAAAATGCTTGGCGTGGGGGTTGTCTTTGCCGAGCGTGGTGTTTTGAGCGAAGCGGTTGGTTTGGAGCGGCGGCTGTTGGCTGCGCTTGAACGGATTGGCGTCATGCTGCGCGGTTATTCGGTAGCGACGCTCATTCATCCAGATGATTTACCGTTTCCCTTGGCTAATCTGCCGGAACCGTTTAACCGATTTCGGGAAGCGGCGCTGGCTGCCAGCGAACCTCGCGCCCCGTTACCGCCCCTGCGCAAGCTCCCCACGTTTCCCGCTGAATTTAAAACGGAAACCTTAGCAACACTGGTGCAAGCGGCTGGATTATTGCTTGAACACGAGCCTAGTCAACAACCCGGATTTAAGGGCGGGGCGACGGTCGCATTAGCCAGATTGCAGGATTTTGTGCAGGGTCGGCGCGCTTCCCTGGATACGCTGCGCGGTGGAGCCGGCGAATTAACCGCCGCCCAGGCTGACCGTTTTGCCCCGTGGTTAGCGCGCGGTGCCATCTCGCCCCGGTCGATTTACCAATACGTCAAATATTCCGGTTTGGCGGCTTGGGCCGGCGAATTGGCGAAGGGCACCATCGATGAATTGTTACGGCGCGACTATTGCCGATTTTTGGCTATTGCCCGTGGGGGTAAGACAAAACGCTCTGATCCGGTCTCCGGCTTGCACGATGGCCAGGCGCGAGAGCGGTTCGAGAGCTGGTGCCGGGGAGAGACCGGCCAGCCATTCGTGGACGCTCACTTACGGGAGCTAGCCCAGACTGGTTATTTGACCGCATTTGGCCGACGCCTGGTCGCCAGCTATCTTTGCCACCAACTCCGGGTGGATTGGCGCTGGGGTGCGGCGTGGTTCGCCTCGCAGTTGTTGGATGACGATGCCGCAGTCAACCTGGCCGGGTGGATGGAAGTCATAGGGCGATGGCGACTCGCAGAGCCAGTGGCTGATGCAGACCCCGCCGAAGAAGCTGCCCGGCACGATCCTGATGGGGTCTATACTCGTCGCTGGCTGATGCCGGGCGAGGGAGCAACGCGGCGAGTCGGCTAGGATTCGTGCGGTGGGATAATGCCAGGGCGTTTTGACGCTGTTATCGGTTGAAATTGCGGTGCGGTAGGCTTAGGCAGCTTCCCACGTTTGGTTGACGAGGGCGGGCAAGATCTCGCCCGCCGCGCCGGTTAGGCTAAAGGTGACGTGCGGGCTGAGGGGAGTCGGTTGAGGATTGATCTCCACGACCGTGGCCCCTAGACCGAGCGCGACGAAAGGCAAATCGGCGGCGGGATAGACCAGGGTGGAAGTGCCGATGCTAAAGAAGATTTCGGTGGTCCTGGCCGCGTGTTGGGCGGTGTGCAACGCGGCAGCCGGCAGGGCTTCGCCAAACCATACCACGTCCGGTCGCAGCAAGCCGCCACAACGGGGGCAACGCGGTGGAATTTCCCCATCGTCGGACCAGTTTTCCACCGGCCGATCTTCACTGAAGCATTTAGCACGAAAAATATTCCCGTGCAGTTCAACGAGCTGATGACTGCCGGCACGCCGATGGAGACCATCGACGTTCTGCGTGATCAGGCTAAATTCGGGAATCTGCTGTTCCATGGTAACCAGCGCCCGATGACCTGCATGGGGTTCAGCTTGGCGGATACGCTCTTGGCGCCAAGCGTACCATTCCCAAACCAGCTTCGGGTTACGCCGAAACGCTTCGGGTGTGGCCAGCTCTTGAGGATCATACTGCGCCCATAAGCCAGTCTGTGCTTCCCGAAAGGTCGGTACGCCGCTTTCAGCGGAGACGCCGGCCCCTGTTAAAACCGCGACTTGGCGGGCATGGCGTAGGCGATTGACGAGTTCTGAGGGAATGGGGACTTCGCGCATGACCACAGGTCTCCAGTGACAGGGCGGATCACGGATCGAGAATACCATGTAGACCGTTGCAGGTCGAAGCGCCGGGTCAGTGCAAGGACTTCAAAAAGCCAAGGTGTAGGGCGGCGGTTGATTCACCGGCGGTATCTGTGCGGCAACAGGCGATTCGTATCGTATACTTTGGTGATCCGGGCGCATGGGCGTGGTTTCTCGCGCCGCTTTGTTAACATACGGCAGTGCCGCCATTTTCGTCTGGAAAAACGCCTCCAAGCGTATGCTGATCGAAGGGATCTGCTCCCCTACCGGGATTGGAGGAGGGTATCGCCCAGCAGGTTGTCACGGGCACAGCAAGCGAATACTGCTCGTGCGGCGGGCTTGCTGGGTGGATGGGGCATGAGCTGATGAGGCTAGGATGATGATTGCGCTTGATTCGCACTACACCATCGGTAGATTGCACTGGTATTGTCAGGACTATTTGTTTCAGGGTGGGGAACCTTTTCCTCATGTGATCTTGTCGGATGGTTGCTCCGCTTCGCCAAATAGCGATATCGGGGCTAGGCTGCTGGTGTTGAACGCCCGCCGCGAGTTGGCTCGTTTCGCGCGGGTTGCTGCTGATGAGGCACAGCGCGCCGCGCTCCATTGGCGCCTTGGTCGGCGGATTGTGCGTCGTGCCGCTCGTCAGGCCCACGAGTTGGGACTTAATCCCGAAGTACTGGATGCTACTTTGTTGATCGCTTGGTGCGATGGGATGATGGTGCGGGTCCATGTGTATGGGGATGGTTGCATCGTCACCCGTCGTGCTGATGGGCAACTCGCGGCCATTCAGGTGGATTATGCCGAGAATGCGCCCTATTACTTGTCTTATCTATTAGATCCCGCCCGCAACGTATTTTATCAGGAAGCCATCGGCGACTCGGCGGTTGCTCAATCGATAAGCACCCTGCGTGGCCCGACCGAGGTGATCAAGCGGCATGAGCCGTTTGATAATCCACTGGTTTTTTCGTTTGATCTAGCTGACTTCCCCCTGATCGTGGTTGCCACCGATGGCTTAGGCTCTTTCGTGGAAGCCCGGACCCAGCAGCGGGTGCCTTTGTGGGATGTGCTGCCGACCGTCCTGAACTTTAGTCGGTATGAGGACACGTTTGTTAGGGAATACCTGGAGAAAGCCCTGGCTGAACTTGGCGAACAGTTCATGTTCAATGTGGACGATATCAGCTTGGGCGTATTCGCGCGCAAGGCTTGAATCAGAAAAACCGTAGATAGGCTTCCAACACCTTGAGGGTGTAGGCGCTGGTGTCGCCGCGCCGATATGGCTCAGGATCGCCGTTTAGCCACCAGGCGGCGGCGCGCTGGATGGCCACCACTTCGTTACCGTTGCTGGCCACGAACTGCTCGCGCAATACCGGTCCCATCACACAAGCGATTGTTTGCCGGGCGAGTACTGTATCGGCGGCAAATTGCTCCGGTGTCAGTTGCTGGTTCAAGCAGCGCGTGGTCCAGCGACCGATGTTGTCCGGTTTGATTTGCCAATCGCTGTACAGCCCGGAATCTGCCCGGACGGCAGGGGCTGCCAGCCGCAAGGCTTCAACCAGCGCCTCGACCTTAATGGTCGAGAGTTGGCCTTGCCCGACGGCGATGGCGGCCCATAGCAACGCCAGACAACCCAAAGTTCGTATCACGCAGTGCCTATCGCTCAACGAGATCATGGATGTGATCGCCCTCTCAGTGGAGTGAACCCCAACGCGCTACCGCCGGTTCGGCAACCGCCCATTTCCAGGCTGTGGTTTGCCGGCAGGCCGTGGCGACAAACCACTGGCGCTGCTGTTTTTTACCCTTGCCCTCAATCACGGAAAACAGAACCTCCTTGCAGGGTGCTAGCGGTGTGCGGAATACCCGGATGACCTGAAGCTCGCCGTGTTCGTTGCCGTAAGGAATCGAGTGTTGGATTTGCCACGACTGTATCTCTCCCGGCTGCATTGGGCCGATCAAAGCGGCGATGGCATCCTGTTCGGCCTGTTGCCATTTGCGAAACACATATTTTCCCGTGGCATCGACGGCGGCCTTGACGCCGATGCCAACCCCATAACCCACGGCCGGATTGGTGGTTGCCGCGCCGGCGGCAATACCCGTTGCCGCGCCGGCAAATCCGCCGACGCTATTGCAGCCGACCAGACCCAAGGTGAGTAGGCTGGCAACCAGCCAGTGCGCCGAGCGGGCTTTTGGTGGCGAATGGGACACGCGATCCTGGGTCATTGCAGTGAACCCCAGCGCTCAGTGGCCGGTTCAGCAGACGCCCATTTCCAGCCGTTGCTATCGCGGCAGATGGTGGCGACATAAAAGGCGCTATGGGGTTTCTGATCGATTAGGGCATCAATAGAAAACACGATTTCCTTACAGATCAGATGACGTGCGCTGATGATCCGACTCACCGTCACCCGACCCCTCTCATCGTCTTCGATGGGAATACGATGAGTGACTTGCCAATGGGCGACTGCGCCAGGCTCCAGGTTGCCGGCAATTCGCGCGATCATATCCTGCTGTGCGCCGTGTACCTTGCGCTGAGTATATTGCAGGCCCGCCAACGCCGCTGAGCGCACCCCAAGACCGATGCCGGTGGCGATGGCGGCATTGTCAGTGACCTGAGAGGCCAGCGCCGCGCCACCGACCCCCGCCAGATCGGCGGTTCCTTCCCGTAGAAAAGAACTGCAACCTGTCAAAACGGTTACCAGCAGCAAGATAAAGAGAGGCAGGATGGGACTGGTTATGAATCTGGCAGGTTGGGTGGTCGAATGGGCGGTGGTGATCATCGTTGCAGTTTGGTGGGTAGATTGGGTGCTATCAACGGCCATCATTCTGGTGAGCCAGCGTTCGATCTAACGCGCGATAGCTGAGGGCTTCGGTCAAATGTGGCGTTCCGATGGAATCGCTACCGGCCATATCGGCGATAGTACGAGCTACTTTGAGAATCCGGTGGTACGCGCGCGGTGATAGCCCTAATCGCTCCAGCGCACGTTCCAGCAAGCGATGATCGGCTTCGCTCAAGGTGCAGTGGCGCTCGATTTCGCGGGTGGTCAGCGCGCTGTTGGGTTTGCCGATCCGCTGCAATTGCCGGTCACGCGCTTTGCACACGCGGGCACGTACCGTCGCGCTGCTTTCCTCAGCAGTTTCGCCTCGTAACAGCCGATGTGCCAGGCGGGGAACTTCGATATGGAGATCAATTCGGTCTATCAGCGGCCCGGAGATCCGTCCTCGATAGCGGCGGACTTGCTCCGATCCGCAGGCGCAGCGGCGCTCACTGTCGCCCAGATAGCCGCAAGGGCAGGGATTCATTGCCGCCACCAATTGAAACCGCGCGGGGAAATCGGCTTGGCGGGCTGCGCGCGAAATGGTGATACGCCCTGATTCAAGTGGCTCGCGCAAAACTTCCAGCACATGCCGATCAAATTCGGGTAGCTCATCCAAAAACAGAACCCCGTGGTGTGCCAGCGAAATCTCGCCAGGACGTGGCTGGCTACCACCGCCAACCAGGGCGGCACCCGACGCGGTATGGTGCGGGGCGCGAAACGGCCGCGCGGCCCAGCGTTGCAAATCCAGCCCGTGGGCGCTGATCGACGCGATAGCGGCGGTTTCTAGCGCTTCCACATTGGACAACGGGGGAAGGATGCCGGGTAGCCGGCTGGCCAGCATGGTCTTGCCGGTACCGGGTGGGCCAATGAATAACAGATTGTGACCCCCCGCAGCCGCGATTTCCAACGCCCGTTTGGCATGATGTTGACCGCGCACGTCGCTCAAATCGCGCTCCGCCAGGGCTTCTGGAATCGGCATTGGGTGTGCGGTCGGCGGCTTGAGCACCGTGCCGGTGGCCAGATGCCGACAGATCTCCAGCAGATGCGTCGCCCCCAAGACGGCAGCATCTCCGACCAGCAGCGCTTCCTCGGTATTGACTCTCGGTACTAGCAGCGTCCGTTTGGCGTCGCGGCAAGCGAGCGCCGCCGGCAGCACCCCGCGTACACCCCGCAGCTCGCCACCTAAAGCCAGCTCACCGAGAAATTCGTAGCGGTCGAGCATTTCCCGGTTGATCTGGCCGGACGCGGCGAGGATACCTAAAGCAATCGGCAGGTCGAATCGACCACCTTCTTTGGGTAAATCAGCCGGAGCCAGATTGATGGTGATGCGCCGGCTGGGGAATTCAAGCTGGCTATTCAGGATGGCGCCACGTACCCGATCCTTGCTTTCCTTGACCGCCGCCTCTGGCAGACCAACGATAAAAAGTCCCGGTAAGCCACTCGATAAATGGACTTCCACGCTGACCAGCGGTGCATGAATGCCGACCTGAGCGCGGGTGTAAATGATGGCGAGCGACATGGCGATCCATTTGACGATCCGTTGGGGCGGACGTTCTCTGTTGTCGAGGTTGCTTAAGGCCCGCGCAGCGGTATTGCACTATTTTGGTGCGCCATACGCCACACGACCGGTTGATGGCAGCGTCGCCGGTCGTCGATCCCGGTGGCGGGAGGGCAGGCAGTGATTGCTGTCAACCATCGTTTTCCGGTTCGGCCGGTTTTTCCGCACTCTTGCGTCGTTTTGTCCCCAGCGCTTGTTTTTCCAACTCGGCCACCTGTTTTTCCAGCTCTTCCAGCTTACTCCGGGTACGCGCTAACACTCCCTGCTGCACCTCGAACTCCTCTCGTGTTACCAAATCCAGTTTGGAAAAGGTGGCTTGCAGGGCAGCATGGACATTCTTTTCTATATCAGCCTGGAATTGGCGGAAGCTGGGTGGCAACGCCTCGGTGAAGCGTTTGGCCAGGTCATCGAAGGCTTTCGGGTCGATCATCACCATTCCTCCAGTAGGGGCAAAGACTAGATTTTAGTTTAACGACATTTACCGCGTGGTGCGCGTCAACCTGTTGCACCGTTAAGGTGCGGGATTGGATCTGTAGAGCGCACTGGCTTGGCTTATAGACCATCAAGGGTGGATAAATTTCGGTAATAATTTGTATTTATTTAATTTTATTTATTGGCATGAAAAGTGCTTAGGCTCCCGTCATCTTGAGTTGTTGGTGCTGGCACACGCGGATGTCAGACAGCCGGCATCCCTTAAGCAAAATGATAGGAGTTGCGTCATGAAACTAATCACTGCGGTCATTAAACCGTTCAAGCTTGATGATGTTCGAGAAGCGCTGACGGAAGTGGGTGCGCAAGGGATCACGGTCACTGAAGTCAAGGGATTCGGTCGCCAGAAGGGGCATACCGAGTTGTATCGCGGGGCGGAGTATGTGGTGGATTTCTTACCCAAGCTCAAGGTGGAAGTCGGTGTGGCCGATGATCTGGTCGAGCGGGTGATCGAAGCGGTGAGTCGTGCTGCTAACACCGGTAAGGTCGGCGACGGGAAAATTTTCATGTACGACTTGGAAAAAGCCATCCGTATCCGAACGGGTGAATCCGGGCCGGAAGCCCTGTAAGACGCTGCCCCGTTTTCGCTATCTCCAGGAGCAATTGACCGATGAGCAAAAGAAAACGCATCGCGCACGGTGGCGGCCTGCTGGGGCTGCTGCTCGGTTTGGCACCCACCCTGGCATGGGCGCAGGAAGCGGTAGCGCCTGTCTTGAATTCGGGTGATACTGCCTGGCTGCTGACCTCGACGGCCTTGGTGTTGTTTATGACCATTCCGGGCCTATCGCTGTTTTATGCCGGCATGGTACGCGCCAAGAATGTGTTGTCGATCATGATGCAATGTTTCGCCATCACCGCGCTGGTGACGGTTTTGTGGGTGCTATATGGCTACAGCCTCGCGTTCGATACTACCGGCATGGCAGCGGGTACAGTCAACTTGAATTCTTTCATCGGCACCTTGGAGAAGGCGTTTCTTCAGGGTGTTACGGCAGAAAGTTTATGGCAACCGGTTGCCACGGTCTCTAACGCCATCCCGGAAACGGTGTTTATGACCTATCAAATGACGTTTGCCATCATTACTCCAGCGCTGATCGTCGGTGCTTTCGCCGAACGGATGAAGTTCTCCGCGCTGCTGCTGTTCATTGGTTTATGGCTGACGTTTATCTATCTGCCTATCGCTCACATGGTCTGGGGTGGGGCGGGTTCGTTGATCGGTAGCCAGTGGGGTGTCCTGGATTTCGCCGGTGGCACCGTCGTGCATATCAACGCCGGTGTGGCCGGATTGGTGGCCTGCTTGGTGATTGGTAAGCGCAAAGGGTTTCCGCAGACTGCGATGCCGCCACACAATCTCAATTTTACTATCGTGGGTGCGTCGATGTTGTGGGTCGGTTGGTTCGGGTTCAACGCGGGTAGCGCGTTGGCGGCCAACGGTAGTGCCGGCATGGCGATGGCGGTCACCCAGATTGCCACAGCGATGGCGGCGTTAGGGTGGATGTTCGCGGAGTGGCTGACGCACGGTAAACCCAGCGTGTTAGGCATCGCCTCTGGTGCCGTCGCCGGCTTAGTGGCGATCACACCGGCTTCGGGCACCGCCGGCCCGATGGGTGCGTTGTTGATCGGTCTGGTAGCTGGCGTCGTCTGCTTTCTGAGTGCAACCAGACTCAAACGAGCGCTCGGTTATGATGACTCGCTGGATGCCTTCGGTGTCCATGCTGTGGGTGGTTATTTGGGGGCCATCTTGACCGGCCTGTGTGCGGACAAGAGTCTGGGCGGCATCGGGCTTGCCGAAGGGGTGAGCGTGGGCGGGCAACTGTTCGCCCAGTTCAAGGGAGCCACCTTGACGGTGCTGTATACCGCCATTGTCAGTTACGTCCTGCTGAAAATCGTTGACGCGGTGCTCGGCTTGCGGGTCACCCAGGAGCAGGAAACGGAAGGGTTGGACATCGCTTTGCACGACGAGCGGGGTTACAGCCTGTAACGGTTGGGTTTGGCGAGGGAGCGGGGCAGGCAAAACGGCCTGCCTCCGTTCACACGCAGTGCCGGATTTCGGTTATAGTCCGGCCCCGACCTTTCATTTTTGGCTTAAACGAACGCAGAGGGCAGCCATGAAGCTTATCACCGCAATCATCAAACCGTTCAAATTGGACGATGTGCGGGAGGCCCTGTCGGGTATCGGCGTGCAGGGCATCACCGTGACCGAGGTCAAGGGTTTCGGTCGGCAAAAAGGCCACACCGAACTGTACCGGGGCGCCGAATATGTGGTGGATTTTCTACCGAAGGTCAAGCTGGAGATCGCCGTCGATGACGGTTTAGTGGAGCAGGTGGTGGAGGCGATCCGTACCACGGCCAACACTGGCAAGATCGGTGACGGTAAGATCTTCGTCTATAACCTGGAAAGCGCTATCCGTATCCGTACCGGTGAAATGGGTCCTAGCGCATTATAAGCAGCATGAATTTTGGGATTGCCAGCGCGGTGCGGTGGAGTTCGGCGCTGTAATATGCGGTGGCTGGGGAGTCTAGGGATTGGGTACCTGGGTCAGCGTCTGCGCTGCCGATAGCAGGTTTCAGGTTTCGTCCGCCACGGGCAACACCGCGCACAGGTTATCCAGCTCCGTTGTGCAGGCGTGGATTTGATTGACTGCTGCCATGGCTTGCTCACGAGTAATGCCCAGCATGAACATGGCCAGTGCGGGGAGACGGTTATTGTGCTCTTCGCCCAAGCCGAAATAATGGAGCAAACGGTTAGCGATCAGCACCAGGTTGGAGTATTCGGCGTGTAGATGGGTGCTGTCCTCGTTATGGTGCCAGCGTGTTGCAGCGATCACCTCTTCGGGCAGATTCCAGGATTGCATGAGCCAAGCGCCGATTTGCCAATGCTCGACCCCCATCACATAGCGTTCCACATCATTGATCGGTACATGCCGATTCACGTCTAAAAATCGGTTGAGCAAGAAAAATTGTGCGGGCAGGGCATGACCGAGCACGAGATAGCCAAAATCGTGTAGTAATCCCCCTAGATAAGCCAGGCCAGGATTTACCAGTGGTTGGGGCAGATTTTTGACCAACTCGCTAACCAGGGCAGCGCAATAGACGCTATGCCGCCAAATAGACTGTAAACCAACCGCACCCTCAATCGGCACATGAAACTGTTCGGCCATACTGGAACCCAGCAGTAAAGCCAGTGCATTGTCCGGCGGCAACACGTCCTCAATGGCGGTTTCCAATGAGTCTACCGTGCCGCGAAAGCCATGCAACGGGACGCGCGCCCAATACACGAGCCGAGCAGCCGAACTGGCATTGCGCGCTGCGAGCTTAACGAGGTCGTGTGCTGACGACTCCGGGTTAGCGTACAAGGCGAGCATTTTTTGTACCGCTGGCGAGATATCGGGCAAGTCAACGATGTGCTCAAGGTTGGCAGATTTTAAGGGCGTATAACGATTGGTTAGCCCTGTCAGGTTTCGTGCGCTGACCTGTTTGGTTAAATGAAAATCCAAGTTTTCTAGCGGAATTGCGAACTGTCCCCAGCGAGCTTGCGCGAACAGTTTGCCGAAATCCTCACCTTCCATCCGCACCATCGTATCACCGGTACCGCTTTCGAAATAGATCTCGGCCTCATACATCAAGCTGGAATCGACCAACAGGGGGATATTGAAGAGAGTGGCCAAGGGAGGCCGAGAGTACCCCTTACACCCATGAGTTTGGAAGAAATTTGTGGTCTCTGCACCGTGCAACGGCTGTAGTTCGGATCCCCACAGTTGGCAAAGCATGGCGAAATCAAGAATATGACTATAGGGCAGGATGGCCATCAGTAAACCATCGGCTGATTTTAATAAAACAGTTCTAACAGCTTGTCGAGCCGATAGGGCAAGTTTTTGCCGGGTTTGCTCCATCGTTTGATTGGGTGGATAGGCGATCAAACGATAAGGGAGTTGCTGTCGATCCAAAAAACTCTGAACGGAATCCGGAAGGTTCATGCCAATGCCCCTAGCTTTAGATCGCCAGATAAAAAACGTCACATTATTATTATAGCTTTATTACGAAGAATTGTTCGAGTGAACAAATCCGAGTTTGTTGAGCGCGAAACAAGCAACCAGGAGCATCAACCGGGCTGGGCAAAATAGGCTTTTGATGCGGCAAAACTTATTCGATTTTTACCGCGACGGGGGCACTGGGGTTAAGCGATTGGGATGATCGGGTTTGGCGAGGGCTAACAGGTTTTGCAGGATAATCTGGTCTGGAGCCGCTATTGGCGGCTGTCGGCGTTGTGGCGTTGCGTATGGGTGCGGCCGACCTGGGGCCATTGTCCGTACTGGTAGTCGGTGTTGTGATATGACGGATAGGGGCGGCTTTGGTGGTGGTTGCTTTCGTACCGGTCGGGCCAGCAGGAGTAACCGGTGCCGTGGTATTACGGGCGGAGTTGGCGGAACCGGAATCGCTGCGGGAAGTCGAGCGTGGTGTCTGGCTATCCTTCTTTCCAGTCGCTGATTTGCTACCGCCTACTGTAGTAGCGACACTCGATGATGGCTGCGGATTTTTCTTGGTGCTGCCGGGTTTGTTACCCTGATCGGCTGTTGTCGTAGCGGATGGTTGGCTGGTTTTTTTCGGGGAGACCAATTTAATGTCGCCCGCAGGGACAGCAACGGCTGGCGTCTGGGTCTTTTGCTTGCGGTTAGCCTTGGTGGTGGTAGCCACCGGTGTGGCCGGCGCTAAGCGAGTCGGCGGCTGCGCGGATCGCTGTGGCTTTGGCTCATCCCGCCGAACATTGATTTGCCGCTTGGGCAGTTCAGTGTAAAAGTCGTATTTCGGCTTTGGCGGCGGCGGTACGCTTTCGAGGGGGGGGATTGCTGGTGTCGGTGCATTGGCCGCGTTGCCCTTAGGGGTCGTCGGTGTGTTGGATGGGCTGGCTTTAGGTGCCGGTGCAGCCGTGGCAGTCGGGGTAGCGCTGGTTGCAGGAGAGGCCGGTGCTGGCGAGTCGCCCTTACGGATGTAGGCCAGCGCGCCGCCAAATAGCCCGATGAGAGCGAGGGTGAGGACCAACAAACCGTGTCGGCGCACGGCTTGTCGGCGGCGCTGCCAAGTCGAGGCAGGTTTATAATCGCGTTGGATACTCACATAACCTCCGGGGCCGAAACGCCCAATAAGGTGAGTCCGTTTTTGATGATTTGTCGCGTTGCCAGACTGAGATTGATGCGGGCATCCCGCAAATCGTCGTCGTCTACGAGAACCCGGTGTTCGTTGTAGTAAGTATGGAAGGCGTTGGCCAATTCGCGTAGATAGTGCGCCAGTTGGTGCGGCTCATGATTGATTGCAGCGCTTTCCAGCACTTCTGGATAGCGCGACAGGGCCACCAGCAGTAACTCTTCGTGGGGTTCGCTCAATCGCGCCAGACTGGCATGGCCACGCGCCATGTCCCGAGAGAAGCCCTTTTCGCGCAATTGCCTTAGTACGCTCGATACGCGGGCATGAGCATACTGGATATAATAGACCGGGTTGTCCTTCGATTGCGATTTGGCAAGGTCGAGATCGAAATCCAGGTGTTGTTCACTCTTGCGCATCACATAGAAGAAGCGGGCGGCATCGTTGCCGACCTCCTGGCGCAGTTCCCGCAGCGTGACAAATTCGCCGGAGCGAGTGGACATGGGCATCCGTTCGCCATTGCGGTAGAGAATCGCAAATTGCACCAGCAGCACACCCAGCCGATCCGGGTTTTCTCCCATGGCCTGGAGGGCGGCTTTGACGCGAGGGACATAACCATGATGGTCGGCACCCCAAACATCGATCACTTGATCAAAACCGCGCTCGAACTTTTCCAGATGGTAGGCGATATCAGAGGCAAAATAGGTGGTCTGGCCATTTTCACGTTTAACCACACGATCTTTTTCGTCTCCGAACGCGCTGGAGCGAAACCACAACGCCCCGTCTTGCTCATAGAGATAATCGGCGGCGCCGAGCCGTTCAATGGCTTTATCGACCAGGCCGCTCTGCTCTAGCGTTCGCTCCGAATACCATTTTTCGTAGACGACGCCAAATTCCCGTAAATCATCGCGGATATCGTCAAGCAGGGTTCTCAGGCCCAGATCAAAGATGGCGCGATAGCGGCGCTCCCCCAAAAGGGTTTGGGCGCGCTCCACCAGCGCATCGATATACGCTTCCTTATCGCCTTGGCTGACCAGATTACCGCTGGCATCGCGGATTTCATCAGGCGGCAGGCCCTGAAAGATGCGGGTGGACGGCAAGACGTAAGCCCCGCCCTGTTCAGCGTAAATGCGAGCGCCAATGGCGCGCACATAGTCGCCGCGATACCCATTGCTGGGAAACTCGAATCGTTCGCCGCAATGCTCCAGATAGCGCAACCAAACGCTGACCGCAAGAATGTTCATCTGCCGCCCCGCGTCGTTGACGTAATACTCGCGCTGAACCTGATAACCGATAGCGTCCAGTAGGTTAGCGACGGTAGCGCCGAACGCCGCGCCCCGGCCGTGGCCGACATGAAGGGGACCTGTCGGGTTGGCGGAAACGAATTCCACCTGAACCCGCTGCCCGGCGCCGAGTTCGCTACGGCCAAAGCTGTCACCGCGCTCGATGATCTCCTGCACGACGGCGTGATAGGCAGCCGGTGCCAGGAAAAAGTTGATGAAGCCCGGCCCGGCGATCTTGACGTTGGCGATCCCCTCGGAAGGGGGCAGGGCGGCGACGATACGCTCGGCCAGTTCGCGCGGATTGCGCCGGGCGGTTTTTGCCAAACCCAGCGCTACAGCGCTGGCGAAATCGCCGTGCGCCCGCTCACGGGTGCGTTCCAGCGGAATTTCCGCTGGCAGGGGACCAGACAGCGAGCCGTCCTGGAGCAAGGCGTCAAGCGCTTGGGCGATAAGAGTTTGCAGATGCGTTTTCAAGAGAAAGCCTTCGCGTGTTTCTTCGTCAACTGATCATGCCGAGTTTGAAGTGGTATACAGTGAATTTCTTGAACTCGTTGACGATCTTGAGGGAATCGCGCAACAGCTCCCGATCCAGCTTACTGAGTTCTTTCGGGTTCATGTAGTTGTCTTGGGGTAGTCCCTGCTCGATTTTTTGCAAGCCGGCCCGGGTCCGCAAGGTGGACATGAAGGTGAACGCCTCAATCAACTCGGTGCCGAAAGACGGTGCAAATAAATTGCGCTGGCTTAGGGCGGTGATGCGCTCAATGGTATTGGTCTGTGGGAGTCGATATTCCAACGCCAGGCTGCGAACGCCGTGGACGATGGGAAAGATGCCACCTTTCTTAATATCCAATTCATCGCGATTTTTCTCAAGCACGAAATTGGTGAAAAACCCCAACGGTGTTTCAAACGCGACGGTGGCTTTCGCAAACTGACTGTAGAAAGAACGGTAATCGCCGAGCAGACGATGCATCCGATCCTTAACATGGCGGAGCAGATTCTCGTCGCCGGCCACTGCCTTGGCATCGCAGAAGATAGCAAATTGCAAAAACGAATCGTGGGTGGGATGGACGATCCACTCGAACAGCTCATCCTTGAAGGCCGCGACTGATTTGGTCCAGTAAGGGTTGGAAATCATGATATTGCCAGGGCAGCGAGGATAGCCGAAATCCAGCAGGCTGGCTGTGAATTCGGCGGTGATCCGTGCCAGATCCGCATAGGAGAAATCATCGCGCAAGATCAGCGCATTATCCTGGTCGGTTTTTAAGACCTGTTCCTCGCGGCCTTCGCTCCCCAATACCAGCAGGCAGGAATTATCCAGCAGCTCCGGCGGAGCTAACAATTCCATCAGTTTCCGCAACATTTTTTTGTTAAGTTCGGAAACCAATTGCATGATGTAACGGATTTTGACGCCCTTGCCATGCAAATCGCGGATAACATTGATCAGTTCTCGGCTAGCCCACTTGAGTTCTTCCTTGGATTGCGCACGCTCGATTTGTAGGGCGATCAGGTGCGAGTGGTTCGATAGATAGCTTAACAGGTCAATTTGTTCGAGGATGCCGTGGATGGTGGTGCCCTCGCGGATCACCAAGCGATTGATATTGTGCCGGGTCATTTGCAGCAGGGCGTTGAACAAAAAGTCGTCGGGCGCCATGCCGATCAAATCATAGGTCGCCAGCGATCCGACCGGAGCATCCAGCGAGCGCCGTTGGATGATGGCGGCCTCCCGCAAATCGGTCGCCGTCAAAATACCGGTTTCATCGCCGTGCTGAACCAGGACCGAGTTGGTCTTATGGGTTTTCATCGCCACCGCTGTTTCGTGGATCGTGGCCTTGGCGGTGACATAGGTCGGCGGATGGATATAAATATCGCGGATTTTGGTAACGGTGAACGCTGACAGTTCTTGTAGATCTTCGGACTCAGTAGAAGCAGCCGTGATTCGCCGCGCGATTTTAAGATCATAGAAGCGGGCGAAGCCTGGATTGGCTTGCAGAGTTGCCAAAAATACGTCCTTAGCCAGACACAGGCAGTGTGTCGGCTCGGCGGCTACGAAAGAGCGCTTGCTGGTTCCTTCCAGTAAACCGCGAATATCAAACGTGTCCTGCGCAGTGTAGAGCGCGATCACGCACTTTAGCGAGGGCTGATCCTCGTCTTGGCTTTGAGAGATCGCGGTCTCTGAGAGCGTTTGCGGAGGCCGACTCGGCGGGTCGTTGCCCTCAATTTCCCAAACGGTACCTGTGATGACCACGAACAGGCAGATAGGCCGCTCGCCTGCTTTCAGCAAGACCTCACCGGTGTGGTAGTGGGCCACGGTTAGGTTCTGGGTCAACTGTGCCAACTCTAATGCAGATAGTTGGCTGAAAGGTGGCAGGTTCGCCAGAAAGCTTTTTGGGTCCAGAGCGTCGGGAGTAGCCAAGGATAGTCTGCCCGGTTGTCAAAAATAAAACCCCCCTGCGGCGATTCCGGAAGGGGGGATTATCTTAGCAGATTCAAAACCGGCAGGAGGTTGGCACTTAATGCCCCCTCTGCCGGCTGGGGCCAGTTAGTGACTGGCTGCGCCTTCAGCGCCGATGCCAGTTTGGCAGCGAACATCCTGCGCTTCGAAGGCCGCGCATTCCTGGCGGGCGTTTTCACTGTTGTCCATGATTGAGCCGATCCAGATGCCCAGGAACGAAATCGTCATCGAGAATAGCGCGGGGTTCTTGAACGGGAAGATGGCGTCGCCGAATTTGAGCACATCGGTCCACACCGTCGGCCCCAGGATCACGAACAGCGTCGAACTGACCAACCCCAGCCAACCGCCCAATAGCGCACCCTTGGTGGTCATTTTCGACCAGAAGATTGAGGTGATCAGGATCGGGAAGTTGGCGCTGGCGGCCACCGAGAAGGTCAGGCCGACCAGATAGGCGACGTTTTGCTGCTCAAAGGCAATACCCAACAGGATGGCGATAACGCCCAAGACCAGAGTGGCCATCTTGGAAACGCGCACTTCCTGCTGTTCGTTGACGTTGCCATGTGCGAACACGCTGGCGTAGAGGTCATGCGAAATCGCTGAGGCACCTGCTAGAGTCAGGCCGGAGACCACCGCCAAAATGGTGGCGAAGGCGACGGCGGAGATGAAACCGAGCAGTAAATTGCCGCCGACCGCTTGCGCCAAATTGACCGCCGCCATGTTCTGGCCACCCTTCAGTTCCAGCACGCCCTTGGCGTTGGTGATCATGTAGCCGGAATCAGCGGGCATCAGCAGCACGATAGCGCCGAAACCGATCAAGAAAGTCAGGATATAGAAGTAACCGATGAAGCCGGTCGCATAGAACACGGACTTACGGGCTTCGGTGGCATTCGGCACGGTGAAGAACCGCATCAGGATATGGGGTAGACCCGCAGTACCGAACATCAGGGCGAGACCGAGCGAAATGGCTTCCAGCGGGCTGGTGACCAACGCACCGGGACGCATCAACGCATCCTTTTTGGCGTGAACTTCAGTCGCTTTGCGGAACAGTGCTTCTGGACTCATCGAACCGCCGGTGGCGACGTACAACGCGCCAAAGGCAATGATGGTAGCCCCACCGAGCAGCAGGCAGGCTTTGATGATTTGCACCCAGGTGGTGGCCAACATGCCGCCGAAGGTGACATACAGGATGATCAACACCCCGACGATAATGACGGCGTAGGTATAGTCTAGCCCGAACAAGACCTGAATCAGCTTGCCCGCGCCGACCATCTGGCCGATCAGGTACAGAATGACCACGACCAGCGAGCCGGTGGCCGCCATGGTGCGCATCGGAACCCGCTGGAAGCGGTAAGACACCACGTCAGCGTAAGTATACTTGCCAAGATTACGGAGTTGCTCGGCCATCAGGAACATGATGATCGGCCAGCCGACCAACCAGCCCACCGAGTAGATCAGACCGTCGTAACCGTTGATAAACACCAGGCCGGAAATACCGAGGAACGAGGCCGCTGACATGTAATCGCCAGCGATGGCCAAGCCGTTCTGAAAACCGGTGATGCCGCCGCCAGCGGCGTAGAAGTCCTTGGCGGTCTTGGTGCGTTGCGCTGCCCAATAGGTAATGCCCAGGGTGCCAGCGACAAAGGCCAGAAACATGATGATGGCAGGCACATTGACTGCCTGCTTTTTGACTTCACCCATATCGCCCGCGGCCAGCGCCACGCCAGCGACCAAGCTCAACGCGAGAACTGCGGTAATGTTTTGCCATATTCTCATAATACTTCCTCCTTGATCTCACGAGTCATCCGGTCAAATTCGGAGTTGGCGCGGCGGACATAAATACCAGTGAGCACAAAGGCACTGATGATCACCCCCAGACCAATCGGAATTCCGACCGTGGTGATCGATCCCGCTGACAGCGGCTGGCCGAGAAACTCTTTGTTGAATGCGACGATCAGGATAAAGCCGTAGTAGATAACCAGCATGACCGCAGCTAGTGTCCAGGCGAACGACTTACGTTTCGTAAGGAGTTCATGATATTTAGGGTTGCTTTTTATCGCGTGTACCAGGTCTTGTTGCATCATTAATTTCCAGGAACAAGAGTTGATGGTGGTGTGAATGAGAAGCGGCCTCAGCCTTCTTGACGCATTATTCCGGTTAGGGATTCCAGAGCGGTTTCCCAGATCGACCGATTCCCCTCAGCTTCTTTAATGGTTGCCTGGCCGTTGGAAAAAGCACAAGCACAAGAAAAGTCTAGCCGTGTTCCACGCCATGTAAAGGCTTAATGATTAGCTTATTTTTCCAATGTCTTGAAATTTTCTGCAAACTTGTCACGTAAACTCCATTTTTTTATGGACTGAAAGCGTTAGCACTTCGCTTCGAGTCGTACCACCTACGCGATAAACGTCCGGGCCATCGGCACTTAATAAAGCTCAATCGGGTCTACGTCTAGCGACCAACGAACCCGCTGATCCCGTTTCTTTGCACGCAAACGCGGAACCCAAAGATCAAGAAACCGATGCAAGTCTTGGCGTTGGAGCGCTTGCACGAGCAGTTGCGCGCGATAGTGGCCGGCGCGTCGTTCCATCGGGGCCGGCGCTGGTCCTAACAGCTCCACACCATCGGCAATGGTTTCGGCCAAGGCAAGGCCAGCCCGGAGAAATGCGGTCGCTTGCTCGGCAGTGGTCGCTTCGGCCCGCAGCAATGCCTGATAGGTAAACGGCGGCAGCAATGCGGCCTTCCGCTCGGCCAACGTGGCCGCCGCGAACGCCGGATAGCCTTGAGAGACCAAAATCTGCAATAGTGGGTGACCGGGTTGGTGGGTCTGGATCAGCACAGTGCCGGGCTTATCGGCGCGGCCTGCACGACCGGCGACTTGCAAGATGAGTTGGGCCATCCGTTCGCTGGCGTGAAAATCAATGCCATACAAGCCTTGATCGGCATCGACGATACCGACGAGCGTCACATCGGGAAAATGATGGCCCTTAGCCAGCATTTGGGTGCCGATCAACAGGCGGGCGCCGCCGGCTGTAATGCCCGCCAGCAGCACTTCCAGGCTGCCACGCCGACGGGTGCTGTCACGGTCGATGCGAGTGATCGGGATATCCGGGAATGCCGTTTGCAGCGCGTTTTCGAGGCGTTCCGTGCCCTGGCCGAGCGCACGCAAATCGACACTGCCACACAGCGGACAGGCCCTCTCCACCGCTCGCTGATCGCCACAATGGTGACAAATCAGCTGACCTTGGCGCAGGTGGATGGTCATGCGTGCATCGCAATGGTGGCATTGGCTGAGCCAGCCGCATTCGTGGCAGAACAGCACCGGTGCGAACCCACGGCGATTGAGGAACAGCAAAACCTGTTCGTTACGGGCCAAATGCTCTCCGGCCCGCGCCAATAAGGGCTGGGATAACCCTTCCGTAAGCCGCTGGCGGCGTAGATCAACCACTTCAATAGGCGATTCGCGGCCACCACCAACCCGCTCCGGCAGGCTAAGGCGTGTGTAGCGGCCACGCTGGGCGTTGTGATAGGTTTCCAAAGCGGGAGTGGCCGAACCCAGCACCACCGGGATATTCAACTGCTGACCCCGCATGACAGCCAAATCTCGGCCATGGTAGCGAAAGCCGTCTTGTTGCTTGAGGGAGCTATCGTGCTCTTCGTCAACGATCAGTAGACCCGCTGTGCGCAGGGGCGCGAAAACCGCCGAGCGGGTTCCCACCACGACGCGGGCTAAGCCATCGCGCGCCAACAGCCAGGCGTTTAGCCGCTCCCGGTCGGTCAAGCCGGAGTGCATCACCGCCAGCGGACCTGGCAACCGCTCGTTAAATCGACTTAACAATTGAGGGGTAAGGCCGATTTCTGGAACCAGCACTAACGCCTGTCGGCCGCGCGCGAGCACCGCCTCGATTAGGCAAATATAGACTTCGGTTTTACCGCTGCCTGTGATGCCTTCCAGGAGAAAAGCCTGAAAATGGTCCAACTCAGCCACTACCGCCGCCACTGCCGCCGCTTGTGCCTCGTTCAAAACAGGGCGTGCCAGATTGCTGCGGGAGCAAGGATTTGGGGGGTTTTCGGGACCGGGTGCTGCGTGCGGTTCTACCCAGCCTTTTGCCCGTAGAGTGCGTAGGATGGCGGATGGATTGCGCGCTGTGGTGCGCAGCGATACGGTGGTAAGACCCGCTGGATAGGGCGCCAGATGCTCTAGCAATAAGCGCTGTCCGGCCGAACGACGCAAAGCCGTGCCGATGGCAAGGGCCTCGCGGCCGGCTGCGGTGATTCGCCAGCGTACCGGAATATCTGGTGGAATCGCCGGTTCGCCTTGGCGGAGCAGTGTCGGAAGGGCGGTTGCTAATACCTCGCCGGGTGGATGGTGGTAATAGCGCTGTGCCCACTGCAAGAAGTTTAGCGTTTCGGCCGATAACACCGGCTCAGCATCAAGGATCGCGTGTGCCGACCGGAGTGCGTCAGGGACCACAGCCGTGCCGTCGGCGGTCCCGACTAGAAAACCGATGACATCGCGGTGGCCGAAAGGTACCCGCACTCGCACACCGGGGGCTAGCGCGCTCAGGTCGCAATCCGGTGGTGGCAGGTAGTCAAAGGTTCGATCAAGCGGCGAGGGAACAGCAATCCGCAGGATGAGCGTAGCCACGCTAAGAAGTCCGCCAGGAATCGGTTACGCCATCGTTGGCCAAGCCAAAACTTGGCGCCATCGTGATGGTCAGCAGGTTCGACCGGTAAGATCACACGATAGACGGGATTAAAAGACGTTGGCCCGTCTATCGCCACAGATTGGTCGATGGGAAAGCGGAATACGACCGAGCAGAGGTGTGTTTAGCCACCGGCTCGGAAAGCGCCCAACGTACCATTCTCACCGTAGACAAAGATGGTATTACCGGCTGCAATCGGGGGTGCGATGATGCGCTTGCCGGCTGCACGGGTCCGGCCGACGATACGGCCATCGCTTTTATTGAGCCAGTGCAAATAACCCTCCAAATCACCGACCACAACATAGCCATCACTGGCGACCGGAGCTGTTAACTGACGACCACTCAGCTCCGTTTGTTGCCACAACGTATGGCCATCTCCCCGATCCAAAGCCAGCACCGCACCCATGTCGTCGCTGACGTACACTTGCCTGGCATCGACATCAAGCCCAGCATAGCTGGAAAGATCGCGATTCCAGACCACAGTGCCAGCGCGCATGTCAATAGCGGCCACATTGCCGCGATAGGCCACCAAATAGAGCGTATCGCCGAACACTTTGGGTTCGGCCGCGATGTCGATCAGCCGTTCGATTTCGGTACGCCCACGGGGCGGGGCGATGGTTTTTTCGGTGAGCGGTAGCCCCTTGTCCAGCGATAGAACCAGCAGCTTACCGGTTTCCAGACCGGCAACCACCAGGTTTTGCACCACGATAGGTGCTGAATTGCCTCGCAGGCTCAGCGCCGGCAGTGCGTGGCTGGATACCCAGCGCCGCTCGCCGGATGCGGCATCAAGACCGGTGAATTTGCCATCGCCAGTCCGCGTTACCACGATGCCTTTGGCACCGCGCGGCGGCGCGAGCACTTCGCTGGACACGGTGGCCCGCCAGGCTTCCTGGCCGTTGGCTTGGCGTAAAGCGACCACTTGCCCCTGATCGGTGCCGACCAGCACCAAGCCGCTGTCGCTCAAGCCGACACCTCCTGAAATCGGTAGGTCGCTGTTCACGTCCCACAGGCGCTGGCCGGTGAGGGCATCAAGCGCCAAAATCGTGCCGTCGTGGCTGGCAGCGTACAGGCGACCGTCCGCCAGCGTTGGAGTCAACCGAATGAATTGGCCTGCCGTGCCGGAACCTACCTTGGTTTCCCAAAGCTGACTGACGTTGACCGGCGAGACGATGGTTTTCAGTTCCGCCGGCCGTAGCGAGTTGTCGGAGCTACCGAACCAGCCACCGAGCCAGCTACAGCCGGTGCTCAACGCGAGCAATACCAGCAAGAACGCGCGACGAATCATGATCATTGACCTGGTGTAGGGGGGACCGGGGCCGGCACGGTTGCGGCTGAGCCAGCTTCCGGGCTGGCGGACGCTGGGGGCGCGGATGTGACTATAGCATCAGGCAGCGTTGGTGTCGGCGCCACGCGGGTCGTTGCCGGGATTGGAGCCGAGCCGGTTGCTGTGGGTTCGGCGGGGGGTGAGGTCGGCGCTAATGTGGCGGTCGTGGGGGCTGGTGCGGTGAGTAGCGGGGGTGGTGATGACTCGGCCGCTGCCGCAGGGGCTGTGACCGCCGGCGCTTCTGATACGGTGGCCGGCGGTGCCGCTGCATTTGTCTGGGGTGCTTCGGGTTGTGTGGGGGTGGGTGGTGCCGCCGGTGCCACGATGACCGAATCGGCGCTCGCCGGGTTCAAATGATCGAGTTTCATTTGCAGCAGCGGGTTGCCGCCGCTGGCAGCCAGCGCGGCGGTGTAGGCGGTGCGCGCTTTGGTGAAATCGTTGCCTGCCAGTGCGACATCGCCGCGCAGCTCCTCGCGTTCGGCGGTCAGGCCGGCGGTGGTGATTTTGGCCAGGTGTGGTTCCGCATCAGCGGGCTTACCGGCTGCAAACAGAATGCGCGCCAAGCGTAGCCGGGCGATATCCTTGAGTTCGTCAAGTTTTGCGTTATCGATCACCCATTGCAGCCGCTGACTCGCGTCTGCCGTGTCGCCGCTGTCGGTGCTTAGCTTGGCCAGCCTAAGCGCCGCCAGCGCTGCGTAGGGTGATTTGGGAAGATCGTTCAATAACGCTTGACCGCGTTGCTTGGCCTGATCGGCATCGGGTTTTTCTGCGGCCACGATGAAGGCATCGTAAACCAAAGAGGCTTGCTCGGATTTGGTGTTACGGTAGGAACCCCAGTATTGCCAGCCAAAAATGACGATCAGACCGAGCACGATGCCGACAATGATGCTAGTGCCGTTTTCCTGCCACCATTTTTTTAAGTCCTCGACTCGTTCTTCGTCGGTGTACTGTTCCATCGCCCGGTTTCCTCTGGCGTTCGGTTGGATTGGTTAAGGTTGGCCGTCCTGCATCGCCGCTTGCAGATAGGCGATTGCCTGGTCTTCGGGCAGGGTGAGCTGAGCGGTTTGTGCCGCACGCAAGGGTTTGATGCTAACGGTTTTGGCAGCCAGTTCGTCATCGCCCACGACCAGAGCAAAACGCGCTCCACTGCTGTCGGCTCGCCGGAATTGTGCCTTGAAGCTACCGCCACCGCAGTTCATCCGCAGCCGCAATCCCGCTACCTCATCGCGCAAGCGTTCGGCTAAGGCCAGCCCCATACGCTGGGCCACTTCACCGGCCAAGATCAGATAAACGTGTGGCGGTGGTTCGGTGGCGGGATAGCCGGTGGCCGCCAGCATAGCGGCCAGGCGCTCCAGGCCGAGCGCAAAGCCAACACCCGGCACTGCTTCGCCACCTAACTGGGCGATCAGGCCATCGTAGCGGCCACCGGCGCAGATCGTGCCTTGCGCGCCCAAGGTGTCGGTGACCCACTCAAACACTGTTTTGCAGTAATAATCCAAGCCTCGCACCAACCTGGGGTTCATCGTGTAGGCAACGCCAGCGGCATCCAGCAGCGCTCGTAAGCCGGCAAAATGATCTTGAGAATCGGGATCGAGATGATCAAGCAGTGAAGGCGCTTCGGCGATCACGGCTGTCATGGCTGGGTTTTTGCTGTCGAGTACACGCAATGGATTGGTGTGCAAACGCCGCCGGCTGTCCTCATCCAACTCAGCGTGCCGGGTCGTCAGATACGCGACCAGCCGTTCGCGGTACGCGGCGCGGGCAGCACTAGAACCGAGCGAATTGATTTGCAGGGTGACATCGCGGATGCCCAACTGCCGCCACAGTCGGGCCGACAAGCAAATCAATTCAGCGTCGATGTCCGGGCCGACCATGCCGTAAGCTTCCGCGCCAACCTGATGAAACTGACGATAGCGGCCTTTTTGGGGTTTTTCGTAGCGGAACATCGGGCCGACATACCACAAGCGCTGCGTTTGGTTATGCAGCAGTCCGTGTTCGATGCAGGCTCGCACGCAGCCAGCAGTCCCTTCGGGGCGCAAGGTCAGGCTGTCACCGTTGCGGTCGGCAAAGGTGTACATCTCTTTTTCGACGATATCGGTCACTTCGCCGATGGAACGGGCGAACAGCTCGGTTTTTTCGACCAGAGGCAGCCGTATTTCCTGATAGCCATAGCCGGCGAGAACCGTGCGCAAGGTTGCTTCAAGCGATTGCCACAGCGCCGTTTCGCCGGGCAGAAGGTCATTCATGCCGCGGACGGCTTGTAAAGAGTTGGCCATGCGTGTGAATTTGGCTGAGGGGCTAGGTGTTGACGCAAGCGATGTCGAGCGTCAAGGTTGGCCTCGATCTAAGGTAAACCGGCTGACCGTACCGCGTCGGGGGACGTAAATATCGGTGTTGACGAGGCGATCATCCAGGATGATACGGGCGGCAGGCGCATTGCCAAGCGTTACCTTGAAGGGCGCCGAGCCTGAAATCGTATGAGCGCTGTTGGCTTTCATCAGCCCGTTGGCGAGTACATTGCCTTGCGCGTCTTTCACTTCCATCCAGCAATCGTTACTGAATTCCAGCAGGAGTTTTGCTTCGTTCGCCGAGCTGGCACCCCCGGCTTCCGTGGGCGTACCGGTGGCCGGAACCGTAGCAATCGCCACGACCCCTTGTATCGCAGGGCCAGCGGCAGACTCTGGCGAACCAGCGGCGGATGGGGTGTTAGTCGTGAGCACCACTCCAGATGTCGGTGAGACGGTCGCTGGTTGTGGCGGAGACGCGGGTGTCATGGGGGCGGCTGGAGCGGGCGAGCCGACATTGCTGCTGGCGGGAACCATCGTGCTGGACTGGGGTAGGGGTGCTTCCTTCGTCGCCAGCGAGGCCGAGGCAGTGGTGGTCGCCGGTTCTGCCTGAAACGGGTATTGGGTCCGGCTATCGGTATTAGCCGGTTGATTACCGGTCCGGCTCACAGAGTCCGAGCGGCCATCCGACCAGAACGTCAGTAGGCGACTGGGGTCGAGATTATTCAGATTTTGGATCGCCGTCCATGCGATCCCCACCAGCAGCGCCAGATAAAAAACCCCGCGCAAGTCGCGCACCCGGGTTTGCCGCCGTAGGGGATGTGTCACCTGTAAGGGGGGTGGCTTTTGGCTGGTCCCCATTTGCCGCTGGTAGCGTTCGAGCGCTTCCTGTTCGGGCAGGCCCAAAAGTCGGGCATAGCGCGTTAGATAACCGCGCACGAACACCGGTGGGCCAAGCTGGCTCAAGTCGTCGCTTTCGAGCGCGGCGATGATGCTGGGGTTCAAGCCAAGGTGATGGGCGATATCGCGTTGCTCGGCATTAAATCGAGTGCGGGCGCGGGTGAGCCAAGCGCCCAGCGATTCGGTGTCTGCGGCGTCCATCGATTTGGCCGTTGAGTTCACATCGAGTGTAGTTTCGTGGGGCGTCATCATTTTGGTTTACTGATGCGTTGGGCTTCTTCGGAATTTGGGAACTGTGATGACAAGATACTGCTGTATTCTCGCCGCATCAGGGGGTCTCCATCGGCAGCGGATTCGATGGTGAAGCCGAGCCACAAGCTCTGTGGGTTTGGGCGAGATTGGCTATGATAGCGTTGTAAAAAAGCGCGCGCCGGCAGCGCCTTGCCCTGAATCTGGCTGAGTTCGGCCATTTCGTACAGGGCGATGGCATTGTTGGGGTTTTGATCAAGCGCCTTACGGAGCCAGATTTCAGCTTGCGCTGGATCATTGCGGCGGCGGGCGCACAGCCCCAGTCCGGCATAGGCATCCGAGGCAGTAGCGCCAGAATTGGCTTGGTTGTCAGCAATCTTTTGGAATTCGCTCTCGCCTTCGGCGGTGCGAATCGGTTCACGCGCGCACAGCAGCCGAGCGTAATTCAGTCTGGCCAGCGTGTAATCAGATTTAAGGGCGATGGCCTGTTTGAAATGGGTTTCGGCCGGTCCATACTCGCGCATCTCCTCGTAAAGAACCCCCAAAGCGTTATGGGCTTCTGGATAATTTTCGTTGTATTGCACCGCTTTAAGCAGCTTTTCCGCAGCGATGTCAAGGCGGCCGGATTGCAGATAACCGATGCCTAACTTGAAGTTCGCCTCGGAAACATTTTCCTTGAATTCGCCGTCCTTGCTTCCGGCGCAAGCGCCCAGTAGTACGGTAAGAATCAAAACCAGCGGTGCAGTCGAGTGGCGCATGGTGGATGGCCTCTCAACTCGTCAATTGTAGGCGACGTTCCGGCCGCCGACCGCGCGCTTGCACCTGACCGGCCAACTGACCACAGGCAGCGGCGATATCATCCCCGCGAGTTTTGCGGGTGATCACGGTCAGGTCATGCGCCATCAGTACCGCTTGGAAGCGGGCGATGGCGGCCGGCTTGGAGCGCTGATAGCGTGTTTCCGGAAATGGATTGAACGGAATCAAGTTGACCTTGGACGGAATGTGTTTTAACAGCGCCGCCAGGGCATCGGCCTGTTCTTCCGAATCGTTGATCCCATCCAGCAACACATATTCCCAGGTGATGCGGCGGTATGGTTTGTCGGCGATGTACTGTCGGCAAGCGGCCAGCAACTCGGCGATGGGATATTTGCGGTTCAGCGGTACCAACTGATCACGTAGCGCATCATCAGGCGCGTGCAGTGAGACCGCCAGGCTGATTTCGGAGACCTCACGCAGCCGGTACAGGGCAGGGACCACGCCAGCGGTGCTCAGCGTGACTCGGCGTTTCGAGATACCAAAGCCCAAATCGTCCTGCATGAGTTCGGTCGCTTTTACCACGTTGTCAAAGTTGAGCAGCGGCTCGCCCATCCCCATCAGCACGATATTGGTGATGGGGCGAGCACCCTTGGATACCTGGCCCAGCGTCTGGCTGGCCAACCAGACTTGGCCGATGATCTCGGCGGCACTGAGGTTACGGTTAAATCCTTGGCGTGCCGTGGCACAGAACGAACAATCCAGCGGGCAGCCGACTTGCGAGGAAACGCACAGCGTGCCGCGGTCCGTTTCCGGGATGAACACCGTTTCAATGCAATTGTCGTTATCCACCCGGATCAGCCACTTGTGAGAACCATCTCGTGAGGCTTGTGCCAGCACCACCTCAGGAAGCCGAATCTCGGCCCGCTCGGCCAGTTGGCCCCGCAGGCCCTTGCTCAAATCGGTCATCGCCGCGAAATCAACGACATGCTCGTGATAAACCCATTTCATCAGTTGGGTAGCACGGAAGGGCTTTTCGCCCAGCCCGATGAAAAAGGCTGCCAAATCGCGCCGATTGAGATCGAGCAAGTTGATTTTAGCACTGCTGGCGGTCACGGCGGTGGACGCTTTATATTCAAACGGAGTCAGTGTGAGGACACAGGTCAAACTGGCCGAAAAAAAAAGCGATTTCGTGCGCGGCGGTTTCAGTGGCATCGGAGCCGTGTACCGCATTTTTCGTCACGCTTTCGGCAAAATCAGCTCGGATGGTGCCGGGATCTGCTTTCTTGGGATCGGTAGCACCCATGATTTCACGATGCTTGGCGATAGCATCTTCACCTTCCAACACCTGTACCATGACCGGGCCGGAGGTCATGTAATCGATCAATTCAGGATAAAACGGCCGTTCACGATGCACAGCATAAAAGACTTCGGCCTGTTCGTGCGTTAAGCGAAGCATCTTGGCGGCAACGATTTGTAGGCCGCCCTCTTCGAAGCGGTTGTAAATCTTGCCGATGATGTTACGGGCAACCGCATCGGGTTTGATAATGGAAAGGGTGTGTTCCAAGGCCATAAGGGCTCCAGCAAAGGGGAAAGCGGATGGGGATTAAGATTGGTCCGTGAGGCAAGTCTAGCGAACGGCGGCGGGTATTACTCGGTAGAGTTTAACGATATTTTGGCGACTCAAGCAACGCATAGCCGCAAGGTTGGTAGTAAATTGTCAGTATAGGCAACTAGTTCCGCTGTCCCGAAATTGGGTGGCGGTAAAGGGTTAGACCATCTTTTTGAGTTCGTACTCAAGAATACCCTGGGCACCGGCGGCAATGAGCCGGGGGAGGAGATCACGCACCAAACCACCATCCACCACGGTTTCCAGAGCCAGCCAGTCACGGTCGTAGAGATGACTGACGGTGGGTGCGTGTAGGCTGGGGAGCAGTTGCACGACCTGATCCAGTTGCGCCGCCGGGACGTTCATTTTGAGTGCGACTTTATTGCGCGCAGCCAGCGCGGCGCGCGTGAGCAGGGCGATTTGCTCGATCTTGGCTTTTTTCCACGGATCTGCCAGCGCGGTGGGGTTGGCGATCAGGCGAGTGGTGGTGTGCAGCAGATCGCAGACGATGCGCAATCCGTGAGCGCGGATAGTGCTCCCCGTTTCAGTGATTTCGACGGCGGCATCGACTAGCCCTTCGACGACTTTGGCCTCAGTGGCGCCCCAGGAAAATTCAACCGTCGCCGTGATGCCGCGTTCGGCCAGGTAGCGTTGGGTAAAGCCCACCAGTTCGGTGGCAATGCGCTTGCCAGCCAAATCCTCTGGCGAGCAAATCGGTGAGTCGCCCTTGACGATCAAGACCCAGCGGGCGGGTTGATCCGAGCTTTTCGCGTAGCTCAACTCAGCGATTTCCGCGACATCGGCCCGCGTTTCTAAAATCCAGTCCAAGCCGGTCAGTCCCGCGTCGAGAGTGCCATTGGCGATGTAGGGCGCCATTTCCTGGGACCGCACCAGCGCACAACTGATTTCTGGATCGTTGATCGTGGGGAAATAGTTGCGGCTATGGGGGCTGATGGTCCAGCCGGCTTGGCCGAACAGGGCGATGGTGGACGCTTCCAGGCTGCCTTTGGGAATGCCGAGTTTGAGTTGCCGCATGATGGAATCCTGTTAGGATCAGGGTGGCTGAAAGGGCCGCCATTCTATGCCAAAGCGGGTGAGCATGTCCCGCCCGGGCTGGTGACAGGTTTGTGAAAACCGAATCGTGCAGCGATCACGGCCCGATGCTTTTTTCGAGGCTCCGAGTTTTTCTGATGCCATGACCGCTTATGTCGTCGTTGTTTTTCTGATGGTTTAGCTTGATATGGTGCTCGGTGCTTTGCTGTTCTTGCAACTTGGCCGCACGGGGCGCGCTATGGCGCGCGATTGCGCTGGTTGGCGGTGAATTCCCTATGAAAGCGAGCTTGACCCATTCTTGGAACGTCACACCGGCTGAAGCCATCGCCTTGCAACAAGCGTTACGGGGGCGGGTGATTCTGGCCGACCGGCTAGGCACAGTGCGGCGGGTGGCAGGCGTGGATGTCGGTTTTGAAGCGGACGGGACCGTGACTCGGGCAGCAGTGGCCGTGCTGGCCTATCCGGGGCTGGAGTTATTGGAAACCACCATCGCCCGCCGACCGACCGAATTTCCCTATGTCCCCGGCCTGCTGTCGTTTCGGGAATTACCGGCTGTTCTTGATGCCCTGACACAACTGTGTGAGCCGCCCGATCTGCTACTGTGCGACGGACAAGGCATCGCTCACCCGCGCCGGTTCGGCATCGCCAGCCATCTGGGCTTGCTGATGGATGTGCCCAGCATTGGCGTTGGCAAGACTCGCCTGTACGGGACCGGGGTAGAACCAGCCCATCAGCGAGGGCAGTGGTCGCCGCTGCGGGCACACCAAGAGGTGATCGGCGCGATAGTGCGTACCCGGTCAGGGGTCAAGCCGCTGTATGTTTCGTCCGGCCACCGCGTGAGTCTGGAAACGGCTATCGGCTACGTGATGGGCTGCTGCACCCGCTACCGCCTACCGGAGACCACTCGTCAGGCACACCGGTTAGCGTCGGGTTAAATCGTCGTCAACTTGGGCTGAGCGCCCGCATACAGCAACCGATTGGCTTCGGCAAAAAAATCCTGCTCTGGTAAGAGTTCGTTGCTTGGAAAATGGATCGGTAACACGGTGATCCGACGATTTTGTCCCAACATGATTTCATCGAAGGTGATCGTATTGGCTGCGTTGGCGGCTTCTTTATCGATCTTGATGTTCATGTGATCCAAGGCCAGCGTGACCCGATCCAGGCGCAGATGCTTTTCCGGTTCGCGCAAGGTCGCTGCTACTTTGGCAAGGTGGTGGTCCAGGGTCGCCGAATCGGCCCGCAGCCGGTTCAGCTCGGTTTCAATTTCACGGAGCCGGCGGTCGATGGCGGCGGGCGTGGCCATGGCGGTGGCCTGCGGATCAAGTAAAGGCTCAAGACCGACGCTTGCGCCTTTGAGCAGTTTGGTTTTCTTCTGGAACAGTTGGCGTTGTTGATGTTCCAGATCCTGTTTTTTGTTACGAACGGCGACCAGATATGCCAATGCGGTTTCGATGAGATGGTCGAAGGCGCGTTTTTTGATTTCGCGCCGGGTTTTGGTTTCGCTACCGGCTGGGAAAGCGACGCTGTGGTTGTGAAAGTTGATGGTGATTTGCGGGACATCGCGGCGGATGATATTGCCTTCCAAGGCAACTCCAAGAATGATTTTTTCGGTTCGTTCCGTGCGGAGGAGGGCGTACAAATCGGTGGGTAAGCCTCCACCGATGCGCTGGCGATACTGATGCAGCTCTTTGCCAAAACTTAAGATTTCTTGCAGGTGCTGCGACGAGGCGAACAGTGCCCGTAAGCGGGGATCGGTGGTGAACCGGCAGCCACCAATTTCAACCGGCGGCGGCAGCGAATCCACCAACCCATTGACGTAATCGATTGACCGTTCAACGGCGGGCCAAAGTTTTTTTTGATATTGGGTTGCCATCCGCAATCGTGGATCGGTGCCGCCCACGACCCGTTCGATGGCACCCCGGATGAGCGCCGCATCAAATTTTCCTGGATAATTGGGCGTCGTTGAAAACAATGATTGCAGCAGCCGGAGCATGGTCTTGACTCGTTGGGTTGGGGTATTCGCGGCAGTGATGACCAAAGAAAATCATGCCACAAAGCAGGCGTGTGAGATCCCTACTATTATGGTCAAGATGGATGGTAACTCAATGAGCCTTTATCCGGGCGGCTGGCTCGGACGAGCCGAGCCAAGGCGTTTTATCGTACAAGCGTCTCGACTGCTCAGCCTGCTGCGGGCGGTGGCGACCATTGGTAGAGCCAGGTTTCGCTGAGTGCGCCACTGGCATCCCGCAGGAAGCACCGCAAATCCACCGGCGCAGAACCCTTCGCGTTGAGATCAAAATGGCAGCGCCACAACTCCGACTCCTTCAGCTTGAGCGCGACCACATCTCGGATCTCGCCGCGTGAGGCATTGACCACGGCCTCCACTTTGGCCGTTGCCGGTAAGCGGGCCAGCGTACCACCCTGGAAATCGATCACAAATTTTCGCATCGGCTCGCTGGGGCGTTGGCCGGGGACACCGCCCATGCCAGTGCGAGTGGCCAGCACGGTGGCGACGGACGGCTGAAATGGTGGTTGCGCGCCCCAATACAGGCGGTAGTTGAATCCCAACGTCTGCCCCGGCCGCACCGGTTCGGCCGGATTCCAATAGGCCACGATATTATCGAGTGTTTCGTCAGCGGTGGGCAGTTCCACCAACTGCACCGCGCCGCTTCCCCAGTGACCGAGCGGCTCCACCCAAAGGGATGGGCGCTTATTGTAGAAGGCGCCATCATCCTGATAGTGATTGAAATCGCGGTCGCGCTGCAATAGCCCAAAGCCGCGCGGGTTTTCGTCGCCAAAGGAGTTCACGCGGATATAGTGCGGGTTGAGAATCGGTCGCCAGATCCATTCGCCGGTACCCGTCCACAGCGCCAGTCCATCGGAATCGTGGATTTCCGGCCGGTAATCGTCGGCGATGCGCCGGTCGTTTTCGCCACACTGGAACATTGAGGTCATGGGCGCGATACCGATGCGTTCGATAGCACGGCGCGGGAATAGGTGGCTTTCCACCTCCATCACCGTGATGTCGCCAGGGGTCACCACGAAGCTGTAAGCGCCGGTGATGCTGGGGCTGTCGAGCAGCGCATGGAGGGTTAAAGCCATGCTGTCGGCGGGCGGGCGCTCCAGCCAAAATGCGCGAAAGGCGGGAAATTCCTCTGGGCGCTCCATGCCGGTGTCGATAGCCAGGCCACGGGCTGAGAGACCGTATTGCTTGCTGGCGCCGACCGCCCGGAAGTAACTGGCCCCTAAAAACGAAAACATATCCCGATCCCAGTCGGCGCGGCTGTTGACCCGGAAACCGGCAAAACCGAGATCGCCAATTTGCTCTGGAATTTTATCCTTAACGCGCGGGCCGTACTTGAACAGGTTTGGCGAGAACATGACCGGTGATGCCAGGCCATTGGCGACTTCAAAAATCTTGACCGGGTAGTGGAAATATAACCCCAGATGGAAGAACCGCGCCTGGAACGGCAGTTCTCCTCCCGCCCATAGGGATTGGTCGATGCGGAAGTTGTTGAGAGCTTGATAGTCGTCCCAGGACATGGCCGCCAGCCACGGTGGGCGGGCATCGGTCGGTTGAGTGTAGGGCTGTTGCGCGAGACGTTGCGCCGTTTCGCGCAGCCAAGCTTTGCTGAAGGGCTGGCCATCCGTTCTTGGGGTGTTGGCGCCAGGGAATGACTCACCAAGCGTGCTCATCGGCAACAACCCGCACGCGGCCGCCCGCAACAACCCTACCAAAAACTCCCGTCGTATCATGATCGCCCTCGCAACCCGCTACTGTTATGGTGGAAGGAAAGAGTATAGCGCTCGAACCGTTTGCGGTCGTCCGCTGGGGATCAGGGCACTACGCGGGTGCGAGCCGTCGATCAAGGGCCTTCGTTTTGAAACGCGGTAGCAACCGTCTATCGGGTAGAAAACTGCTGAACGCTTCGATTTGGGGCGTCTCCGGGCTATCATCCTGCCTTGTGCTAACACCTTTATGAACTTTATCGCCCACTTAACCCAGGGAGTGACCGTATGGCCGGTAGCAGCCTTTTGGCCTTAATCGACGATATTGCCACCGTGCTGGATGATGTGGCGCTGATGACCAAGGTGGCGGCCAAAAAGACCGCTGGGGTCTTGGGTGACGATCTGGCGCTGAACGCCGAGCAAGTTTCAGGGGTACGCGCGGAACGGGAACTGCCGGTGGTCTGGGCGGTCGCTAAAGGGTCGATGAAAAACAAGCTGATCCTCGTGCCAGCGGCGCTCCTGATCAGTGCCGTGGCCCCTTGGGCGGTTACCCCGCTGCTGATGGTGGGCGGCGCTTTTTTATGCTTTGAAGGGTTTGAAAAGTTGGCCCACAAATTTTTCGCCGACCACCACCAAGAGGAAGCGGCCCACGTTGCGACCGTACAGGCGATCAGCGATCCCAATGTCGATATGGAAGCCTTCGAGCGGGAAAAAATTCGCGGTGCGATCCGCACCGATTTCATTTTATCTGCGGAAATTATCGTCATCGCACTGGGCACTGTGCAAAATGCGGCGTTCCTTACCCAGGTCGCGGTCATTATCGGCATCGCGATCTTAATGACTGTTGGCGTGTACGGCGTGGTGGCCGGTATCGTGAAGTTAGATGATGCCGGATTGCATCTGGTGAAGGAGAGCGCAGCGACGGCTTGGGGCGGCTTCAAGCGAGCCTTGGGTCGCGGGATTTTATGGTTTGCGCCTTACCTGATGAAATCGCTATCGGTGATCGGTACAGCGGCCATGTTTTTGGTGGGTGGCGGAATTCTAGTGCATGGTCTGCCCCACGCGCACGAGGTGGTGCATGGTGCTACCGAGTTGGCGCACGGCGTATCGGGTATCGGCGGGGTGTTGGCGGCTATGACCCCATCCCTGGTGAATATTGTGGTAGGAATCCTCGCGGGCGGTCTGGTCTTGCTGGCGGTCAAGGCGGTGGGAACGGTGTGGCCCAAAACCAAAACTGCCGCCTGATCGGTTTGTTGAATCGCAGGCCAATTTTGGCACAAGTCCGCGCCGCTTCCTGATCATGTCCCGCTTATCGGCAGGGCTGTTTTTCATTGCGTTGGCGTTGGCTAGCGCGTTCAGTAGCGATGCGGCGACGCCACCGGTCAGCTCAACGCCGGCCCTTGTCACTCTTGAGCAAGTACGCTCTAAGCTCGATACCCTCGCTACTCTGCGTGATTTGCCAGAGAGCGAGCGCACACAGGCCAAGGAACTCTACCAGCAGGCTATCAGCCAGTTAGAGGCGGCCAAAACCTATGCTGACACCGCAGAAAATTACCAACGGCAATTGCAGGCCGCGCCCGCACAGACCGCCCGCCTACAAGAAGGCTCGCTTGATAAGCCTTTGCCGGCACTTCAACCGACGCTATCCACGGATGATTTAACCAAGCGCCTGACGCAAGCCCAAGTCGATCTGGGCGATGCCCGAAAGCGCTTTAATGAGCTGGATCAGCAGTTAGCCACCCAGCAGGCCCGCCCCAAGAGCATCACCGTCGAGTTGAACGATTACAAAGAGCGGGCCGCCGACCTTGAAGCCAAATTGCAGGCGGTGAGTTTGCCTGCTACCACCCCCCTCTTGGCGGACGCACGGCGCTTGGCATTGGTCAGCCAGCGGCAGGCGTTGGTGCAAGAGATGGTCATGCTAGAACAGGAACAGCTCAGCTACGACGTTCGTCTGGCCTTGCTGAATGCCCAGCGCGCCGCCGCTACGCAAGAGATCGCCCGTACCCAAGCGCAAATCCAGCAATTGCAAACCATGCTGAATGAGCGGCGCCGCAGTGAGACGGCCGCTGTAGTGCAGCAAACCACCCAAGCGACGGAGGATGCCGCCGCCAAACCGGCCGCGATCCGGGACGCTGCGCAAGAAAATGCCGCGATCAGCCAGAAACTAAAAGAGGTCGTCCAGCACGGCAATGAGATCAGCGACCGCCAGGCTCAATTTGACCGACGCTTAGCAGACTTGACCGAGCGGGTCGGTGGAATCAAACAACAACTGGGCATCGCCGGGTTCAGTGACGCTATCGGGCCGGTGCTCTTGCAAGAGCGGCGCAATTTGCCAGACGTGCGCCAATACCTGCGCAATGCCAGCGAGCGCCAACAACAGATCGTTCAAGCTCGGCTTGATCAATATCAAGCGACAGAGCGATTACGCCGCGTGCGTTCGGTGGAAGAAGAACTCAAGCAACTGACGGCTAGTGCGGAGACCGGCTGGTCGGATGCACAACGGGATGCGATCCAGGTCGAGTTACGCACTTTGCTGGCTGATCGCCAACAGTTGCTGGAAAAGCTGGCGGCGGGTTATGCCAACCTGATCAGCCAACTGGTGGCAGCGGACGATAGCCAACGCAAGCTGAGTGATCAGGCTGGCCAATACGGGGCGTTACTCGACCGCTATCTGCTGTGGGTGCGGAGCAGTTCGCCGCTGAACATAGAATGGCTTCAGGGACTGGGGCGGGCCTTGGAATGGTCGTTAACGCCAACGCACTGGTGGGAGGCAGGAAAAAATGCCCTGCAAAGTGCGCAAAATCAGCCTCTGCCGCTTGCACTCGCGGCCCTGGCCTTGCTGGGCTTTTTTTACTACCGCCGGCGCTTCATCCTACTTTTGGCAACGGGTGTCGATGCCATCGGCGATGTCCGCAACGATAGTTTCTGGCTAACGATCCGCGCGTTGGGGGTTACCGGATTATTGGCGCTGCCTTGGCCGTGGTTATTAGCTTGGCTGGGCTGGCTGTCACGAGGTAACGCTGAAACGGATTTCGCGCGGGGATTAAGTCAAGGGTTGATCGCCGGTGCCTTCGTTACCCTGACCTGCACCTTTCTGCGCCAGCTCTGCCGCCCTCAAGGGGTCGCCATTGCGCATTTCGGCTGGAATGAATCGGGTTGTCGGTTCCTGCGCCGTCATCTGGGCTGGTTCCTATGGATTGGGCCACCGAGCGTGATCATCACTGCACTCTGTGATGCGCAGCCTGAGGCATTGTATGGCGATACTTTGGGTCGGGCCGCTTTTTGTATTGGCACGCTGGCGTTGGCGGCGCTACTGTGGCGGGTCTTACATCCTGGCCGGCGTCTGCTAGCGGAGCTGATGGCGCGGCGCGCGGGTGTGGCCTGGCGGCTGCGCCATCTCTGGTATCCGTTGATCGTGGGCCAATATTTGCTCATGGTGGGGCAGGCCCTGGCTGGCTACTATTACACGGCCTTCCAATTACGGGAGCGGCTGGCATTGACGGCTTGGCTGCTGCTCGGTGCCTTGTTGCTGGTTAACCTGCTGTTGCGCTGGTTGAATGTGAGCCAGCGGCGCTTGGCGTTTCAGCGGGCACTCAGCAAGCGCGAGGCGCAACTGACAGCCCGCGCCAAGGAGACCGCCGCACCTTCTGGGGAAGCAGCGCCAGAGGTGTTGGAGATTCCTGCGGTGGATTTGACCAGTGTCGGCGAACAGACCCGCGGGCTGATCAATTTACTGGTGTTCGTGGGCCTCGGTTTTGGTCTTTGGCAAATTTGGGCGGACCTGATTCCGGCGTTTTCCATCCTGAACGAGATCACCCTTTGGCATCAGACGCTCCAGACCGCCGGCGGTGCGCAGATTGCGGATATTACTTTGGGCAATATCCTGGTTGCCGTTGCGCTGCTTCTGCTGATGGGCTTTTGCGCCCGCAACCTGCCGGGCGTATTGGAATTGGTGGTGCTGGAGCGGCTTGCGGTCGATTCCGGTACCCGCAACGCGATTATCACCATCAGTCGTTATCTGATTGTCGCTGTCGGCCTCGCAGCCGCCTTGGATATCGTTGGGATTGGTTGGGGGCAGGTGCAGTGGTTGGTGGCTGCGCTGGGTGTCGGTCTGGGCTTTGGTTTACAAGAGATTTTTGCCAATTTCGTGTCGGGATTGATTTTGCTGTTGGAGCGGCCGATTCGGGTGGGTGATACGGTGACGCTGGGCGATCAGAGCGGTACGGTCGCCCGCATCCATATTCGGGCGACCACCTTGGTCGATTGGGACCGCAAGGAAATCATCGTTCCCAACAAGACCTTCATTACCCATGCGCTGATCAACTGGACTCGGAACGACTCCATCACCCGCGTGGTGGTTCCGGTCGGCGTGGCTTACGACAGTGACCCGATACAGGTCCACGACCTGTTGTTGAAGCTAGCGGCTACCCATCCCTTGGTGCTCAACGAGCCTGCGCCGGCCGTGCTGTTTTTGAAATTTGGCGAAAGCGCATTGGAATTTGAGGTGCGGGTGTTTGTGCGGGAACTCGCCAATCGGTTAGCGCTGACTCACGATCTGCATAACCGGATCATCGCGGTATTACGGGAGCATCACATCGAAATTCCCTTCCCGCAGCGGGAGGTGCATCTGCACGGTTGGCCGAGCCGGAGTCGTGCCACGGAACCGCCAGCGGCTGAACCACAACCCCTGTCTGTGCCTATGCAGTTGGATCAGCCGTAATCTTTGGCTAATGCCGATGCCGAGAAAATACGATTTTGTCAACCAGCGCCATCAACAGTGCTGAAACCACGAAAGCGATATGAACCACCATCAGCCAGAAAAGCTCTTCGGTGTCGCCGGTCTTAAAGTTCATGAACGCTTTGAGCAAATGAATCGAGGAAATAGCGACGATGGACACCGCCAGTTTGATTTTGAGCGTCGCGGCATCCATTTTGCCCAGCCAGGATGGTTTTTGTTGCCCTTCGACTAAATTCAGGGTTGACACAAAAGTTTCGTAACTGCTCAGAATGACCATCACTAGCAGATTGGCGATCAGCGCCAGGTCGATCAGTGCCAAGCCGGCCAAGACGATTTCCGTCTCCGTCATGATGAATACCTGCGCGAACAGGTGAGCGGTTTCTTGCACCGCCTTAATGCCGAATAAAATCAGGATGGCGGCTAGCGACAGGTAAATCGGTACCAACAGCCAACGGCTGGCGAAAATCAATTGTTGGAGAATGCGCTCGATCATGCTCTTAACTCTTGATAGAAATGATGCGCCGTGGGGCTGACGCATGAAAATAGCAAGGTTTGGGGTCTCTCAAACTCGGTTTCGCTAGGCAACGCAACCAACGAGGGGCCGAAATAATGGCCGCTCACTCGCCAGACTGCAACAGTGAGCCGCGCTCTCTGGCTTTATGGAGAGCGGCCAGAAACAGACTGGCGCCGAGACTGAGATAAACGGCGTTCAACGCGAGCGCGTACAGCAGGAAATCTAGCCGGAACCGATGCTCCAACAGGACCGTTCGCATTCCCTCGAAGACATGGCTGGCGGGCAAGGCCCAGGATAACGGTTGCAGCCAGTCCGGCAGGGTGGCGACAGGGTAGTAGATACCGCACAACGGCGCGATGGCGAAGATGGCGGCCCAGGCGATACTTTCGGCGCCCATTCCATAACGCAGCACCAAGGCGGATACCATCAAGCCGATAGCCCACCCCAGCATCAGTAAATTCACAAAAAAGCCCAACAGCGGTGGGCCAAGCTGAAACAGATTGAAACCGTAGAAGGGCATGGCCAGCAGTACGGCGACCCCGACGCCAAGCAGAGTACGCGCCAGGCTGACCAGCATCAGGGCTAAGATCAATTCAATGGGTTGTAGCGGGCTGATGAACAATTGCCCCAGATTGCGTGAATGCAGCTCTTCAAAGAACACCACCGACACGCCAAGTTGGCTGCGAAACAGGATATCCCACAGCAAGACCCCCGACAGCAGTAAACCGCTCGCCTGATAGAGCACATCGCTGTGACCGGCCAGATACCGGGTGATGAAGCCCCACAGCACCATCTGGACGGTGGGCCAGTACGCCAGCTCGATCACGCGAATCCAGGACCCGCGCAGCAAGTACAGATAACGCAAGACCAACGCACCGATCCGCTGCGGGGAAAGCGCCGTCATTCCCGCACCTCGCCGTTGCGGATGCCGCGTGCGATGTCCAGAAACACTTCCTCCATGTCCTTGCGGCCGTAGCGGTGGATCAGCTCACGCGGGGTGCCGGTGGCGACGATGTGGCCAGCGCGCAGCATGATGACCTGATCGCAGAGCCGTTCGACTTCACTCATGTTGTGAGAAGCGAGCAATAAAGTCGCACCGCTGCGGTCCCGATAATCGGTCAGCGTGGAGCGCATCCGGTCAGCGGTGTCGGGATCAAGCGAGGCGGTCGGCTCGTCGAGCAACAAAATATCTGGCTCGTTCAGCAACGCCTTGGCCAACACGACACGGGTTTTCTGCCCGGCGGACAAACTCCCGTAAGGCCGTTTGAAAAAACCGTCGATATCCAACTCCCGGCCCAATGTTGCCAGCCGCTCGTGGATGCGGCGCACGCCGTACAAGCGTGCGTAAACGGTCAGGTTTTCCCATACCGTCAGCCGCTGCGGCAAATCCATGTATGGCGAGGAGAAATTCATGCGCGGCAATACACGGTAACGATGGCGCGGAATGTCCTCGCCGAGAATCCTGATCTGACCGCTGGTGGGGAGTAGCAATCCCAGCAGCATGGCGATGGTCGTGGTCTTACCGGCGCCGTTACCGCCCAGCAGCGCGCAGGTGGCGCCACGGGCGACGGTGAAACTGATACCGTCCACCGCCCGTACCGGGCCGTAATGCTTGCACAAATCATCCACCTGGATGACGGGTGGCGTGCTCACTGTGGCCGTTCCAGCGGTTCGAGCGCGATCAGCCAGCCATCTTTTTCAGCGACCGTGATCCGTTGCAGGGATTGCCGGGCGCAGGGGCCGGCAATGCAGTAGCCGTCGTCGATGCGGAACTGCGCACCGTGAATGCCGCATTGAATCAGAGTGCCGGTGTAATCGAGAAATTGGTCCGGTTCCCATTCCATCGGTGCGCCGGTGTGTGGGCAACGGTTGCGGTAGGCATAAATCTCCTTGCGGGTGCGCACCACCACGATATCGGCATAATGGGCACCGGCTTTGGCGGCGAAACCTCTGCTTTCGCCTTCGGCCAGCGCGCTCATTGGGCAGAGCGGGTATTCGGCCATACGAAGGTTATCCAGCCGCGCGGGCCAGTCGCGGCAGATCACCTGCCAGACCCATCGCCTGCCGGGCAATCCGGTTTTTCAGCGGTCCTGCCGCGTCGGTCAGATTCAATCCGATAGTGCGGATCAGGGCAACTGGTGGCAGGGACGTGCCGAATAGCCGCTTAAAGCCGTCCATGACGGCCAGCATCAGCAAATTGTCCCCCTTACGCCAGCGTTCGTAGCGGCGCAGCGTTTTCCAGGAGGCGAAGTCTTGGCCGCTGGCGGTTGCGTCAACGATGACTTCGGCCAGCGTTGCTGCATCCAGTAAGCCCAGATTGACGCCCTGGCCCGCCAGCGGGTGCACCACATGGGCCGCGTCGCCGATCAAGGCAAGACCGGGTTTGACATAATGTTGGCTATGCTGCAACCGTAGCGGAAACGCACCCCGCGCCCCGATTGCGACAATGGCCCCTAAGCGCCAGCCGAACGCTTCCCCCAGCGCCGCTCTGAACGCCTGTTCGTCCATCGCCAACAGCGCATCGGCCTGTTGGGGACTGGTGGACCAGACGATGGAGCAACGGCCATCATGCAGCGGCAGAAAGGCCAACGGCCCGGTCGGCAGAAAACGCTGCCAGGCGGTTTCCTGATGCGGCTCGGCGGTGGCCACGTTGGCGACTACGGCTTTTTGCCCATAGTCCCAGCCAGCGGTGGCGATCTCCGCCAGGCGGCGCACCATGGATTGCGCACCGTCTGCGCCGACCAGCAAGCGCGTGGTCAATTCACGGCCATCGTTGAGCCGCACGCACCAGTGGTGATCGGCGACTCGTTGCGCGCTTTCCAGAACGACCGGACAGAGCAATTCCACAGCAGACAGTTGGCCGACCCGTTCCAGCAAAGCGAATTGAATGACTCGATTTTCGATAATCCAGCCCAACAGCGGTTCACCGATATCAGCGCTATCGAAATGGATTTGGCCGGAGCCGGTCGCATCCCATACCCGCATCTCGCGGAATGGGCTGACCCGCCAGGCCACCATAGCGTCCCAAACGCCGACCGCTGCAAAGATGCGCTGCGAGGCACGACTGATGGCCGATACCCGGATGTCCGCCTCGGCATCAGGGCGCACTCGCGCCAGCGGCATCCCTTCCAGCAACGCGATGCGTAAATCGGTATCACCCAGCGCACAAGCCAGTGCCGAGCCGACCATGCCACCGCCGGCGATGACCAGATCGTAATCGATGTTGCTATCGTTCATGGCAGTGTCAGCGTCTTTAGCGAGTTTGGCGATTGATGGGGTATGGCTTAGGCGGTCAGCGGTAGACCGCGCGCCAGTTTCGGCAGGCGGCCAGCCAATCCCATGCTATGCCGGGTGATTAATCGCTTGATCGGCGGATAAAAATCGAAAGCTAGCAAACCCAAATTACGGGCGAGCCGCACCGGCGGCAGCGGATTGACGAACAAGCGGGTCAAGGCGTCGGTGAAAGCAATGGTTTGGCGCTGATCCCAGCGACGCCAGTCGGCGTAACGGTCCAGTACCGTTAGAGCACCGATATCTTGCTCGGCGCGGCGGGCATCGGCGATGACCTCAGCCAACGCCGCCACATCACGGATACCGAGGTTAAATCCCTGGCCGGCGATGGGGTGCAAGGTATGGGCGGCATTGCCGATGATCGCAACCCGTTCACGGGCGTGCTCGCGGGCTTTTAGCAGGAACAGCGGATAAGCCTGCCGCCGGCCGATGCGGGAAAAATGGCCGAGGCGGTCACCGAAACGCCGGGTCAACAGCGCGCCAAAGCCTGCATCATCCAACGCCAGCACCTCCGGCACTGCGGGGTCATTGATGGTGCAGACCACTGCGCACCGCTGCTCGCTCATCGGGAGAAGCGCAACCGGACCATCCTCGGTAAAGCGCTCGTAGGCGACCTGTTGGTGGGGGAGGGCGGGGGTGACATTGGCAATGACCGCTTGCTGGCCGTATTCCCAGCGCAATGCGCTGATGCCGAGTTGCTCCCGTATCGGTGAGCGGGCGCCGTCGGCAGCTACCACCAGCCGCGCGCGTAATTCGCGTGTGTGTCCATCGGGCAAGCCAACCGTGGCGCACGCCGCATCCGGTTCGATGGCGATTTGATCCAGATGAGCCGGGCATAACAGATCCAGTCCGGGCAAAGTTGGCAATTTCGCCAGTACCGCCGCGCCGATCAAGCGCGCCTCGACCACATAGCCCAGGGCATCCACGCCTTCATCCCGGCAATCGAGATGGGCAAAACCAGCGCCGCCGCGCTCGGAGATATGGATTTGGTGGATCGGTGTCGCGGTTGCCGCCAGCGAATCCCACAGGCCCAAGGTTTGAAAAATTCGCTTGGTACCTTGGGCAAGGGCCAGGGTGCGGTCGTCGTAGCTGGGGTGAGCGCTAGCGGCCAACGGAGCGGCTTCTACCAGGGCGATACGCAAGCTTAGACCAGCGAGCGCGCACCCCAAACTGGCGCCGACCATGCCACCGCCGACGATCAATACATCGTAATCGGTATGGCTCATAAGCGGGAAGCAGAGGTAGGTTGAGTGGGGATCGGGGTACGGCGTTTTTTGGGTTTGCCTTGGCCCGCTGTCGGCGCCGTCGCTGATTCCCGCATCAACGCTTCAATATCATCGATCTCTTTCGGTGCAGTCTCGGTCAGGATCTCGTGGCCGTCGGCCGTGACCAGCACGTCATCTTCGATACGGATGCCGATTCGCCACCAACGCTCATCCAGCTCGGTTTCCAGGTGGATGCCAAGTTGTGCCCAGTGGGCGTCCATGATCTTGCCGCCGGCTGGGATATACAGGCCCGGTTCGATGGTCGTCACCATGCCGGGTTCAAACACCCGCCAGTCTTCACCGGTCTTGTAATCACCGACATCATGGACATCCATGCCCAGCCAATGACCGGTTCGGTGCATATAAAACGGTTTGTGCTGCTCAGCGGCGATGAGCGCCGTCACATCACCATGCAGCAGGCCCAGTGCCACCAATCCTTCAGTCAGTACCCGCACCGCAGCATCATGCGGTTCGTTGAAATGACAGCCGGGCCGAACTTTGTCGATAGCCGCTTGCTGAGAAGCGAGCACTAATTCGTAGAGTGCGCGTTGCTCACCAGAAAAGTGGCCATTGACCGGAAAACTGCGGGTGATGTCGGATGCATAGCCATCCAATTCGGCGCCCGCATCGATCAACACGATGTCACCATCATGCAGCGGGGCGTTGTTCTCCGTGTAGTGGAGGATGCAACTGTTATCGCCACCGCCAACGATGGACGGATACGACCACCCTGCACCGTTGGCGATGAAGGTGTGCAGGATTTCGGCCTCAAGCTGGTATTCCATCATTCCCGGCCGGCAAACCTGCATCGCGCGACTGTGAGCTTGCGCGGCGATCCGGGCCGATTCGCGCATGACGGCGATTTCTTCTGGGGCCTTGCAGAGGCGCATCGCGTGCAGCAAGTGTTCCAAAGCAACGAACGTGGCGGGCGCACGCACGCCGGCGCGGGCTTTACCGCGCACCTGGGTAAGCCAGGTGATAACACGGCGGTCGAATTCCGGGTTATAGCCGATGGCGTAGAAGATCCGCTCGCGGTTCTCCAGCAAGGGTGGTAACAGGGTGTCGATAGCGTCGATGGGATGGGCGTGGTCTGCCCCGTAACGGGCTATCGCGCCCGCCGGTCCAGCACGGCGCCCATGCCAGATTTCCATTTGTGGATCGCGTTCGCGGCAGAACAACAGAAATTCCTGGGCATTGCCCGGCGCCAGCACCGCGATGGCTTCAGGTTCCGGGAAACCGGTCAGATAATAGAAATCACTATCCTGGCGATAAGGGTAGTGTACGTCGCGATTGCGCGGGGCCGACGGTGCGGCGGGCAACAAGGCGACTGAGCCGGGTCCCATCCGCTCCATCAGCGTTTGACGGCGGTGAGCGAAAACGGTGGGCGGTATCGCGCGGGAATACATCGATCAGCCTTCTGGGTCAGGGTGGGCGCGAGCGGTGAGCTGCGGTCGGACGGTTTAGATCAAGCTGAAGCAACAGCAGACCGACTCGCAGGTATTCGACCACTTCCGTATAAGCAGTTTCATCGGCGTCGGTCGCTTCAGCGCGGTCGAAGCCGGCTTGGGCGATGCCGGTGGCGTCATGCAGAAATTCTTGGCTCTCTGGGGATAGCCCAGCCCAGCGCACGATGTCGCTTACGCCGAGGCCATACAGCAAGCCCTGACTCCACTTACCGAGGGCTTCGGTGCGCTGGCGCAAGGGAGTATCGTCATCGGGCAACAGCGGCGTTGCTGCGCAATCGGGATCATCCAGTTGTGTGCGACCGTATTCGAAAAATTTGCCAAGTACATCGCGCGCGGTTTCTGGCAATGCTTCATCGTCGAGCAGCTCTGCGGCGTGCGCCAGCCACGTATCAACGGTCAGGGTGCGGTCGGCGCAGAGTAGCCCACACAGCAAACCATGCAGTTCGGCCGGGTCCAGAGGATCGAGCAGGGTGCTCAGACGTTCGAACAGGGGTGGATTGAGGCTAGACATGAGAGATTTCAGGAGCGCATGATACGGGCACGGCTAATCCTAACATTGTGCGAGTAACCCGCCTAGCAAGCTCGAAAATTGACCTGATCAGAAAAGCCACTCTATAGTACTCCCATGGAAATCGAACATTTTTACGAAAATGCGTTGTCGGCCGAAACCGATCCGCTGGAGAGCGCCCCGGAAACCGCCGCGAGTGGCTTGGCCATTCTCGCCGAGCGGGTTGAACGGTTAATGGGGTTTTGTGAGCAACTCTTGCAAGAGAATCGTTCCCTGGATGAGCGAAACCGCACATTGCAAGCTGAGTGTGATCAGTTGCGCGAAAAAAATGAACAATCGCGTTCCCGGATCGAGGCCATGATCGTTCGTCTCAAGAATTTGGAGCAAGCATCGTGAGCCAGGGGACTATCGGGGTAACTGTGCATCTGCTTGGGGGCGAATATCGCTTTGCGTGTACGCCGGCCGAACATGAGGATCTGCTGGAGGCGGGCCGGTATCTGGACGAGAAAATGCGTGAGGTCCGGGATCGCAGCAGCAAGCTTTTGAGCCTGGATGCGGTGGCGGTGATGGCGGCGATGAATCTCAGCCACGAGCTGCTGCGGCAACAGCGACAATTGACCGAGACCGACGCAGTTGTTAATCATTATGTCGAGGATATGGCACAAAAAATTGATGCGATTCTTAGCAAATCTGTACCGGATGGGTTATAATCTGAGTCAAATAGTGTTTTAGGTTTGGCGCTCTCTGGGGTGTACGAGTAAAGGGTCGGGTAACCCCTTGATCCTATTTAATTCTACCCAGGGTGATAGTCGTCGGCGTTGTGTGCATGTCCGCCTTGTAGCGGGAAGCCTGATTCGCCGCTCTGTTCCCCGCTTTGAGCCCGCGCGGTTCAAGGGCAATGGCCCAAAACGGCATCAGCGGAGAGCGCCTTCTTGATGTTGATTGTGTGTCTTGGCGACTGCGGTCGCCTTTATTTTTTGAGGCTTCCCTTTCGTGCCGCTTGAGCGCCGCAACTTGCGCGAACGATTGCGTGCCAGCAGACGCGCGATGCTCGCTGATGAGTGCTGGCAAGCGGCTCTCTCGGTGGCGGCGCGAGTCCCTGATGATCTAGTCTATGCTGAAGCGTGTCATATCGCGGGTTATTGGGCCTGCCAGGGAGAGCTTGATCCGCGACCATTGCTCGAACGGGCGTGGGCGACCAACAAGCAAGTCTACTTGCCGGTCATCGTCAACGATCCGGTGGGAACGCTACACTTTGCACCCTATCGGCCCGATTCGCCCTTACGTCCCAACCGATTTAACATTCCTGAACCCGCCATCTCCCCAGATGAGTGGTTGTCGCCTGAGCAACTGGATTTGGTTTTGGTGCCGCTGGTGGCTTTCGACAGCACAGGAACTCGTCTCGGTATGGGTGGCGGATTCTACGACCGTAGTTTTGCTTTCTTGGCTAATCCAGCGTATCAGGGTCAGCGGCCCTATTTGTTGGGTTTGGGTTACGAGTTCCAGAAAAGCCCTGAGTTGTTAATCCGTGAACACTGGGATGTGCCTTTGGATGCTGTAGTGACGGAAGCTGCTTTCTATGAATTTCGCTAAACCAGCCAGAGCGAAAGGGGATAAGCCGTGGCTTATTGGCTGCTGAAATCGGAAGTCACGGCGTTTAGTTTTGCCGATCTTGAAGCGTCACCCCAGCAGACCACGGCTTGGGAAGGGGTGCGCAACTATCAGGCTCGTAATTTTCTGCGCGATGCCCTGCGTCAGGGCGATCAAGCGTTTTTCTATCATTCCGGTATGCTAAAGCCGGCCATCGTTGGTATTGTCGAGGTGGTGCGGGAAGGCTACCCGGACGAAACCGCTTTTGATCCCGCCAGTCCTTACTATGACCCCACCAGCACCTGGCAACAACCCCGCTGGCACCGAGTCGATGTGCGGTTGGTGCGCCGTATGCGCCGACCCATCACCTTAACTGAGTTGAAACACCATCAGGCGGTGTTAGGCGATTTTGCCTTACTCCGCCGGGGTAACCGCCTGTCGGTCTTACCGGTAACCGAGGCTCAATGGGCCGTGGTGGTGGGGTTGGAAATTAGCTCAATGCCATGAAAGCGTTATTTAGCTCGGCCGCAAGTTGGATAGGGATCAGACTTTGGTCTTATCAAGTCGAATTAGACGGGCGCTGGTGGATACCTTGGAAATTTAAGTCCAAAACGTGTCTCAGCGGCCTGGATGAAAGGATTGATTAGATGGCTTTACGAAAAGTCAGATTGATCCGTTGTTCGCCCACCAGGGGGTGATATCCAGCTTTGAGCGACAGAATCCCATGATAGCGCAACCGCGCTGGCCCGCCCCAGACCACCACAGCGCCGTGCGTCAAGAGCACGCGAGCGGCTTTGTCGTTCCGCCGTAAACCACCGAATAGAAACACTGCCGGCAGGCCCAGTGAAACCGAGACGATAGGCTGAGTAAAATCTCGCTCATCCTTGTCTTGATGCAGCGACAGCCGGGCGCCAGGTGCGTAGCGGTTGATGAGACATGCATCCGGCTCGAAGTCTGGAAAACCGGCGCTCGCGGCCGCTGCGCGTGCCAGTTTCAGGTACGCCTCCGGCAAGGGAGGCCAAGGTTTACCGCTTTCCGGATCGGTCGCCGCGTAGCGGTAGCCGGTGCGATCCGACAGCCAGCCGCAGGAGCCACAGTTCGTCATGGCCACCGACATGCGAAAGCCGCCCGGCGTGATCATGTGCCGAAACGGCGCTTGCCGTGCGATATCGTGCAGGGTCGTGAGCAGCGTGGCCCCGGCCGCTGTGGCGAAGTTGTGCAACACGACCGCGCCGGGACACAGGGCCTCGCGCCATGGCTGGCCTGATTCCGCATCCTCAAACAGAGGCAAGGTCATGGCTGGCTCTATGCCGGTAGCCGCCGATTCATGAGTCGGCTTCCTTCGCCAATAGGGCGCGCTTGCGCTCCACACCCCAGCGGTAACCGGACAGACCGCCATCGTTGCGGATGACGCGATGGCACGGAATGGCGACCGCCAAACTATTCGCTGCACAGGCCCCAGCGACGGCCCGCGCTGTATTCGGAGCGCCAATTCGTTGGGCAATGTCGGTATAACTGGCTGTTGCTCCAACCGGAATCTCCCGTAGGGCTTGCCAAACGCGCTGTTGAAAGGCGGTGCCGCGCACATCGAGCGGCAAATCCAGGCCGATAGCCGGTTGTTCGATAAAGCCGATGACCTTGGCGACGCGCTGCTCAAAGGCGCTGTCGCCGCCGATCAGCGTGGCGCGGGGGAAGCGGTCTTGCAGGTCATAGGCTAGCCGTTCGGGATCATCGCCCAAGAAAATGGCGCACACGCCATGAGCGCTTTCGGCGACCAGGATCGACCCCAGCGAGCATTGCCCAATGGCAAAGCGAATGAGTATGTTGAGGCCACCTGCGCGGTATTTGGTCGGCGTCATGCCCAGAACCTCGTTGGATCGCTGGTAAAAACGGCTGCTGGAGTGGTAGCCCGCCTCGAAAACTGCGTCCGTTACCGTGTTGCTGTGACTAAGGGTGTGGCGCACCCATTGTGCGCGCCGCGCCGCTGCGTAGGCTTTTGGCGTCAGTCCAGTGATCGTCTTGAAAAGGCGATGAAAATGGTACGTGCTGATGCCGACACGCTTTGCTAGTTCTGCAATGCCCGGTGTGGTCTCCGATGCTTCGATGATCCGACAAGCTTCAGTGATCTTGATCGCGTGTTGTTCGAGCAAAGGCGGCTGATCTGGCTTACAACGCTGGCAAGGTCGGAAACCGGCTTGTTCGGCTTCTTCGCGTGTTGGGTGAAAACGGACATGTTCCGGTCGCGCTAAGCGGGCGGCGCATGAAGGGCGGCAGTACACGCCCGTGGTCTGGACCGAGTAGAAAAACCGGTCAGCCACCTTGGCGTCACGAGCGACCACGGCGGCCCACCGAGGATCGTTCTGCGTGGTGACGGCATGGTGTGAGTTTTTCACAGCGGCGTTCATCATGGGTTCCTTTCGACCAGCCATAAGATGGTTGGAACTTTAGCGACGTTTGCTTATCGGTTCACTCCGAATCTTGCTTTCAAATTCGACTGTTACAGATTAGCCGCGACTATCCAGAAACAGGCGATAAGCGGGATTATCGGTTTCGTCGGCGTAGGGATAGCCGAGTTTGTGGATGAACTGGTCGAATTGCCCCCGTTCTGCTGTCGATACTTGGATGCCGACCAGCACCCGGCCATGATCGGAGCCGTGATTGCGATAGTGGAAGAGACTGATATTCCAATCGTGCGCCATGCCAGTCAGGAATTGCAGCAACGCCCCTGGCCGTTCGGGAAACTCGAAGCGATACAACAATTCATCTCGCAAGCCGGGTGCATGACCGCCCACCATATAGCGGATGTGCAGTTTCGCCATCTCGTTATCGCTGAGATCCAGCACCGGATAGCTGTGTTCGCGCAGGGTTTCAATGATGCGGTTTTTTTCACCGTCCCCCTCGGTCAACTGGATGCCGGCGAAAACCTGCGCCTGGCGGGTGTCGGCGTAGCGATAATTAAATTCGGTGATCGAGCGTTTACCGATGGTTTGGCAGAAGCGGCGAAAACTACCCGGCTGTTCCGGGATGGTGACCGCCAGCAAGGCTTCCCGTCGCTCGCCCAGTTCGGCGCGTTCGGCGACATGGCGCAAGCGGTCGAAATTGATATTCGCGCCGCAATTGAGCGCAATCAAATTGGCGCCGGTGACGCCGGTGCGCTCGACATATTTTTTCAAGCCTGCGGCGCCGAGCGCGCCGGCGGGTTCAGCAATAGCGCGGGTGTCATCGAAAATATCCTTGATCGCGGCACAAATTTCGTCGGTGGACACAACAATCATTTCATCGACCCGTTCCCGCGCCAGTCGGAAGGTTTCCTCGCCTACCTGCCTGACCGCCACGCCGTCGGCGAAAATACCCACCTGATCGAGCACCACCCGCCGATCCTGTTTGAGGGCTTGGTACATCGAAGCGGCATCGTCTGGCTCCACCCCAATGATCTTGATTTCCGGCCGCAGATATTTGATGAAAGCGGCGATTCCAGCAATCAAACCGCCGCCGCCGACTGCAATAAAAATCGCTTCGATGTGGTCGGGGTGCTGACGCAGGATTTCCATACCGATAGTGCCTTGGCCGGCGATCACATCGGGGTCATCATAGGGATGGATGAAGGTCAAGCCTTTTTCGGCTTCCAACTGACGGGCGTGCTGATAGGCTTCGTCGTAATTATCGCCAAACAGCACAATTTTGCCGCCTCGGTCGCGCACCGCCTGGATCTTAATCGCTGGCGTGGTGCGCGGCATGACGATAGTCGCTTTGGCGCCGAGCCGCTGCGCGCTCAGGGCGACGCCTTGGGCGTGATTGCCGGCCGAGGCGCAAATAACGCCTTTTTCCAGCGCCGCGCGGGGTAGATTGGCCATTTTGTTATAGGCGCCGCGCAGCTTAAAGGAAAAGACCGGCTGCAAGTCTTCACGCTTGAGCAACACTCGGTTATTCAGACGCCGTGATAAACGACTCATCACCTCCAAAGGCGATTCGATGGCGACATCGTAAACCCGAGCGGTCAGGATCTTTTTGATATAGTCGTACATGAGGATGCTTACAAAGAGCAGGGGAGGAGAGTTGCATGTCCACAGATGACATGAAAAAACGCGCCGCTGAGGCTGCGCTCGCTTATGTCGAAGATAATACGGTTTTAGGCGTCGGCACCGGTTCAACCGCCAATTATTTTATTGACGCGCTGGCGCGAATCAAATCCCGACTAGACGGTGTGGTGTCCAGTTCGGAAGCGACCACCCAGCGCCTGAAAGCCGCTGGCATTCCGGTCTTAAATCTCAACGCGGTTGGCCCGTTGCCTCTTTACGTGGATGGCGCGGATGAGGCTAATGCGCGGTTGCAGCTCATCAAGGGGGGAGGCGGCGCGCTAACCCGTGAAAAGATCGTGGCGGCGGCTAGCGAATTATTCGTTTGTATTGCTGATGAATCCAAGCTGGTGGATACATTGGGTGGCTTCCCTCTGCCGGTCGAGGTCATACCGATGGCGCGCAGCCACGTCGGGCGCGAGTTGCACAAACGTGGGGGGCAGCCGGTATTTCGAGAGAATTTTGTTACTGACAACGGCAATATCATTTTAGACGTTTACAACTTGCACATTCTGGAGCCGGCCAAGCTAGAAGCGGAATTGAACAATATTGCAGGGATCGTTACGGTGGGTTTGTTTGCCTTACGCCCAGCGGATATCGTCTTGTTAGGCACGAAGAACGGCGTCCAAACCTTGCGATGTTGATGGCTAACGCAATAAAAAACGGGCACTGCGTTGCAGTGCCCGCCGCCCTTACGCCTGATGTCAGGCTTTTGTTATTTTAGAAATCCACTCTCGTCCCGATGGAGACCGCGTTTTGGTCGCCATAGAGCACCGAGTCGCTACTGCGACCGATGTATTCAACCCATAAACGGGTCCGCTTGCTGAAATCGTACTGATAGCCGATCAGATAATTGTCCATGGTTTCGTCGGAGCCTAGCACGTTCAGTCCAGTATCCATCCGGCCGTAGGCGGCCCGAATCGTGTTGTTGGCAAACCGATACTCGCCAGCGAGATAGATATTTTTTGCGTCGCTGTCACCAAAGCGAGCGGGCGTACCAGGCGAGAATCGGGCGGTACCGAGCAGCCCAAATTCGTTCAGAGTCCCTTGCTCATAGATGAGACCGATACTGAAAGGGTCAGCCGTGAAGCCAACGCTGGCAACCCACTGATCCAGGTCAAGATCGACGCTAATGCCGTTGCTGAGTGCAACCCTATCGTCACCATTGAGGCGGATATAGCTGACACCGGCGGAGAAGGGGCCACCGCTATATTTGGCGGCGATATTCCAAAGATCGATATCATTGGAACGGCCTTGTGTACTGTTACTACCGCCGTTGGCGACCAACATGGCTTCGATGCTAAGGCCGCCCATGTCGGGTGTGGTGTAGTAAATACTGTTTTCCAAACGAACCAGCGCGCCGTCACCGAGATCCCGATCTGCCCCGGTGTTGAGGCTAAAGCCATTGAATGAGCCGCCTAGAAAGGCAGTGCTGCCAAACGAGCGATCTGTGTTGAAGATGTCCGTGACACTCGCGATATGGTAATAAGGAGTTTCCTGAGTACCCACAGAGATCTGGCCAAAGCCACCTTTCAGACCGACAAACTTCGGCCGGTTGCTCTCTAAATTGCCACCCTCGGTCAGGTCAACGCCGAACTCGTACTGGTAGATGGCGCTCAAGCCACCTCCCAACTCTTCCGATCCCAAGACACCAAGTCGCGAGCTGTTGTTAAAGACATCCCAGCTACCATCACCGTTAAACAGCGAGTTGCTTTCATCGCTGTAATCCAGAGAGACACGCGCAGACCCATACAAGATCGTATCGGCTTGTGCGGCGAATGGGGCGGCGAGGGAGGCTGCAACAGCAAAAGCAACCAAGTGATTTTTCATGGGAAAGTCCTGGCTATTAAGAATTTAAAGCACGTTTAAGTAATACGCTTTCCGATCATTGGAAGGTATTTTTAAGTAATTCGAGATTATTTATAGAATAAATGAATCAAAAAAGCAACTGTTTATTTATAAAAAAACAACTTATTTGTTAGAAAGCAACGATCATCGCAAAAGACACACAAAAGAAAACGGACGCCCTAGGGCGTCCGTTTGGTATTGCTGACGAGGCTGTTAAGCCTTAGAAGTCGTGGCGAGTCCCGATTGAGATGGTCTGTGTGCTGCCGACCAGATCGTTATCAACTTCCTGACCGAGGTACTCGACCCAGACGCGGGTGCGCTTGCTGAGGTTATACTGATAACCCAATGCCCAGTTGCTGCGGTCGTCTTGGAGAAGAACGCCGGCAACACCATTGCTGACGACACCGATACGGTCATCTTCGGGGCTGGAATGCGTATACGCAGCGCGCAGCACATTGGGTCCGAAGGTATATTGGCCAGTCAAGATGAGGTTTTGGGTTTTGCCGAAGTTAAGGACGTTGAGATCGCCATTTTCATAAGCCAGCGAGACGGCAAACGGCCCGGTATTGAAGCCGACCGCGACGCCCCACTGATTGCCATCCCAAGTCGGCCGGGTGACGAAGTTATCAAAGGAGCTGCCTTCCAGGGACATATAGGACGCACCCAGGAAGAAGGGGCCATTCTTGTACGACAGGCCCAGATTCCACATATCCAGATCGTTGCTCAAGTTGCCGTTCAGCTTGTTGTCGGCACCGGTTTTGCACAAATCAGCCGGTGTGACCGGATCATTCGGTGAGCAGGAACCGTTCATCACCAGCATCACTTCAGCCTTGAAACCGCTCAGATTCGGGGTGGCATAAACGATGCTGTTGTCCATCCGCACGCCAAAGCTGTCGCCCAGATAGACGTCTTTGTCATAGAACTTGGAGCTGTTGAAAATATCGCCAACCGCGATGGCGTTATAGTACGGGGTCCATTGGGTACCGGCCGTAATCGAGCCGAAGCCACCTTTCAAGCCAACCCACTTGGGGCGATTACTCTGGAGGTTGCCGCCATCAGTCACATCAACACCGAACTCATACTGATAGATAGCGCTCAAGCCGCCACCTAATTCTTCTTCACCACGTACACCCAGGCGCGATGTGTTGTTGAAGACATCCCAGGCATTGAAGCCGCGCGTAAAGGGGACCAGTGCGCCATTGGGCTGCCGAGCGTTCAGATAGGTGGTATCGACATCATCATAATCAACAGAGACGCGGGCCGAACCATACAGCGTGGTATCAGCGTGCGCGGCAGTACCGAACCCAACCAGCGCAGCGGCCACAGCCACCACAAGAGCAGACTTTTTCATAAAATTAAACTCCTAGGTTTGTGTTGTAAATACACAACAAAAGGGCGTTCGAAATTCGCTAAAGAAATTTATACGCATTTTGAAGCACAAATGCAACTGAAATTTTCAAAAAAAACACAAAATTTAATTTATTGTTTCAATGATACAACAATTTGTTGCTTTTTTCTTTAAAGCCAAACCATAAAAAACCCACCTTCTATAAAAAGTAGGTGGGTTAGTGAGTGGCTGGGGGACTAGGATTCGAACCTAGGTTGACGGAGTCAGAGTCCGTAGTCCTGCCGCTAGACGATCCCCCAAGGAAAACGTTAGCGCTTAGAGTACTGCGTTGCGCGCCGAGCTTTGCGTAGACCGACTTTCTTACGCTCCACTTCACGAGCGTCGCGAGTGACGAAGCCCGCTTTGCGCAGCGGAGCGCGCAGACTCTCGTCGTATTCGATGAGCGCGCGCGTCAGGCCATGGCGAATAGCGCCCGCTTGACCTGTGATCCCACCACCTTTAACCGTCACGTAAACGTCAAACCGGTCATTCAGTTGAACGGTTTCCAACGCCTGATGGACCACCATGCAGGATGTTTCACGACCGAAATATTGCTCTAGGGGTCGTTGATTAACGGTAATCTTGCCGGTGCCCGGCCGCAAAAACACACGAGCGGCGGCAGTCTTGCGCCGACCCGTGCCGTAATGTTGGTTCTCAATCATGCGTTATGTACCTTCCGGCTACCGGTCATCATGAGCTTATCGGCAGCGGTAATGGCTGCTGGGCGGTATGTGGGTGTTCAGGGCCAGCGTAAACTTTCAGTTTACGAAACATGGCCCGACCCAGAGGATTCTTGGGCAACATGCCTTTTACGGCAATCTGCACAATGCGCTCGGGATTAGACTTGCGCAGCTTTTCCAAGGATACGGATTTGATGTTGCCCACATAACCGGTCGTGTGGTAGTAAACCTTATCGGTTTCCTTGCGGCCGGTCGCGCGCACTTTCGCGGCGTTGACCACGATGATGTAGTCGCCCGTATCGATATGGCGGGTATATTCAGGTTTATGTTTGCCTCGCAAACGGCGGGCAATTTCTGTCGACAGCCGACCCAGAACCTGATCCGAGGCGTCGATCACATACCAGTCGCGCTTGACCTCGGCTGGCTTGGCGCTGAAAGTTTTCATATTATTTAGAAGCTCCAAAAAAATCCATGTCCGCGTAGGGAGTCGCGCATTGTACGAAAGCACAACTCGCCTTACAAGACTTCGATAGCGGGTGAAGAGAAGAGTTGGAGTTGCGCCATGACTGATTTCGGCTCGGTCCAAACCTCGCCTCATCAGCCGGGTTCATTCGCGCTTCACCGTAGCCCCGCCGGACAGGCCGGCAGGTGGGTTTTGCCACTCCACGCGCATCAGTTTGGACGCTCCCCGTCCTACGACTTTCGTCACTCTGCCCGGCGGGTTTTACAGGTTCTTCCGGGTCTTCTTTACCTAACCGCATACCCTAACCCATTGAAGAGTATAGTGCGAATGCTGTCGCAACACCACATTCATGGCCGCCCGTCGGTGCGCTCTGGGTCGGCGGGCAACGTCTCCGTCGAACTGGCCCGCCGTAGGGCCACGACGCGACGCCTCAAGCTGGCGGGGTCGTCGTCCATCCCTGGAGTCCTTCAATGTCAATGGGCGTCTTAGCACCGGTGCAGACGCTTAAATCCGTAGCCGTTCCACCGTGCGTCCTGCAACCAGATGTTCCGTGATGATTTCATCCAGATCGGCATGATCGACATAGCTATACCAGGTTGCTTCGGGATAGACCACGAGCACCGGTCCCTCGCTGCAACGGTCCATACAACCGGCGGTGTTGATCCTTATTTTATGAGGAATAACCGATCCTAATTCTTTAACCCGCTGCTTGACGTAATCACGCGCTTCCTGAGCGCCATATTGCTGGCAACACTGTGAACCGTCAGCGCGCAAGTTGGTGCAAAAAAATACATGATAGTGATAATAGGACACTGGATTTTTCTCCAAGACATGAGTTTGTCGCCATGACCAGCCGCTACTATACGTCCGCCGATACCTTGCTGATCAACCTCGATCAGGCGATTCGCACGCTGTTTGGTCAGCCACCAACCACCGGGCGACCGCAACCCAGCGCTGGCATTGCCCCGGCCAATGAATTAAAACCAGCCGAACAGCAAGAAGCGGCCCGTTTGATGAGAGTCAATCATACGGGTGAAATCTGCGCTCAGGCGCTTTATCAAGGCCAAGCGCTGACCGCACAACTGGATGAAGTGCGTGGGTGCATGGAGCAGGCCGCCTACGAGGAAAACGACCATCTCACCTGGTGCAAAGGACGACTGCAAGATCTGGGCAGCCGCCCCAGTATCCTGGACCCATTATTTTATGTGGGCGCTTTTGCGATTGGTGCGCTGGCCGGCAAGGCGGGCGACCGTTGGAGTCTGGGCTTTGTCGCGGAAACCGAATATCAGGTCGTGCGCCATCTCAGCTCCCACTTGCAGCGGTTACCGGCCGCCGATCACCAGAGCCGGGCAGTTTTGGAACAGATGAAGGACGATGAAGCGCGCCATGCCACGAATGCCATTGTCGCCGGTGGCGTTCGGTTGCCGTGGCCGATCCGCCTGTTGATGAAAGGGGCGTCAAAAATAATGACCAAGACCACCTATTGGGTATAGCCCAAATGTGGGTCGTTCCATAACGTTAAATCGGCCAGCCTTTGGGTAGGTTTTCGCCGTAAAAAATTTCCGCCATCTCCCGCCGCACCTGCCGCTCGATTTCCGCTTGCTCGTGCGGTGACATGTTCTGCCGGTCCATGCTGAATAAATAATCATTGAGATCAAAATCTTTCAGCAGCAGCTTGGTATGGAAGAGATGCTCTTGAGAGACATTGACATCAATGCATTGATAGCGCTCGCGGATGTCCCTGGACAGATAATCCTGAATTGAATTGATTTGATGATCAATGAAATGCTTTTTACCAGTCTCATCCCGTGCAAAGCCACGCACCCGATAGTCGAGCACGACGATATCGGCCGCAAAGCACTGCATCAGATAGTTCAGCGCCTTGAGTGGGGAAATGCGGCCACAGGTGGAGACATCGATATCGGCCCGAAAGGTGTGGATGCCGTTGTCAGGATGGCTTTCTGGATAGGTATGTACCGTGATGTGGCTTTTGTCCAAATGACAGACCACCGCGTCCGGTAGCGGCCCTGGTGCGGCCGAGTGCGAAAGATCTTCTGAAGCAACCGATTGTTCGGCCAACAACAGGGTCACGCTGGCTCCGTGCGGCTCGTAGTCCTGCCGGGCGACGTTCAAAATAGTGGCGCCGATGATCTTGGCGACCTGGCTGAGAATGTCGGTCAACCGTGCGGCGTTGTAAGTCTCATCGAGATAACGCAGATAGCATTCTTGCTGCTCGGTCGTCGAGGTATAACCGATATCGTAACTATTGAAGCTGAGCGTTTTCGTGAGGTTGTTGAAGCCTTGCAAGGGCAATTTGGGCGTTGGTCTGAGTGTTATCACATCCTGCTCCTCACAGACACAAACGCTGAACTATCACCTCGGTCACTGATGTTCAGACGTCACGAATCTCGAAGGTGTGGCTGATTTGCGCGGTTTTACCCAGCATGATCGACGCAGAGCAGTATTTCTCGGCAGAGAGTTCGATGGCGCGTTCGATGTGCTTGGTGCTCAGATTTTTGCCGGTGAAAATGAAATGCACGCGGATTTGCGTGAAGACCTTCGGGTCGCTCTCGGCCCGGTCGGCTTCGAGTTCAAGTTCACAGCCCTGCAAATCCTGTCGGGCCTTGCGCAGAATGTTCACCACATCAATCGCGGTACAGCCGCCCATCCCCATCAAGAGCATTTCCATCGGGCGAGGGCCAAGATTCTGGCCACCCAGTTCCGGCGGACCATCCAGCACCAGCGCATGGCCGCTTGGGGATCGGGCGACATAAGCCATCTCTTCCAACCAGGTGATCCGGGTTTTCATCATCAATCTCATCGGCTGCTGGAGCGGCCACGGCGGTGCTCGCCGAACAATTCGGCCAATCGAGCACCAGGATCGTCCGCCCGCATCAAGGCTTCGCCCACCAGAAAGGCATGAACGCCGTGCTGGCGCAGCAGTGCCACATCAGCAGGGGTATGAATGCCGCTTTCAGTGACGATGGTGCGATCCGTCGGGATGCGCGAGAGCAGATTCAAGGTGGTGTCCAGCCGGGTTGCAAAGGTGCGCAAGTTACGGTTATTGATGCCGATCAGCGGTATATCAAGCGCCAGCGCCCGATCCAGTTCGGTGGCGTCATGCACTTCCACCAGAACCCCCATGCCGAGTTCAGCGGCCAGCTTGGCCAGTGTTTGTAACGGGTTTTGATCCAACGCCGCCACGATCAGCAGAATGCAGTCCGCTCCGATAGCCCGCGCCTCGTATACCTGGTACGGGTCGATGGTGAAATCCTTGCGCAAGACCGGCAGAGCGCAGGTAGCCCGCGCGGCTTGCAGATACTCCTCGCAGCCTTGAAAAAAGTCGCGGTCGGTCAGCACCGACAGACACGCTGCTCCCGCCGCCGCGTAACTGCGGGCGATAGCGGTCGGCTCGAAGGGATCGCGCAGTAATCCCTTGCTGGGTGAAGCGCGTTTGATTTCCGCGATGACCGCTGCCTCACCGCCCGCAATGATGCCGTTGATCTGGGCTAAAAAAGGACGGGTCGGCGCTGCGGTTTCAGCCTGTTTGCGCACAGCGGCCAGGCTGAGCCGCTGGCTGCGTTCGGCGATTTCCTCGACCTTGCGGGCGAGGATACGCTGGAGCACATCAGGCGTATCGCTCATGTCGCCAACTTTTGCGTGCAGCGCACGAATTCATTCAGTTTGGCCTTGGCTTTACCGCCGGCGATGGCATCCCGCGCCCGTTCGATGCCCTCGGCAATGGACGCGGCCACATCGGCGGCATACAGCGCGGCGCCGGCGTTCAAAACAACGATATCGCGCGGGGTGCCCGGTTCGTTATCGAGCACGCTCAGCAACAGCGTTTTCGATTGCTCGGCGCTTTCCACCTTGAGATTACGGCCCGACATCATCGCCAGTCCGAAATCTTCCGGGTGAATTTCGTACTCGCTGATCTGACCGTTTTTGAGTTCGCCGACCAGCGTTGCCGCTCCCAGCGAAATCTCATCCATGCCATCCTTGCCCCAGACCACCAAAACGTGTTGCGCGCCCAGTCGTTCCATCACCCGCACCTGAATGCCCACCAGATCGGGATGGAAGACGCCCATCAGTTGATTCGGCGCACTGGCGGGATTGGTCAGCGGGCCAAGGATATTAAAAATGGTGCGTACCCCCATCTCGCGGCGCACCGGAGCGACATTTTTCATGGCCGAGTGATGATTCGGCGCGAACATAAAGCCGATGCCGGTTTCGCTAATGCAGGCGGCCACCTGTTCGGCTTGCAGATCGATGCGAACGCCCAGCGCTTCCAGCACGTCGGCGCTGCCGGATTTGGATGACACCCCCCGATTGCCGTGTTTGGCGACTTGCGCCCCAGCCGCCGCCACCACGAACATTGCCGTGGTGGAAATATTGAAGCTGTGCGAGCCGTCGCCGCCGGTGCCAACGATATCCACAAAATGCGGATGCGGCGGTGGCACCATCACCTTGGTCGAAAGCTCGCGCATCACGGTCGCGGCCGCGCTGATTTCGCCAATGGTTTCCTTTTTGACCCGCAGGCCGGTGAGGATAGCGGCGCTCATGACCGGCGAAACTTCGCCCGCCATGATTTGGCGCATCAGCGAGAGCATTTCATCGTAGAAAATTTCTCGATGCTCGATAGTGCGTTGCAACGCTTCCTGGGGGGTGATGGACATACCACGTCTCCGCAGCGATCAATGTCGCTGGTTGAGAAAATTTTGGAGCAGGGCGTGGCCGTGCTCGCTCAGAATAGATTCGGGGTGGAATTGCACGCCTTCGACCGGCAGCGTCTTGTGGCGCACACCCATGATTTCATCGAGTGCGCCGTCCCCAGTCTGAGTCCACGCGGTGATTTCCAGGCAGTCGGGAACGGTCGTCTTTTCGATCACCAGGGAATGATAGCGCACTACAGTCAACGGATTGGGCAGATCAGCGAACACACCCTGGCCCTGATGATAAACGGCGGAAGTTTTGCCGTGCATCACCTCACCGGCGCGGACGATGTGGCCGCCAAACGCCTGGCCGATACTCTGATGCCCCAGACAAACCCCGAAGATCGGAATTTTACCGGCGAAGGCATCAATGGTGGCCAGCGACACGCCCGCCTGGTTAGGGGTACAGGGGCCGGGCGAGAGCACGATGCGTTCAGGATTGAGGTCGGCAATCTCGTCGGGGGTAATCTGGTCATTGCGATACACCTTGACCTCTTCGCCTAATTCTCCCAGATATTGCACGAGGTTATAGGTGAACGAATCGTAGTTGTCGATCATTAGGAGCATGGCGCGTAGTCCGTTTAGGGTCAACGAAGTACTCTGATCTCGGCGGCTTCAAGTCTTGGTTCAGGAAGTCGCGCGACGGGAGCTGCGTGTGATGGGTCGCAATGTGGCGGAAACGGCGCGCGGTCGCAAGCCCACATAGATCAGCCTACGCTACCGCTTGTTTTCTCGCAGACTGATGATGGGCCAGCCGCGCTCGGTGGCGTATTGAGCAAGGATTTCATCAGGGTCCACCGCTACCGGATGCGCAACTTCAACGAGCAGAGGCAGATCATTGCGGGAATCGGTATAAAACCAACTGTCGGTCAAGTCATGGCCGGTTGCCGCCAGCCAATCATGAAGCTTTGTCACCTTGCCTTGCTGAAAGCAGGGAATGCCGAGCGGTTGGCCGGTATAGCGGCCGTCACTGAATTCGATCTCGGTTGCCAATAGATGCTGAACGCCCAATCGCTCAGCAATGGGGGCTGTAATAAAACAGTTGGTGGCCGTGATGATCAGCAAGGTATCACCGGCCTTTCGGTGTTTATCCAGCAGGGCGACTGCTTTAGGCAGGATGATCGGCTCGATTTTCTCCTTGATAAATTGTGCCCGCCAAGCCAGTAGGGTGGCCAGCGGATGCGCGGTCAACGGTCGCAGCATGAAGTGCAAAAAGGCATGAATATCGAGCGTCCCGGCTCGATAGGAATCATAAAATTTCTGATTCTCGCGCTCGTAGAAGACGCCATCGACTAGGCCCTGTTCCACGAGGAATCGGCCCCACAGGTAATCGCTGTCATCGGCCAGCAGGGTGTTGTCGAGATCGAAAAGCGCCAGACTCATACCGTCCCCAAAAAGAAAAAATTTAGCCGAGCTGGTATTGCCGCAGCTTTTTACGCAGCGTGCCGCGATTGATGCCCAGAATCGCTGCTGCCTTGGTTTGATTGCCGCCGGTGAATTGCATCACGATCTGTAATAACGGCGGTTCCACCTCATGTTGTACTAAATCATAGAGATTGCAGGGCGCTTGACCGCCGAGATTATGAAAGTAAATCCGCAATGTTTCATAGACATGATCGCGCAGCGGGGTAGCGGGTAATAAATCGACCGGAGGATCGGAAGGATTGATGCTCATGCGGCCAGAGGCTCCTGGGTGGCCAGATGTTCGAAGAAATAGCGGGTCAGCCGTACTTGTGCTGCGGCGCTTTCAACTGGATTGATTTTGGTGCGAAATACGGCACCTGTTGGCCAATGCTGGCTATACCAGCCTAAGTGTTTGCGAGCAATCCGCACCCCGGTGGATTTACCGTAAAAATGATGCAGATGTTGCAGATGGGCGAGTACGCATTGGCCGATCTCGGTAATGTCCGGTAGTGGCAAGCGCTGACCGGTCGTCAGGTAATGGGCAATCTCACGGAAGATCCAGGGTTGACCTTGAGCGGCTCGGCCGACCATCACAGCGTCCGCGCCAGTAGAGTCTAAAACCCAGCGGGCTTTTTCCGGGCTGGTGATGTCGCCGTTAGCAATCACTGGTATGTTCACCGCCTGCTTGAGGGTATGAATCGCCGCATAATCCACCGGCGCACTGTAGCCGCACGCGCGGGTACGGCCATGCACGGTCAGCGCGCGAATGCCTGCTTGCTCGGCGATGCGCGCGATGGCAAGCCCATTGCGGTGGGTTAAATCCCAACCTGTGCGGATCTTAAGGGTGACTGGGACTGGAACCGCGTTGACCACAGCGTCCAGAATCCGTCCAACCAACGATTCGTCACGCAACAAAGCGGCCCCAGCGAGCGTGCCACACACTTTTTTAGCCGGGCAGCCCATGTTGATGTCGATGATGTCGGCGCCGTACTCGACATTGAGCCGAGCGGCTTCCGCCATGGTGGCAGGGTCAGTGCCAAGAATCTGCACACTGCGCGGGCCAGGCTCGCCCGTGTGATCAAGCCGCAGCCGGGTTTTGCGGCTATCCCACAGCGCGGGATTGGCGCTCACCATCTCCGAGACCGTGAGTCCTGCACCCAACGCTCGGCACAATTGCCGGAACGGCCGGTCGCTGACGCCAGCCATTGGCGCCAGGAAGACGGGCGGGTCGAGAAGATAGGGGCCAATGTGCATGGAAGTGAGCTAGATGGGGGGTAGTCATCATACCGGAATGCGGCTGATGGATGAAGCGAGCGCGACGTGTGGGATTTGCCAGCCCATCCGTTAATAGAGGACCGTTGTCCTCGTGATGCCCGACATAGATCGTGCGATGCGGTTAGCGGGCGCGATGACGGCTTAACCCTGGCGGCGCTGGGCTGTCAATAGCACCCAGTCATCCCGATAGCGGACAGGAGCAAACGCAAAGTCTTGAATGAAAGCCGCTTGAACGGTATCGGCGTGCGCTTGCAGGATGCCGGATAAGATAAGCTGGCCACCGACTTTGACCCGCCGCCCAAACTCAGGGGCTAAGCGCACCAGGATTCCTGCCAGGATATTGGCCAAGAGTAGATCCACTTGCAGATCGGCGGCTAGCTCGTTAGGGCTGGACAGCTCCAGGCGATCTTCCACGTCATTTTCCGATGCGTTGTCGTCACTAGCGATCAGGGCTTGTGGATCAATATCAACGGCCCAGACGCGCTGCGCCCCTAACTTGGCGGCAGCGATGGCCAGAATCCCGGAGCCACAGCCGTAATCCAGGACGGTTTTACCGACGATGTTGGCGCCATCCAGCCATTCCAGGCACAGCGCGGTGGTCGGATGGGTGCCGGTGCCAAAGGCCAAGCCGGGATCAAGCCGGAGATTGACCGCCGTGGGTTCAGGTGGGGTTTGCTCTTTCGGGCAAACCCATAAGCGCTGGCCAAAACGCATCGGATGAAAATGCTCCATCCACGCCCGAACCCAATCGCGTTCTTCCAGTTCGCTCAACCGACATTCCGGCAATGAGCGGGAATGCAGGAATCGGCATAATTGGTTTTTGATGACTTCGATGTCGGTTTGGGCATCGAACAGCCCCGTGACCCGCGTATGTGCCCACAGCGGGGTTTGACCAGGGCCTGGCTCTAGAACCGGTTGATCACCGGCATCCGTCAGTGTGACTGCGAGCGCACCCGCCTGGAGTAGGGCGTCTTCCAACTGGTCTGGAGAGTGATCAATGGCTTCGAGCGTCAGTTGCAGCCAAGGGGCATTCGCCTCATCACGCATCGCTCATCCCCTTCCGTGCAAAGGGTGGATGACACCGGGTGTGTTGGCAGGAAAGCGTCGGCAAGGCGTTCGGCATGGCGTTCAACGGTTAGCCAGCAACTGCTTTTCAAGGTAATGGATGTCCGTGCCTCCTGTGATGAAACGGGCATCACTGAGAATCCGCTGGTGCAGCGGTGCGTTGGTTTTGATGCCTTCAATGACCAATTCGGCCAGCGCATTGCGCATCCGGGCGATGGCGGTCTCGCGGCTGTCACCGTGAGCGATCAGCTTGCCGATCATCGAATCATAATTCGGCGGCACCCGGTAACCGTTGTAAGCGTGAGAATCGACCCGGATGCCAGGCCCACCGGGTGAATGGTATTGGGTGATGGTGCCGGGTGAGGGGGCAAAGGTATCGGGGTTTTCAGCGTTGAGCCGGCATTCGATGGCGTGGCCGTTGATATGGATATTTTTTTGTTCGTGGCGCAACGGTTCACCGGCTGCGATCAGCAACTGCTCCTTAACGATATCGACCCCGGTGATAAGTTCGGTGATGGGGTGCTCGACCTGAATCCGGGTATTCATTTCGATGAAATAGAATTTATCGTCCTGATAGAGAAATTCAAAAGTACCGGCGCCGCGATAGCCAATCCGCCGACACGCTTCCACACACACCTGACCGATGCGGCGGCGCTGCTGGGCCGTGATGCCGGGCGCTGGCGCTTCCTCGATCACTTTTTGGTGGCGGCGCTGCATCGAGCAATCCCGCTCGCCAAGGTGGATCGCGTTGCCGTGAGTGTCGGCCAAAACCTGAATTTCAATGTGGCGCGGCCGTTCCAGATACTTTTCCATGTACACGGTGGGATTGCCGAAGGCCGCGTTCGCTTCGCTACGGGTCAGGTCGATGGTGGTCAAGAGCGCCGCTTCACCGTTGACGACCCGCATTCCGCGCCCGCCGCCACCCCCCGCCGCCTTGATGATCAGGGGATAACCGATTTGGCGTGCCAGGCGCAGGGTTTCCCGATCATCGTCACCCAGCGGCCCATCAGAACCGGGCACACAGGGCACACCGGCATCTTTCATGGTTTTGATGGCGGAGACTTTATCTCCCATCAGCCGAATGGTATCAGGACGGGGACCGATGAAGATGAAGCCGCTTTGTTCGACGCGCTCGGCAAAATCGGCGTTTTCAGAGAGAAAACCGTAGCCGGGATGGATCGCTACCGCATCGGTCACTTCAGCCGCGCTGATCAGCGCTGGCATGTTGAGATAGCTATCCGCAGCCGGCGGCGGGCCGATGCAGACCGTTTCATCAGCCAGGCGGACATGTTTGAGATCCCGGTCAACCGTGGAGTGGACGGCGACGGTGCGAATGCCCAGCTCGCGGCAGGCGCGCAGAATCCGTAGGGCGATTTCTCCCCGATTCGCGATAACGACTTTCTCGAGCATATTGGGCTATTCGATCACCAAAAGCGGCTGATCGTATTCAATGGGCTGGCCGTTTTCCGCCAAAATCCGCGTAACGGTGCCGGTCTGATCCGCTTCGATTTGATTGAACATTTTCATGGCTTCGATGATGCACACCGGGTCACCCGCGTTAACCTGTTGGCCGATTTCAACAAACGGTTTGGAGCCGGGCGAAGCGGAACGGTAGAACGTACCGACCATGGGTGAGCGCAGGATATGGCCCTTGATCGCTTCGGGCGCTGCTTCCAGTAAACCGAGGGGTACGGTGCTCGGTGCCGGCGCCTGAGCGGGCATGGCGGCAGCGGGACTGTAAGCGGGCGCATTCCAAAGTGGCTGCGGAGCTGTGGTCGGCGGCGTAGTCCCCGGTTGGGGGTGACGGGTGATCCGCACCGAGTCCTCGCCTTCCTTGATTTCAATTTCAGCGACACCCGACGCTTCGAGCAGATCGATGAGTTTTTTGATCTTGCGAATATCCATCGGCATGGCGGTTACCGGCGTGGCGTGACAGGATAGTGATTGGCTGCTTGGGGCCGCTCAGTGTCCGTCAGGAGGGTGGAGCCGTGGAAACCGGATTTGGAGGCATCCGACAGATTAAGATGAAGATTCAGCCCGTTCGGCAACAATAGCTTAGCCATGAGTCATACAATCGTCCATACAAAACGAAGGGCGGATTCTGCATGAACCGCCGTGAGGTGTCCAGCCAGAAATCAGCCGATTTACCGTCGATCCAGCACGTTAGCCGTCGATGGCGTGTGTCAGTCGCATGATCAGGCGTGGGGAAGTCCATCCTGTCCAGAAGAATGTGATGCAGGGGCCTAATGGGTTTGCGCACCCGTCAGATAGTCCTCAATCTCAACAGCGTCGATTTGCTCAGGCCGCAGAAAACGCTCGGCATAGTGCCGGTAAACACCGGCGCGAAGAAACAGCGCGAAAATCTCCGCATCAATGTGCTGCTCGCGCACCATCCGCGCCATGATCTTCAGGGCCTCGGACAAGGTTTTACCCGATTTGTAGGGCCGATCAACGGCGGTCAGCGCCTCAAAAATGTCTGCAATCGCCATCATCCGTGCCAATACGCTCATCTCGTCGCGCTTTAGCCGCTTGGGATAACCGTGGCCATCCATCGTTTCATGATGACCGCCCGCGATCTCCGGCACCCGCCGCAGCGGTTTGGGAAAGGGCAGCCGCGACAACATCATGATGGTCTGGACAATATGCTCGTTGATTTTATAGCGCTCCTCTTCCGTCAGGGTGCCACGAGCAACGCACAAGTTATGTACCTCGCCTTGGTTGTAAAGCAGTTCGGGTATCTTCAGTTGGAATCCCCAGGGATTGTCGGCCCCAATCTGATCATCGGGGTGACGTTCGAAACAGTGTTCCGGCTTGTCGGCCAGCAGCGATTCGACCGTTGGTAGTGGCATGGCCGGAGCACGCGCCTTGCGGGCTTGCTCTTCGTGGGAGAGACCGAGGCGGTCGTCGAGCGTGCGCAGCCAGGTTCGTTCGGCCAACCGTTTGAGCCGGGCGATCTGATCGGGAGCCATGAATTCACCGCCCTGATTGCAGGACGCGACAAAAGTAAAATCGTCATCCAGCGCCCGCCAGTCCGCTTCGAGCTTGATTCGCAGCTCAGCTAGATTGCCGCCCTCGGCGACTGCCCGCCAATACGTGATTTCTGCATCGCGCTTGAGGACTTCAAAGCGCATCCGCACCTCGTTAATGCGGTTGTAGAGGGTTTCTAGCTTGGTGGCCTTGTCAACCACATACTCCGGCGTGGTGATCTTGCCGCAATCGTGCAACCAGCAAGCGATATGCAATTCTTCCCATTCCCCCGTGCTCAGGGTGAAATCACGGAACGCACCGGCTTGATCCGCGCAAGCCGCCTGGGCGAGCAACTTGGTTAACTCCGGTACCCGGGCGCAATGGCCACCGGTATAAGGACTCTTCGCGTCGATGGCGTCAGCCAGCAAGCGGATGAATGATTCAAAGAGATGTTTTTGCGCTTGAAACAAGCGCTGATTTTCGATGGAGACGGCCGAAGTGCCCGACAGCGCGGCAATGAAAGCCAACAACTCCGGGCCGATTCGATTGTCATCAGGGGGTGTTCCCGTCTTCAGCAACGCCAACAGGCCGACCAGTTCTTGTTGCCGGTTGCGCAGAGGCACCAAAATCAATTGACCCACCGGTTTAATGGGCGGGTCGGTCAGCAAAGCCATATAGGCCGCCAATGGCTCATCTGGCGTCAGTGGCTTGATCTGCGGCACGGTCCGTTGGGCGGCCGCAACCAACGGGTGGGGAGATGATTCCGTGAGGGACAAGGTTGGCAGGCGGTCAGTCGTTACGGTGCCCAGCGGGTCCGATACACGAGCGGCGGTGGGTCGGAGTTCTTGCTCATCATCGCTGACCAGAAACAGGATGCCGGCATCACCTTGCGCCAAGGCCAGCGTTTCGGCCAACACGCGATCTAATAAGCGAGCAAAATCGCGCTCGGCGGTGAGGGCTGATCCGATATCGAGAAAGCGGCGAATCGTGGATTTCATTAAATCCATGGCGCGGGCGAGCTGATTGACCTCGTTGATGATCGAATGCACCACGATAGGCTTCTGAAAATCGAAACGACGAATACGCGCGGCCTCGTCAACCAGGTTTTTCAGATGGCGAGCGATCCGATTCGCCAGCAACCAGGTGATCGGCAAGGCCAGCAAGACCAGACCGATGGCGATCAAAGCGCCTTCATCACGGATGCGTTTGGCATCTGCTAACAGATCGGCACGGGGTACGGCCAGTCCCAGAAAGAGAGGGGTTCCGCCCTCGAAAGGCAAGGTTCTGACCATGCCGTGCCATGTCTGACCGGCCGCTTCCAGAGCGAAATTCTTGGGTGGTAATCCTGCTCTGCGCTGATCTGGCCTGGGTAAATGGCGCTCCAGTTCGGTTAACGATGGCTCTTTTAATTCAGGTAGTCTCACCAAACGCAATGCTCCTCCCTCGCCTTGCTGCGGCAGGCGAGTGGCCTCTGGATAAGCGATGACTTGGCCGGAGCTGTCGAATACCACAAGCTGGGTCGTCGAGAATAAACGACTGCTATTCAATGTAGCGGAGAGCGCGCTTAAGGTCAGATCAGCGCCAACGACGGCCGTGCCAATCCTGGCGCGGCGAGCGAGCGTGATACCGGCTTCGCGGCTGGTGAAGAATAGATAGGGATCGGTTCGGATGCGGTCTGGCCGGCTGCGGGCAGCCTGATACCAAGGGCGGTTACGAGGATCGAACGTATAGTCAGGCCGCGCCTCGTGGCGGAGTAACTGCAAAGCGGCATCGAAATAAAGAAAAGCGCCGGTGGCTGCCTCGGTTCCGTTTCGCTCCACGCTTTGCACCAAATAGCGAGCCGCATTCGGAGCGGCTAATGCGTCGCGGAGCGGCGAGTTCGGTGGCAGCGCACGCAGCAGAAAGAAATCGCCATCGTCGTAACCGATGTAGAGGGCGTCCAGATGAGTCGATTGGCTCAGCGCTTCAGATAAATAACCTAGATGATCCAGGCGCTCTATCAGCGTGTTATCGGCGGTCAGTCGCTGCCAGGCCAATAAATCGACGGTGGTCGCCACGGGCGTGACCAACATCTGAAGTTGGCGACCCGTCTGCTCGGCCATTCGTTCAAACCGCTCATCGGCCGCGTGCAGGATGAGTTGGGTCGTCTTGGTGAAGCTGTTCCAGATGATCGTTGCACCCAGCAGCACAATCAATGCGATAAATAAGGTTGCGATGTGCAGGCGCAACGGTAATTGGCGCCGCGCAGGTAGGAAGTTAGCGAAGATCATTCGTTTTAAGTGACCCTCTCTGTATTTGCTCGGCGATGGATTTGGCTTGATGGCAACTGGCTTGGCGAAAGACCCTGCGCACTGTGCGCCGGATGGCTCTCAACTTCGCTGGCCAAGCAACCGGCGCAGGTGCCGGTTAAACGCATCCGCTTCGACGGAACCAACCACGCGATAGTCGCGGCGTTCTTGGCCGTCAGGGCCGAAGAACAAGATCGCCGGTGGCCCAACGATGCCGAAGTGCTTTAAAAATTTTTGCTGTTCGGCACTGTTAGCGGTCACATCGGCCCGCAGCGTTACGATGTTAGTCAGTGCCGCCCGCACGTTGGAATCGGTGAACGTGTAACGCTCCATTTCCTTACAGCTCACGCACCAGTCAGCGTAGAAATCCAGTAATACCATGCGACCACCCGCGTCCTGTACGGCTTGATCGACATCGGCTACGGTTGTTACCGGGCGAAATAGAGGCGATTCGACCGGACTGGCCGCGTTGGCCAGCAGGCTAACGCCCCGTAGCGGTTGCCAAGGATCGCGGCCACCCGCCGCGACACCCACCAGCAATAAAATTCCATAAATCAGCAACACTAAGCCCAAGCCCTTGATCAGCGTGCGCCAGGTGGCCGCGCCCTGAATGGTCGGTTGTAATGCGCCCATATAGGTTGCCGTCACGATCAGCAGCGTCGCCCACAACACCATGGTCACGGCGGCGGGCAGAATCCGCTCCAGCAACCACAGTGCGACCGCCAGCAGCAAGACGCCGAATATGAATTTGACGCGCTCCATCCAATGCCCGGCGTGCGGTAGCCAATGCCCAGCAGACGCGCCAATGATCAAGAGCGGTACGCCCATGCCAAGACTGAGGGCGAACAGAGCAGCAGCACCAAGCGTCAGATCGCCCGTTACCGCGATGAAGGTTAAAGCACCGATCAAGGGCGGCGCGACACAAGGGCCGACGATGAGCGCCGACAAGAGGCCCATGATAGCGACCCCGACATGTCGGCCACCGCGCTGGCGGTTACTCCAATCCACCAGCCGGTTCTGAAGTTGGCTGGGTAGTTGCAACTCGTATAAACCGAACATCGACAAGGCCAACAACACGAACAGCGCACTGAAAAGGCCGAGCACCCAGGGATTCTGAAACCAGGCTTGGATGTTTTGGCCGAGCAACGCCGCCAGCAAGCCGGCCACGGTGTAAGTGCTCGCCATCGCCAGTACATAGGTCGCCGAGAGCAAGATGGCGCGGCGTCGGGTCAATGCCGTACCTTGACCGACGATCAGACTGGAGAGAATCGGGATCATCGGGAACACGCAGGGCGTAAAGGCCAAGAGCAATCCAAAACCAAAAAAAGCCGGAATGGCCCAAAAGCGTTGTTCGCCCAACAGCCGCGCGAGCCGATCCTGTTCTGCTTCGGGGGTGAGCGTTGTCGCCAAGCGCGGATGACTCGTTGCCGGTGATGGCAAGGCCGCTCCGGTCTCTGGTGCTGTTGCCTGTGCGAGGGGCACTGTGGGTAAATCTGGCTGGCTAGGCACCTTTGGAGGCGCCGCTAGCTCTGCTTGGCTGGACGACGGCGGAGCCACTGCCTTTGCTGTTGCAGACAACTCCGGCAAGGTGATCGCTATCGTTTGAGTGAGAGGCGGGTAGCAGACGCCGATTTCCGCGCACCCTTGATAGCCGGTCTTGAGTTGTAAGGTTTTTTCATGAGGTGAATTGCGACGTAGGTGAGCGATGAGGGTCGCCTCGTCGTGAAACACTTGTTGTTGGCCGAAATAAGGATCGTCTTTCGGTTGGCCGGCAGGGATATCGAGTTCGGCGATGCTGATGTCTGCGTTATCGACGATCTGAATCTGGAATTTATCGCGATAGAGATAGTAGCCGGGCGCGATGGTCCAGCGGACTTCGAGGGTCGAGGCGTCCAAACTGTTGATGGCGACCTGAAAGGCTTGCTCGGCGTCGAGGATACGTGCACGCGAAGCACTGCCAAATCGGTCGAACAACCCACCGGTGGCCGGTTCGGTCAGGAGCGCCAGCAGTACCGCTAATGCCGCTACCCACCGTGGGAGATCTCTCATATCGGTGCCCCAGTGTTATCGCTCAGCCAATCCAGATAATCAGCCGCACCCACCTGAATCGGTAACGCGATGATTTCCGGCACGTCATACGGATGCAGTGCGCGGATGCGCGTTTCGAGCAGCGGGTAAATCACATCGCGGGTTTTCAGGATGAGCAACAGTTCGTTATCCCTCCGCACTTGACCTTGCCAGCGGTAGACGGAGATCAAGCCAGGCACGATATTGGCGCAAGCGGCCAAATGTTCTCCAACGACCGTTTCGGCGATGCGCTCGGCCACGGTGGAATCGGGGCAGGTGCAATAGACGACGAGGGGTTGAGTCTCCATAGAGCTTCTCTCAGGCAGCGGGATAGTGGATCAACGCGGTCGTGCGCAATGCGGCGATAGGCGCACAGCAGCCCTGGGATTTAGCGTAACCATAGATGCTACAGCGCGCAATTTTCTTCCAACCGCCCCTTGAAATTTTTTATCTTTGTCCCACTTCAGGGCCAAGCACTTGACAGGGTGTCTTTGCCGGCTATTATTAGCACTCATTGAAGGTGAGTGCTAATACTATAGGCGCCAACCTCGTGTCAGCGAACCCTTAACGTAATCAGTGGAGATAAAAGCGATGAGCATTCGGCCCTTACATGATCGAGTTCTGGTCAAGCGTGTTGAGGAAGAGACCAAGAGTCCGGGCGGTATCGTCCTCCCCGGTGCCGCCGCCGAGAAACCCTCACGCGGTACGGTGAAAGCGGTTGGACGCGGCAAACTCCTTGATAACGGCGACGTGCGGCCTCTGGATGTGAAAGCCGGTGATCACATTTTGTTCGGCAAATACTCCGGTAGCGAAGTCAAGGTGGATGGCGAAGAGCTGATTATCATGCGCGAAGACGAAATCATGGCGGTGATCGAGTAACGCTACGCCCGCAGTAACCAATTCTTTTTCGATTGACGATTGTTCCAGATCAAGTTTTCAGAGGAATTTCCCCATGGCTGCAAAAGATGTCAAATTCGGTGATGATGCCCGCTCGCGCATGGTGCGCGGCATCAATATTCTCGCCAACGCCGTTAAGGTAACGCTCGGCCCGCGTGGCCGTAACGTGTTGCTCGACAAAGCCTTCGGTGCTCCCACTGTGACCAAGGACGGCGTGTCGGTTGCCAAGGAAATCGAACTGGAAGACAAGTTCGAGAATATGGGCGCGCAGATGGTGAAGGAAGTCGCCTCCAAGACCTCCGATGTGGCCGGCGACGGCACCACCACTGCCACCGTGCTGGCGCAAGCTATCGTCCGTGAGGGCATGAAGGCCATCGCCGCCGGCATGAACCCGATGGATCTCAAGCGCGGCATCGACAAGGCGGTCATCGCCACCGTCGAGGAATTGCGTAAGCTGTCAAAGCCCTGTGCTGATGACAAAGCCATTGCCCAGGTCGGCACCATTTCTGCCAATGCGGATGAGGCCATCGGCCAGATCATCGCCGATGCGATGAAGAAAGTCGGCAAGGAAGGCGTGATCACTGTTGAAGAAGGCAAGGGCCTGGATAACGAACTGGATACCGTGGAAGGCATGCAGTTCGACCGCGGCTACATCTCGCCCTACTTCATCAACAACCAGCAGAGCATGAATGCTGAGCTGGATGCGCCTTATGTCCTACTGTATGACAAGAAAATTTCCAATGTCCGCGACATGTTGCCGGTGCTGGAAGGGGTTGCTAAAGCCGGTAAGCCGTTGCTGATCATCGCTGAAGACGTGGAAGGCGAGGCGCTGGCGACCCTGGTGGTTAACACCATTCGTGGCATCGTCAAAGTCGCTGCCGTCAAGGCGCCGGGCTTCGGTGATCGTCGTAAGGCCATGTTGCAGGATATTGCCATCCTGACCGGTGGCCAGGTGATTTCCGATGAAGTCGGTCTGAGCCTGGAAAAGACGACCCTGGCCGATTTGGGGACTGCCCGCCGCATCGTGGTCGCCAAGGAAAACACCACCATCATTGATGGCGCGGGTAAGGCTGACGAGATCAAGGGTCGCGTCGAGCAGATTCGTCGCCAGATCGAAGAGGCCACTTCTGACTACGACAAGGAGAAGTTGCAGGAGCGCGTCGCCAAGCTGGCGGGCGGTGTCGCCGTCATCAAGGTCGGTGCGGCTACCGAAATCGAAATGAAGGAAAAGAAAGCCCGCGTCGAAGATGCGCTGCACGCAACTCGCGCGGCAGTCGAGGAAGGCGTGGTTGCTGGTGGCGGCGTCGCGCTGATTCGTGCGCTGCAAGCGATCAAAGGCTTAAAGGGCATCAACGAAGACCAGAATCACGGCATCGCCATCGCATTGCGGGCGATGGAAGCGCCGCTCCGTGAAATTGTTGCCAACGCCGGCGAAGAGCCTTCGGTGGTACTGAACAACGTGCTCAGCAACAGCGGCAACTACGGTTACAACGCGGCCACGGGTGAGTATGGCGACCTGGTGGCGATGGGCGTACTTGACCCCACTAAGGTCACTCGCTTTGCCTTGCAGAACGCGGCTTCGGTCGCTGCGCTGCTGATCACCACGGAAGCGATGGTCGCTGAACTGCCCAAGAAGAGCGAGCCTGCCATGCCGGGTGGTATGGGCGGTATGGGCGGTATGGGTGGCATGGGCGACATGATGTAAGTAAGCCCAAACTCAAAAAAGCCCCGCGACTGCGGGGCTTTTTTCGTTCAGTGCGCTACTTCTTCACGGCTTACGTCGCTCGATTTAAAGAGCCTGGTTTGATCAGCCTTTAAGCTTATTAGCGGATTCTTTAATCGAAGCGCTTAACTTATCCCAGGCGCTTTCAACACCGTCTTTCAGATGCTCCCAAGCATCATCGCTCGCATCCGCCACTTCCTTCATTTTGGCCTTGAGCGTGTCATAAATGTCTTCAGCTTCAGCCGCCGCTTTACTATAGAGGTCCTCTGCTTTATCAGCCGCGTCCTTAGACAGATCCTTGGCTTTATCAGCCGCATCCTTAGACAGATCCTTAGCTTTATTGGCGGTGTCCTTCGCTTTGTCCACCGCCTTGTCCGCCGCTTTTTCAACCTCAGCGCTGCCTTCAGCCGCTGCCGATTTTGCTTTGGCTTTCCACTCAGCCAGTTTGGCTTGAGCCTGTTCGACTTCAGCTTCCAGCTTTTTCAGATAAGCTTCTTTGTTAATCATGGTTGCATTCTCTCAATTAAGTTCAGAGGTTTTTAGGCGCGTTTAAACAGCCCAATAAGCGCGAGTAGGATTACTGCTCCCACAGTCGCACTAATAATTGATCCAAGCAAACCAAAGGTGGCTATGCCCAGAAAATTGAAAAGTACCCCGCCAATAATCGCGCCAATAATACCAACGATGATATTGCCGACTAGGCCAAAGCCGCCTCCTTTGATAATTTGCCCAGCGAGCCAGCCAGCGACGGCACCAATCACCAGAAAGATTACAATTGCCGTTATGTCTTGCATACACCGACCTCCTTATTGAATACAAAGACTGGGATGAACTAAAAGCAGCGTGCAACCTGTTGAATGCGCTCGCCTCATGGTGACAACGAGCACATCGGCTTATCCGGCAACGTGGGTAAAGGATTTATTGGGCAGCTTTCTGCTGTACTGCTTCGCCCGATTTTTGGAGCGCTTCGCCGGTTTTTTCGAGCGCTTTGCCAGTAGCGGTAGCCGTAGCAGCGGCTGCGTCTTTGGCGGCTTCAGCCGTATTTTGCGCGGCTGCTTTCACAGCCTCGCCGGTTTTTTCAACGGCTTTACCGGTGACTTCAGCGGCGGCTTTTGCCGTGTCTTTGGCGGCGGCTGCGGTGTCTTTGGCGGCTTCGGCCGTATTTTGCGCGGCTGCTTTCACGGCCTCACCGGTTTTTTCAACGGCTTTACCGGTGGCTTCAGCGGCGGCTTTTGCCGTGTCTTTGGCGGCGGCTGCGGTGTCTTTGGCAGCTTCGGCCGTATTTTGCGCGGCTGCTTTCACAGCCTCACCGGTTTTTTCAACGGCTTTGCCAGTGGCTTCAGCGGCGGCTTTTGCCGTGTCTTTCGCCGCGTCCGCAGCCTGCTTAGCGGTTTCGCCCGCTTTTTCGGCAGCGGCATCAATCTTTTTGCCCGCGCGTTCGGCGGGTCCTTCCCCCTGTTTTTGCTCGCAGCCGGAAATGGCGATGCCCAGGAGAGAAACAAATAAAAAAATCATTGATTTGCGCATGGATGCCCCTTAATTTGCCTTATTGAGTCGTTTGGCGAGAAACCCTAACCGATGATCGGGATTAGGGTTTATGATTTTGTATCACTTCGAGATTTAATTTGAAACCTTAAACAGGTTTTGACGAACACAAAAAGGCGCCGATAGTCGGCCTGACGACACCTCATTATACTCTGCAACCTTAACTGGCCCTGCTTTGAGCAAGGGTTTTTTTACAAAGTTCCCTGTGTGAAATAATGCTTTTAAGAGTAACGAAACTGGGAGATGAGCTTGAATAAATTAGTGGGAGTGGCCGCCGTCGGCTTGGCGTTGGCTGGCGGTTTTGCAGGTGCGGCATACTGGTCCGGCCAGAAAACCGAACAATGGTACAAAAACGCTTTGGCGGAAGCATCGAAGTATTCTGAGCTTGAAATTGCGCCGATTCGTTATGAGCGAGGGTTATTTTCTTCCGAAGCGGTGACCCGTTATCGCTTGGCCGTCGGTTCGGAAACGATTGCCGATGGGGCCGACTTGGCGTTTTCAACCCGGGAGCACATCTATCACGGCCCCTTGCCCTTGGCAGGCTGGGGGGTTGCGGACGTGCCCATGGGGTTGGCAGCCGCCGTGGTGCGGCAAACATTCGATCCGGAGAGCAATCCGTGGCTTCGCCAATTGGCCGCACTGTACGGTGGCCAAGACCCGGTGGTGGCGGTGACCCAAGTTGGGTTTGACGGGGCTAGCAGGACGCGCCTGACCATGCGGCCGTTAACGGCGGATAACGTCGGCGAGTGGCAAAGCCTGAAATTCTCCGGGCTGGAGGGTCAGACCCAGTTGGGTCCGCACGGAACCTCCATACGCGGTGATTTTACAGTCAACAGCCTGAAAGCGGTTACGAAAGCCGCCCCGGCCGGTGAGGCTCAGGCTAAAGGCGAGGTGCGATTCAGTTTGCGGGATCTGAAGGGCGCGGTGAACCAGCGTAAGGGACCTTTCGATCTGATGTTGGGTGATAGCCGTTTCAGCGCTGGAGAATTGCGTATTCAGGATACGGCCAACGATGCGCCAGTCCTTTTAACGAATTTAGGCGCAGACGCAACGATAGCCCCTAATCCGCAAAATCCCCAGCAAGTGAATATCGATACGGTATTCAAGGCCGAGAAGCTGGTCGTCGAATCCTGGAATGGGACCGGTACTCTGCGGTTGGCCTTTCATAACTTGGATGGCGCGACTCTTGGGCAATTGCAACAGTGGCAACAAAAGATCGCTAAAAAACCAGAAGATCCACAAGCGATCAATGAATTAGTGACGTTGGCAAAAGCGTTATTGCGCGGCAAGCCCGAATTGCTTCTCGACACCGAAGCCAAAGTTACGCAAGGTGATTGGCGCGGCAAGCTGTCCCTCAGTTTCCAGGATTATGGCGAACCGGATGCGGTGACCGATCTGTCCACCTTATTGAAGATTTTGGAGAAGGGATCAGCCGAGATCGTAGTCTCTAAGGGCTTGGCTGATGCCATGGTGGCACGGGCCGGGGAGCAGCAGTTATTCGATATGCTCGCCGCCGGTTTTTTGCGTTTGGAAGGTGACCACTATAAAGCGACGGCCCGTTTCGAAAACGGCAAGCTTTTTGTCAACGACAAGGAAATACCGCTTGACGGCGGCAACGGGATGAACCAATAGACCGTTTACCAGGCTAAAAATCCAGCGAACGATAATGGCTTAACAGCGATGGCGGAATTAAAAGGCACTTTGGAACGGTTGCCTGGCCCCCTTAGAGCAGAGGTTGCCCGTTATTGGGAATCATTTGCAGCGGCGGCGGACAGTGCCGGCGTCGTACGGCCGACCGGCGGTTTTTTGGAGCAAATGATCAAGGTGTGGGCGAGCAGTGAATTTGTCGCCCGCACCTGCATTCGTGATCCGGCGACCTTGATGGCCGCGTTTGACAGAGGCGATCTGGCGACACGCTATGCCGCCGATGAATACCAGGCGCGGCTGGAGCGTCTGTTGGTCGATGCAGTTGATGAAAACCAACTGGGCGTGGCGCTGCGCCGTTTTCGGCGCTGGGAAATGACGCGCATCGCCTGGCGCGACCTGGCCGGCTTGGCGGGTTTGGAAGAAACGCTGGGTGACTTGAGTGAACTGGCAGAGCAATTGATCGACGCCGCCTTAGCGCGCTTAGGCGAATGGCACTGTCGCCGCTACGGCCAGCCGCGTGATGCCGATGGCCAGCCGCAACGGTTGGTGGTGCTGGGGATGGGTAAGTTGGGCGGCCGTGAGCTGAATTTCTCCTCGGATATCGACCTGATTTACACCTATCCGCGTCAGGGCCAGACCGACGGGGATCGATCCGTCAGCAACGAGGAATTTTTCCGCCGGCTCGGTCAGCGCGTGAGTAAACTGCTGGCCGAGCCGACCGCCGAAGGGTTCGTGTACCGGGTCGATCTGCGCTTGCGGCCTTTCGGTGATTCCGGGCCGCTGGCGATGTCATTTACCGCATTTGAGGACTACTACCAGAATCACGGCCGGGACTGGGAGCGCTACGCGATGATCAAGGCGCGCGTGGTGGCCGGTGACCGGGTAGCCGGTGAGCGCTTACTGGCTGATTTGCGGCCGTTCGTGTACCGGCGCTATCTTGATTACAGTGCGTTTGCCTCGCTGCGTGACATGAAAGTACTGATCGCGCAAGAAATAGAGCGCAAGGGTATGCGAGGCAACGTCAAGCTCGGACCAGGCGGCATCCGCGAAATTGAGTTTATCGGCCAAGCGTTTCAGTTGATCTATGGCGGGCGTGAGCCGGCCTTGCGGGAACGCAGTATTTTGAGAGTGCTGGATATCCTGGCCACCAGCGGCCGCTTGCCGGTGATCGCCGTTACTGAGTTGAAGCAGGCTTACGATTTTCTGCGACGAGTGGAAAATCGCTTGCAGGCGTGGGCCGATCAGCAGACGCATCATCTGCCGGAAGACGATCTCGCACAGCTTCGCCTGGCCTTCGCCATGGGGTTTGCCAACTGGCGCGCATTCACGGCAGAACTGACCCGCCATGGCGAGGCGGTGACGCAGCAATTTACCCAGGTGTTTGGCGATCCAGCAGCGACCGATGCCAAGCCGCAGGGGACCAGGGCCGATCTGGCGCTGCTATGGCAGGCTGATCCTACCGAAGATAATGCCCTGCGGCTGCTGGCTGAACGGGGTTTCGAAAATCCGGCGCTCGCCTGGAACCGGTTGCAAGCCCTCAAGAACGGGTTCAGCTATCGGGCGATGAGTCAACGCGGTCGGGAGCGCTTAGATGAGTTAATCCCGCGCGTTCTGACGGCGGTCTCTGCCATAGCGCAACCGACGTCGACCTTGGAGCGGGTACTGGATTTGCTAGAAAGCGTAGCCCGCCGTTCGGTGTACTTGGCATTGCTGACGGATCATCCGCAAGCGCTGGCCCAACTGGTGAAGCTCTGCGCGGCCAGCAGTTGGATCGGCAAGCATTTGGCCCGCTATCCGTTGTTGCTGGATGATTTGCTAAATCCAACGACGCTGTACGCGCCGCTGGATCGCCAGGGCTTGGCGCTGGATCTGGAACGCCAACTGGCGCGCGTTCCGGTGGATGACTCGGAAGAGCGGTTGAATGCCTTGCGCTATTTCAAACAGACGCAAGTGCTGCGGGTGGCTGCCGCCGATGTCAGCGGCGCGATGCCACTGATGATCGTCAGCGATCATTTAACCGAAATCGCGGAAGTTCTGCTACGCAAGGTGCTGGAACTCGCCTGGGCGGATTTGCTGCCGAAATTCGGCCAGCCGCGTTGCATGAGCGACGGGGTGGAGCGAGATGCCCGTTTCGCCATCGTTGCGTATGGCAAGCTAGGGGGCATTGAACTGAACTACGGTTCCGATCTGGATTTGGTGTTTTTGCACGATAGCGCCGGTGACCGTCAGCTAACGACCGGTCCGCGCCAGATCGACAACCCTAGTTTTTTTGCCAAACTGGTTCAGCGCGTCATCTATTGGCTGACGACCCGAACCGGCGCCGGCGATTTGTACGAAGTCGATACGCGCTTGCGGCCCAGTGGTCGCGCCGGCCTGCTGGTTATCTCCTTCGAGGCTTTCGCTGAGTACCAGTACCATCAGGCTTGGACCTGGGAGCATCAAGCACTGACGCGCGCCCGTGCGGTAGCCGGGCCGCCTGAACTGGCTGAACGCTATCAGGCCCTCCGCCGCGACGTGTTGCGCATGGCCCGCAACCCGCAGACCCTGCGTTGCGATGTGTGTGAGATGCGCGAGCGGATGCGCGCCGAATTGGATGCTAGCAACGCCGAGACGTTCGATCTCAAGCAGGGCTGCGGTGGTATCGCCGATATCGAATTTATGGTGCAATATAAAGTCTTGGCAAACGCCCAACGCTATCCAGACTTGGTGATTTACCCCGATAATATCCGACAACTCGATGGGCTGGAACGGTCAGGGAGTTTGTCCATCGCGGATGCCGCTAGGCTGCGTAACGCCTACCGGAACTTGCGTCGGCGTATTCACCTGCTCAAGCTCCAAGAACAATCCGCCTGTGTTCCGGTCGCTGAAGCGAGCGATGCGCGCAAGGCGGTGGTCGGTATCTGGCGGCGTCTCATGGAGGATGCCGCCACCATTCCGGCCAGCGAGACCTGATGCGAGCGGCAAACGCCGCAGCCTATCGCGCGATGCGCGATCTTTATTTGGCGAGGAGATTTCGATTATGTCGATGGCTGACCGTGATGGTTTCATCTGGTACGACGGAAAGCTGGTGCCGTGGCGTGAAGCCAACACCCATGTTTTGACTCACACTCTGCATTACGGCATGGGGGTATTTGAAGGGGTTCGTGCCTACGCCACGGATCGGGGAACTGCGATTTTTCGGCTGCAAGCCCACACGGATCGCCTGTTCCGCTCGGCGCACATCGTTGGTATGCCGATCCCTTATCCCAAAGATCAGCTTAATGAAGCATCCCGGCAAGTCGTCAGCGCCAATAATCTGGCCAGCGCTTATCTGCGCCCGATGTGCTTCTACGGCTCGGAAGGGATGGGAATTCGCGCCGACAATCTAAAAACCCACGTCATCGTTGCCGCCTGGGAGTGGGGCGCCTACCTGGGCGCGGAGAACCTAGAGCGCGGTATCCGCATCCGCACCTCGTCTTTTAACCGCCATCACGTCAACATCACGATGTGCAAGGCCAAGGCGAACGGCAATTATATGAATTCGATGCTGGCTCTGGCGGAGGCCGTGCGCGACGGTTACGACGAAGCTATGTTGTTGGATACCGAAGGCTATGTGTCTGAGGGCAGCGGCGAAAATATCTTCATCATTCGCGACGGGGTGATTTACACCCCAGACCTGACATCGGCCCTGGAAGGCATTACCCGTGACACCATCATCCGTTTCGCCGCTGATCTCCAGATTCCGCTCAAAGAAAAGCGGATTACCCGTGATGAGGTTTATATCGCTGATGAGGCTTTTTTCACCGGTACCGCCGCCGAGGTAACGCCGATTCGTGAAGTGGACGGTCGCGCCATCGGTTCCGGTCGGCGTGGTCCGATCACCCAACGCTTACAAGCGATGTATTTTGATCAGGTACACGGGCGCCGTGAGGCGTATCCCGAATGGTTGACGCTGGTCTGATTCACTGACCATACTCCAACAGACCTTGTTTTCGCCGCCGCTCCGCGATCACTACAAAAAGCAAAATCAGGAGAAACGACTCATGGCTGCTGCTGCCACTCTAGGCAAAGCTCAACCCAACGCCAAAAAATCCTATCAGGTTAGCCGCGCCGATTTGCCTTTGTCGTGTCCGCTGCCCGATATGATGGTGTGGAACTCGCACCCGAAGGTGTATCTACCCATCGAAACGACCGGTAGGGCCAAGTGTCCTTACTGTGGCGCGGAGTTCGAACTGATCGGCTAGCACACCTCTAGGGCCTGCCAAACCGTGCTGGCTTGAGAATCGACTGTTGAACAAGCGGCCCTTGCGGGTCTGGCGGTTCAGCGACGGCAAGGCCGGACACGACAATCAAAGCGGTGGTCTGCTGGAAGCGTTGCGCCGGTTACGACCCGTCGAGCACCATGATTTAGGTGCCTCATCGACTACCACGGCATTGGCAGCCTGGTTGTTCGGTCGGGTACCTTCGGTATGGCGAGAGTTGCCGGCCCCCGATCTGCTGCTGGGAGCCGGCCATCAGACCCATCTTTCCCTGCTAGCCGCCCGTAAGCAGCGCGGTGGCAAAGCCGTGGTATTGATGCGGCCCACCTTGCCGCTGGCGTTGTTCGATCTGTGCCTGATCCCGGAACATGATGCGCCACCGGTTCGAGCCAACGTGCTTACTACACGCGGCGCGCTCAACCGCATTCAACCCTCAACCGTTTTGGAGTCGGAGCGGGGTCTGTTGCTGATCGGTGGGCCATCGACTCATTTTGGCTGGGATAATACCGAGATCTATCAGCAAATCACCGCAGTTCTGCAAGCCCATGCGACGATGCATTGGACATTGACGACTTCGCGCCGCACACCCGCCGATTTTTTACAAGGTTTACCGGTTGCTCCCGACGGCCGTCTTGGCGTCATTCCAGTCACCGCAACGGATCGTTATTGGTTGCCGGCCCAACTGGCCCATGCGCATCAGGTCTGGGTAACCGCTGATAGCGTGTCAATGGTTTACGAGGCACTAACGGCCGGTGCGGCTGTCGGCATCTTTGCCGTGCCACTGAAGCGGTCAAATCGCATCAGTCGGGGACTCGACCGCTTAGTTGAGCAGGGTTGGCTCACGCCGTTTGCGCGCTGGCGACAAACTGCGCAGTTGACACGGCCAACGGGATCGTTCGCCGAAGCCGACCGTTGCGCCCACTGGATTATTACGCAATGGTTCGGCTAAACATCGTCCAAGTGCTGCCGACGCTGAACGGCGGTGGCGTGGAGCGGGGGACGCTGGAAATCGCGCATGAGCTGGTGCGGCAAGGGCATCGCTCGGTGGTGATTTCGGCCGGTGGGCGATTGGTGCCTCAGCTCGTGCGTGAAGGCAGCGAGCATTTAGCCTGGCCGCTTGGTGTCAAGTCGCCGTTAACCGTGCGTTGGGTAAGACCGTTGCAGCGCTGGCTGGCCGAGCAACACATCGATATCCTCCATGTTCGATCACGCTTACCGGCCTGGGTTGGCTGGCTCGCTTGGCGGGGCATGGATGCTGCCGCCCGACCACGTTTCGTCACGACGGTGCATGGTTTGTATTCAGTCTCTCCCTATAGCGCCATCATGACACGCGGCGAGCGAGTAATCGCCGTTTCCGAAACAGTGCGCGATTATTTGCGGCAGCATTATCCCCAATTGCCCACCGAGCGGGTGCAAGTTATCGAACGCGGTGTCGATCCGGCAGCATTTCCCTACGGTTATCAGCCGTCCGAAAACTGGCGACAGGCATGGTATCGGCGCTATCCGCAATTGCGCGATGCATTAGTGCTGACCTTGCCGGGGCGTTTGAGCCGACTCAAGGGCCACGAGGATTTTATCGAACTGATGGGCCGGTTATGTGCGCACGATCCGAAGGTGTATGGATTGATCGTTGGGGCGGCAGAATCTCGTCATCAGCGCTACGCTGCTGAATTGCAAAGACAGGTTCAATCGCGCGGTTTGGCAGAGCGCGTGCTGTTGGTCGGCCATCGCGACGATATGCGGGAGATTTACGCCATCTCGACGCTGGTACTCTCGTTGTCGGCCAAACCGGAATCGTTTGGCCGAACCGTTTTGGAAGCCCTCAGCCTTGGTACGCCGGTCGTCGGTTATGACCGAGGCGGCGTTGGGGAGATTCTGCGGCGGATGTATCCGAACGGCTTGGTATCGGCTGGTGATCCGACGGCCTTAATAGCGCACGTTGCGGCACTGTTGGCGGCTAGAGAGCCGGTGCCGTCAGAATCCGCATTTCCCTTACAGCGGATGCTTGATGATACGCTGGCGCTTTACCAGGACTTACGTCACCTTTCTCCCGGTTGAGTGAATCCGGCTACCGGTTTGCGGCGAGGTGGCATCCTGCCACCGTGACCATCCATTAGTGAGTCGGTGCGGAAGTACCGTATTCCAGTTCTACCTCAGCGGGAAATTGATCCACCGTGGCGGTCGTCGCGGTAAAGGTTTCCAACGTTCGGTTATTGACTTTCAGGCCGCGCAACGGTCGGTCGAGCGGTGAATGCACGATAATCCGGCCTGGGGGCACGGTCACATCGCCGGATAAACGCAAATGCAGGGTGTCTGGGTCGCTCATGGTCATCCGATAATTGAGCGTGCCGTGCCAGGTCGGCAACCGTTTGACCGTGACTCCTTCCGGGCTGGTCACCCAGGCGGCGGGAATGCCGGCACCGATGACCAGTGCCTGGTCGGCCTCACGTTCGTAGGCAAATAGACTGCGTACCGCGCGGATATAGTCGGAACCGACCCAGGTGTGCGGCATGTCGCCGATAAAGCGCGGAATCTTGGGATCGCGCCAGACCACTTCAGCCCAATGATTCCAGCCAGCGGGCCGCTGGCCATCCATGAAAAATGCTAAAGCTTCCAGTGCGCGGTCGCGGAATCCAAGCCGGATCAGCGTACCCACGACCCGCCATTCATAGGGGGTATACGCTTGCCACTCCTCCTCACCGTCACGACGACGACGGAAGTTCTCAAAGTAGCGCTCGAAGGTCCGATCCAAGGCGGGCTGAGGTAGTCGGCCTAACTCTCCGCCCGGATCGACGGCCACTGTGGTCGAGGTTGGATCGAAATCCCCCAACTCGACTGCGCCGGGAATGAAATCGATCTGGTGGTTCTTGATAGTTTCGCGGATTGACGCATACAGATCTTTGCGGAAGGCATCACGCAGTGCGGCAAATCGGGTCGCCTGTTCGTCTTCGCCCAGTACGACCGCAATGGTTGCTGCGTCTTTCAGGCCGCGTAGGATAAAAAAGTTATCCCAATAAGAATGGCGCGGATGGCTGGAATAGCCTTCGTGGCTGATCGATTCAGGGACTAACCCCCAGTAAGCGGCGTCCGCCGGATTGGTCCGATAACGCTCCGTGAGGCGCTGCCGACGTAGAAATTCAATATAACCCACCGCTTTGACCACATGTGGCCACATCTGGCGCAGGAACCCGACATCACGGGTGTAGCGGTAATACTCCATGATTGCGTAAATAAGCTGGCCGTGACTATCGTGCTCAGGCACCGGGTCGGCGCCCCGTGCATCCACGCAGCAGGGGACTTTGCCGTCCTCCAACTGGTAGGGGGTGTACCAGAGCAGAAATTGCCTGACTTCCTCGGTATAGCCCATCCCCAGCAGAGCAGCCGAGGTGAGGGCGCCATCACGAATCCAGGAGCGGGCGTAGGTGCGTGAACCGGGCTGGATCGCCGGGCCGGCACGATTGATCAGGATATAGGCGAGATTGCTTTTGAGAGTATCAGCCAGTTTGCGCGCAACCGGCGGCAACTCCAAGCCAACTCGGTCCAGCCGCGATTCCCAATCGCGCCGCGCCTGTTCCAGCAAGCGATTTTCCTGAGCGCTGGCATCCGCGTCGGTTGGGGGCAAAGGCAGCTCGGTTTCGGTGCTGTGGAACGGGATACGCAGAAAAACCTCGCGCACTTCGCCGGCTTCAAGATCCCAACTGTATTCCAGTGCCCCTGCCGCGTAACCTAACGGGTCTTCAACGCGGGTACGATCCGGCAATTTGCCCTCAGTCAGAAAATCGGTCAACGGCCCCTGATCGAAAGCTGCTGCACCAAACCGGGCGGGCTTGGTTAGAACGAAAATAGCCTTGCTGGGTTCGTTTACTTGGATGAGCCGATTTGCGTAATTCAAACGGTGGATCGGAGAGACGCCACCGGTCATATTGAGCGACTGCCATGGCGGATTGACCTGAAACGGGCGCACGGCCAGAAACAGAGTAACGTGGCGGCTTTGGGCGCTCAGGTTCTCCATGCGGTAGCGGGCGTGTAACTCGGATTTACCCGCTTTACCGCTGGTGAAGGCCGTGACGGCAAACCAGAAGTGTTCCTGTTCCCAGCGCACGGTAGGAATCGGCAGATAGCCGTTAGCCAAATCCTGCACCGGTTCCAAGTCGGCCCAAGTAATCAAGCGGCCATCTGTGAACAGGAACGGTTCAATGCTAAAGCCGCCTTTGTCCACTTCCAGGGCGCCATCTTGACCAAGCAGCGCTTCTTTGCCATCGCCGCTGGTGCCCACCACGGTCCAGTAGGCTTGTTGGCCTTGAAAATAGCGGGGATAAAGTCCAGGGCGGGTATCGCGGGCTAGTGCTTCGAAAAATCCATTCTGCGAGGTCGAAAATTCGTATGATTGAACCTGAATTCGGCTGATGCCGTACCCCTGGCTCCGACTACTGCGTTGCAGATTAAGGCGCAGGTAGCGCGATTCGGCTTCCGGCAGGTAGAGATAATCCCGCCGGCCGTTGCCGTCGCGCACGGTATAAATGGTGTCCCAAGCGTCGCCATCATTGGAAGCCTGCACCTCATAATTGACGGCGTAATCGTCGGGGTGCCAGTCGATCACCAACCCCCCATATTCGTGGGGCCGCAGAAAATCGAGAGACAACCATTGGCTTTCGGCCAACGTGCCGCTGTGCCAGCCATGGGTGCTGTGATCGGGATTGAGAATGCCTTCTGGAGTGTAGCCCTCAGCCGTGGTAGACGCACCGATGGTCGGGTTTTGGCTGTAAGCATGTGCCGGTTCGCGTTCTTCCATCGTCAGCTCATCAATCCAGACCGAGCCTTTGGCCGCGCCGCCCGGCACGATGGCTAACTCAATAGTGGTCACTTCTTCCAACGCACCACCGGGTCCCCAGGCAAAACTCAGATGGCGCTTTTTGACGGTGATTTGCTGCCAATCGTCTGAAAATTTGCGCTCTCGCTGTTTATACCACCAGACGTTTTGCTTGGCATCCACCAACTTAAACTCGAAATCCACAGCCGGTGTATTGCCTTTCGCAAACAAGTGAAAAGCATAATTATCGGGCAGGCGCAGATGAAAGGTTTTGCGGGCGATCAGCCAACTGGCACCATCCACCGATTCGAAATCCAGCCGCATCGCTCGGCCGTTGCGGCCGGTATCTTGGGCTATTTCAAGGCGGGCGCCGTTGGAAACGGCAACCGTCCAGCCGCTCAGATCTTCAAAATCATCCAAGAGGGTCGGCGTGCGGCCACTAGATGGGTCGATGGTGGAAGCCGGAGTAGTGCCGCCGGGGGCAGCGAGAATAGTGAAGGGCAGCATGGACAAGATTACCGTAAGGAGGCCGATAGGCAGCACGCGCGAAGACCACAGGGAGATCAGTCGGCAGCGGGCGTTGTTGTATTCATAGTGTTTTGGCATATCTGGACTATCCTTGCTCAGCCTGAGAGAGTCTCGCATCATGTTCGATCACAAGCTCCTTACGGTGGAGCGGTGGATTGCCTGGTTGCATAGCGGCAGTACTTTGTCGGCTTTTTCGTAACACCCTGACCAACCTCTCTGCAATTTCACCTTAATATTAACTGCAAGGCTGGTATTAACCAGTTTTTTAGCAACCTGTTCGCAGGAGCAGTCGGCTCGGAAGATGTCCTCTGTCGAGAGGTATCTCGTGACTCTTGGCGAGGCAACATAACATTTCGCTAAACGTCTGGCACGCGGGCTGGATGGGAGGCAAGAGACATGCTGCTGAAACGAATGACAGCGTTGGTGGTCGGGACGTTGCGCATGGGGCGACGGAAGCGGCTGGCGTTGCTAGGCCACCTAGCGATTGTGCTGGTCTTAAACGGCTCGGCGCAGGCGCAAGTGTATAAATGGACCGATGCCGAAGGGCGAGTCCATTATGGCAATCAGTCACCACCGGTCGGTACGGAATCGGCCCAAACCCTCGATATTCCGTCACGACCCGCGCCGTCCGGCAAAATCGATAATGTGGGTGATTTGAGGCGGGCTACGCGCCGGTTGCGTGAGCTGCGCGCCCTCAACCGAGGGGTTTCGGTCAGCGAACTGGACCGCCCAACGAACCACCGTAACCGGGCTAAAAGCAGAGAACCGGTCTACATCGGTTACGAGGATCAGACAAAAATCGACAACCTCAACGCCGATATCCGCCGTTTGTCGGCGTCAAGCGTCGAAACACCAGCCAACCGGTCCCGCTCTCTCCGCGCTGCCAAGGCCGAACTGCGACAGATCTATCGGAAATATGGTATGCACTCGCCATAGAGCGAGTTTTTAGAAAGAGTGCCTGAGCGCTTAGGGTAACGCCCCCGCATCGGCTGGCGGCCGACTCCAAAACAGCGCGTGTAGGCGTTGCAACGACTCTGGATCGGCAATCAAATCACGCTTTTGCGCGGCACTCATACTGTCCGGCCCTTCCTCCTCCAAATGATGGATCAAACCTTCTAGATAGTGGCGACGCCGCTTGCCGGGAGGCTCTCGTTCTGGCAACAGCGAAAGATGCAGAGCATTGACGTAGGGATCGGTCAGAGCCTGCACGAAACGACTGCGCGGTTGATCGCGCAGCACTGGCAATACCGGCTCGTCATCTTCCAGATTCTCCGCCAAATAGCGCAACACGGCCGGCGGTTCAGTTTCTTCGGGGGTGAGGAAGAGACCCAGTTCACGCGCTTGGCGGCCCAAAGCGATGCTGCTGGAGAGCATCGAGACCGGAATCGAAAGGATCAAACCGACCAGTACGGGGGTGAACCACCAAAAGAATGCTGGCACATACCAGTAGCTGAGTACACCGGTCACAATCCCAATCAGGGTATGGCCCCCATGGGCTAAAGCGGCTTCCTTAAAGCTGGTCATGTGGTCGCCGCGTTGCTGCGGAGGCCAACCGACCGCACGACGCATCAGGATCGCCAGCACGAATTTGGTTTGAAACAGCATCAATACGGGAGCGGTGAGCACTGAGAAGACCGTCTCCAGGATCACGCTCCAGGTCGCCGCCGCCAGTCCGCCATAGGCGCGCAGCAACTTCGCGTCTTTGAGTAGCAGCAACAGTGCCAGCAGTTTGGGTAAGAACAGCATGGTCAACGTGACCAAGAGGACGGTGGTCATTTCGACAGCAAAAGACACCGGCCAGACCGGCATCCAGTTTTGCCCGAAGAAATACACCAGCTCCTGTTGGGTTTGCAGATAAGCGTCAACACCCGTAGCGACCAGGAAGAGCAGCCAGAGTGGCGAGGCCGCATAGGACATCACCCCCATGATGAAATGCAGACGGCTAATACCGTTGAGGCCGCGCGACACTGCCAATCGCAGATGCTGCATATTGCCCTGGCACCAGCGGCGGTCGCGCTTGGCGTAGTCGATCAGCGTTGGCGGGATTTCCTCGTAGCTGCCGTCCAGATCGTAGGCTAGCCACACCTCCCAACCGGCTCGCCGCAACAGGGCGGCTTCCACAAAATCGTGGCTGAGAATTTCGCCGCCAAACGGTTCACGGCCTGACAGTTTGGGTAGGCCGCAGTGATCGAGAAATGGCTGAATCCGAATAATCGCGTTGTGGCCCCAGTAGTTGCTTTCACCCAACTGCCAATAGTTCAGGCCAGCGGTGAACATGCGTCCATAAATACCACCGGCGAATTGCAGGATGCGGGCAAACAGGGATTCACGGTTGACCGGCACCGGCGGCGTTTGGATTAGGGCGACGCCCGGATGGTTTTCCATCAGGCGTACCATCTCGACCAGTGTGCTGCCTTTCATGATGCTGTCGGCATCCAGGACGATCATGTAGCGGTAATGGCCACCCCAGCGCGTGCAAAAATCTTCCAGATTGCCGGTTTTGCGACTGGTGTTTTCCGGCCGATTTCGATAAAAGATCCGCCCCTTGCCATCCAGAGCGCGGACCATATCCTGCCAACGCAGTTCCTCTTCGACCCACACGTCCGGGTCTCTGGTATCGCTCAAAATAAAAAAGTCGAAACCGTCGCTTTGGCCGGTGTCCACCAAGGATTGATGGGTAGCCCGCAAGCCAGCGAAGACCCGTTGCGAGTCCTCGTTATAGATCGGCATTAGGATCGCGGTACGCGGTGGCGGTGCGGTCGGATCAGGCGACGTACCGGGTTGCCGGGAAATGGCCCAACGGTCACGGCCAAACAACAGGATGAAAAATCCCATCAACGCCGACCAAAACGAAATGCAGATCCAAGAAAACAGGATGGCGTATAAGAGCAGCAGCAGCAATTCAATAGGGCTGAGGCCGTCGGTGTGGAACACACTGACCAGCAAGCCAAGCGCGATGAGCGTGCTTAAAATGACGAGGGCGAAAAACCCCGCCTGCCGGAGCGCATGTCCGATTGGCTCCGGGGTTTGAACGGAATTAGCCATGTTGTGAATTCCAGATGGGGGGTGTCGATCAGCCGCCAAACAGCTTACGCCACAGTACGCGCAACAAGCCCAATAGCGAAAATGACCTGATCCGCTGGGTCGGCATGGCGCTGGCTATTGGGGGTGGCGTTGGCTCAGCAATGGCCACTCGTAGGGTGTCCAGCAGATGATCCATCGCTTCACCGGGGGGGGCAAACAGTGCTTTGGGCCAGTCTGGAGCCACACCGCTCAGCAGCGCGGCGCGGGCGGCAGCCAGTTGCCGTGAGGGGCGGGGCAGTTCGAGCACCCGTGCTAGCCACTCATCCAACAGATCCCCACAGACCATCAGCGCCCGCGCCAACGGATCGAGTGCTGGAGTCTCTGGAAGCTCGGCCGCGCGCCGCAACACTTGTTCAGTCAGCGCTTGTACCTGGGCCGGATCAGTCACTCCCAGGGTTTGCCAGTAGGCTCCAAGCCGACCGAACAGCAACTCACTCGACGGTGCAGCGACGGGTGGCGCCAGATAGTGGTGTCCCGTGCTTATTTTGCTACGGTCCACTGGTAGCTCCAGGTTTCGGTCAGCACGTCGTTGCCAAGCTTGAGAAAACAACGCAGCTCGGATCGATCAACCCCTTGGGGCAGCAGTTCGAAGGATAAACGCCACCCGTTACTGTGGGCGTTTTTATGGACCACGACGTTTTGAATCTGACCGGCGGAAGCGCTAACGATAGCTTGCACCGGCGTATTTTCCGCCAGTTTGGCAAGCGTCTCACCGCTGAAATCGATCACAAATCGCCGAATTTCGGGATTAAGATCGCCCGCTCCGCCGGCGCCGATTCGGCTGGCCAGCGTCCGACCGCCGGGTGATAGGGTCGGTAGATCAAGGAAAAAGGAAAGGCGATAGCTGAACTCCAGTTGCTGGCCGGTTTCGACGGGTTTTTCCGGGACCCAAAACGCAGCGATATTGTCGTAGCGCTCGGCGTCACTGGGAATCTCGATCAACTGTATCGAGCCTTTGCCCCATTCGCCCAGCGGTTCCACCCAAATGCTGGGCCGGATTTGGTAGCGTGCCTCCAGATCTTGATAGTTATCGAAGCTGCGGTCACGCTGCAACAAGCCAAAGCCCCGCGGATTGTTGTCCTGGTAGGCGCTGATGCGCAGCCGCGCCGGATTGTTGAGTGGTCGCCAGATCCATTCGCCATTGCCGCTAGCGAGCAACAGGCCGTCCGAGTCATGGACTTGGGGGCGGAAATCATCGAAGAACCGCTCGTTGAGAGCACCATGGAAGAACATGCTGGTTAAAGGCGCTACGCCGAATTTCTGGACTTTGTTGCGCGCGAAAATGCTCGCTTTGACCTCCATTTGGGTGGCCACACCTGGTTTGATGGCAAAACGGTAAGCACCGGTGACACTCTGGCTGTCCAGCAGGGCATAAACCGTGAGTTCGGTGGCATCCTTACCCGGTTTTTCCAGCCAGAACTCACGAAAATAGGGAAATTCTTCGGGTTTGGGCAGACCGGTGTCGAGGGCGAGACCCCGCGCGGATAGGCCGTAGTTTTGGCCTTGGCCGACGGCACGAAAATAGCTGGCGCCGAGGAAAACGGCCACTTCGTCGTAATGGCTGTCGGTGTGTAGGGGATAGAGCACCTTGAAACCGGCAAATCCCAAATCCTTGGGCAGGTTATCGGGCACTTGATTGTGGCCGTAATCGAACAGGTCGTTGGTGTACTCAACCGGCTTGCTGTCACCATCGGCGACGATATTGATGGCGACTTGTCGGTTGAAGAGGAAGCCGAGCGGGGCGAACTGAATTTCGAAGGGTAGTCCAGCATCTCGCCATAGGGTTTTCTCGGCCCTAAAGCGAATATCCCGATACTGGTCGTAGTTTAGCTTGGCGAGGAAATCGGGTAGGTTGGTGCCTGTTTCCTGGAAGGGTTGGGTAGCCAGCACTTCGGCACGACGTCGAACATCGGCAAAATTAAACCGCTTCGGGGGTGGTGTCGTGGTCGGCGTGGCTTCAGGTACGTTGGGCGCGCCGGAGCTTGCCACCGGACAACAGAAGACGCCCGCCAACAAGAGAAAGCTCATTAAAATTCGAAAGTTCACGGGGTTACGGCTCCGTCGGTGTGGTGATCCGTGAGATTTGGGATACAGTTTAAAACAATCCATTATTGTTGTGCTAACTACTTCGAGCAATCACTAAAAAATCTGGAAGAAATGAAGTGCTCCCGCCTATGAAAGAAATAAAGCCAAAGAAGAGAATCGCAATGTAACTTTCTTCCAGAGATGTTGGGATACGAAATTTTATGTTTTAATTGACTGGGAATCAGATGGGATTTTGATGTTAAGTAGGAGTAGTTTTTAAATGTATTTCGATAACATTAATTTATTGCGCGCTTTTGCTGCTCTATCGGTTTTGGTCTATCATGTTATTGAATTTTTCCCTTGGAAAAACTTTCCTGTGGAGGGGCCGTTACTTTGGTTTCGTATTGGCTGGTTAGGCGTTGATCTATTTTTTGTAATCAGTGGTTTTTTGATTACATTAGCCGCATTACAGTTGTTTAAAAACTATGGGAGCGATTTTTACAAAATTTACCTTAGAAGAAGATTAGCACGTATTGCACCTCTATATTTTTTAACTGGCTTTATCTTTTTAGTGTTTCTTTGGCCTACTTTTTTAAACAGTGGGGTTCTGATAAAAAATATAGTTTATC